>JAHAYX010000011.1 GCA_018384365.1 Clostridiaceae bacterium
GTATATGGAGGCGGAGATTGCCGTCTATAAAGACAGGCTGACTCCCGCTGTCATTCTGATACCCGGAAAATCCGGCAGTCTCGGCATCGGCCTGGACGCCGTCCGGAAATCTGTCGAGCGCGCGGTCGGCGCGGACATCATCTCCCCCGTGGACGGGGATTAACTCGAAAGGAAGAAAAAACATGGGCAATGGAAAAGTCATAAAGGTCTCCGGCCCGCTCGTTGTCGCGGAAGGTCTTTCCGATGCGAATATGTTTGACGTCGTTCGCGTCGGCCGCGATCGTTTGATCGGCGAAATCATCGAGATGCGCGGCGACCAGGCGTCCATACAGGTTTACGAAGAGACCGCCGGCCTCGGCCCGGGAGATGAAGTCGCCACCACCGGCGCGCCGCTCTCGGTCGAACTGGGCCCCGGCCTGATTACCACCATCTACGATGGCATCCAGCGTCCCCTGGAAACCATCCGCGACCTCGTCGGCAGCTCCATTCAGCGCGGTATCGACGTGCCGTCGCTTGACCGCAAGAAAAAATGGAAGTTCGAGCCGATCGCAAAAGTCGGCGATGCCGTGATCGGCGGCGATATCATCGGCCATGTGCAGGAAACGGCCGCAGTGGATACCAAAATCATGGTCCCGCCGACGCTTTCCGGCACGATCGTCAGCATCAAATCCGGCGAATTTACCGTAGAAGAGACTGTTGCGGAGCTGAAAAACGCGGACGGCACGATTGTGCCGCTTTCCATGATGCAGCGTTGGCCTGTCCGTCAGGGACGCCGCTATAAGGCCAAACTCTCCCCGACCGTCCCGATGATTACGGGACAGCGCAACGTGGATACCCTCTTCCCCATCGCCCGCGGCGGTACGGCAGCTATTCCCGGCCCGTTCGGCAGCGGCAAGACCGTTGTGCAGCATCAGCTGGCCAAGTGGTCGGACGTTGATATCGTCGTTTACATCGGCTGCGGCGAGCGCGGCAACGAAATGACGGATGTTCTGCGCGAGTTCCCGGAACTGAAGGATCCGCGCTCCGGCGAAAGCCTGATGAAGCGTACCGTCCTGATTGCAAATACCTCCGATATGCCTGTTGCGGCGCGTGAAGCGTCCATTTATACCGGCATTACCATCGCCGAGTATTTCCGCGACATGGGCTATGCCGTTGCAATTCTGGCGGACTCCACCTCCCGTTGGGCAGAAGCCCTGCGTGAAATGTCCGGACGTCTGGAAGAAATGCCCGGCGAAGAAGGTTACCCCGCTTACCTCACCTCCCGCCTTGCACAGTTCTATGAGCGCGCAGGCCGCGTGATCTGCCTCGGCAGTGAGGACCGCGAAGGTTCCCTGACTGCCATCGGCGCTGTTTCTCCTCCCGGCGGCGATATTTCCGAGCCTGTTTCGCAGGCAACGCTGCGTATCGTCAAGGTTTTCTGGAGCCTCGACTCCTCCCTGGCTTACGCACGTCACTTCCCCGCCATTAACTGGCTGAACAGCTATTCGCTTTACGAGGATCGTCTCCAGCAGTGGTATATCGACAATATCAGCCCGGATTTCCCGAAGCTGCGCGCTTCAGCCATTTCTCTCCTGCAGCAGGAATCCGAACTGAATGAAATCGTCCAGCTCGTCGGCGTGGACGCGCTTTCCCCGCAGGACCGCCTGATTCTGGAAGAAGCGCGTATGCTGCGCGAGGACTTCCTCCAGCAGGACGCCATGAGCGATACGGACGCCTATTGTCCTTCCGAAAAGCAGTTCCAGCTTTTGAGACTGATTCTTTCCTACTATGATATGGGCCGTGAGGCGCTGGCAAAGGGCGCCAATATGAATGCCCTCTTCTCGATTCCCGCGCGCGACAACATCGGCCGTGCAAAGAACGAATCGAATTATCAGAAGGCTTTTGCCGAAATCGAATCTGAGATGCGCGCACAGATCAGCGAACTGATAGCAAAGGGAGGCGAGCAGTTATGATTAAAGAATATCGTACCATACAGGAAATTGCCGGCCCTCTGATGCTTGTGCAGAACGTGGAAGGCGTCACCTATGGTGAACTGGCTGAAATCCGCCTGCAAAACGGCGAAATCCGCCGCTGTAAGGTTCTGGAGGTCGAGGGCGACAACGCTCTGGTGCAGCTTTTTGAATCCTCTACGGGCATTAATCTGGCAAATTCCAGCGTTCGCTTCCTGGGGCACGGCATTGAGCTGGGCGTCTCCGCGGATATGCTCGGCCGTGTCTTTGACGGTCTCGGCAACCCGATCGACAACGGCCCGGAGCTTCTGCCGGACAAACGTCTCGACATCAACGGTTTGCCGATGAACCCCGCCGCGCGCGCCTATCCGTCCGAGTTCATTCAGACGGGTGTTTCCGCGATCGACGGCCTGAATACGCTGGTCCGCGGCCAGAAGCTGCCTATTTTCTCCGGTTCCGGTCTGCCGCATGCAGATCTCGCCGCGCAGATTGCGCGTCAGGCAAAGGTTCTTGACAATTCCAGCCAGTTTGCGGTCGTTTTCGCCGCCGTCGGCATCACGTTTGAAGAGGCGGACTTCTTCATCAACGACTTCCGCCGCACCGGCTCCATCGACCGTACGGTCATGTTCATGAATCTGGCAAACGACCCCGCCATCGAGCGTATTTCCACGCCGCGTATGGCGCTGACCGCCGCGGAATACCTGGCCTTTGACCAGGGCATGCACGTGCTGGTCATCATCACGGATATCACGAACTATGCAGAGGCGCTGCGTGAGGTTTCCGCTGCCCGTAAGGAAGTGCCGGGCCGCCGCGGTTATCCGGGTTATATGTACACCGACCTGGCATCCATGTACGAACGCGCCGGACGCCGTGAGGGTTGTGACGGCAGCATCACGCTGATTCCGATCCTTACCATGCCGGAAGACGACAAGACCCATCCGATCCCTGACCTGACCGGTTACATCACCGAAGGCCAGATCATCCTCTCCCGCGACCTCTACCGTAAGGGCCTTCGTCCGCCGGTCGACGTTCTGCCGTCCCTGTCCCGACTGAAGGATAAAGGTATCGGCGAGGGCAAGACCCGTGCCGACCACTCCGGCGTTATGAACCAGCTCTTTGCGGCGTACGCACGCGGCAAGGACGCAAAGGAACTCATGACCATCCTCGGTGAGGCTGCGCTGACCGATATCGACAAGCTTTATGCAAAGTTTGCCGACGAGTTTGAAAACCGCTATGTCTCACAGGGTTATGATACGAACCGTTCGATTGAGGAAACGCTCTCGATCGGCTGGGAGCTGCTCTCCATCCTGCCGAAAAACGAGCTGAAACGTATCAAACCGCAGTTTATCGAAAAGTATTTCCCCGAAAAGAGCGAAGAATGACAACGGTTTTCAGGAGGTGAGCCGACATGGCTGTCATGAATGTGAATCCCACGCGTATGGAGCTGACGAGGCTCAAAACGCGGCTGAAAACCGCAACAAGAGGACACAAGCTCCTGAAGGACAAGCTCGATGAAATGATGAAGCAGTTTCTCGATATTGTCCGGGAAAACCGCGCGCTCCGTGTGAAGGTGGAAAACGCGCTGACGGATGCCTATCGCCGTTTCACGGTGGCTGCTGCCGTGATGTCCCCTGAGATGCTGGAGCAATCGCTTCTCTGCCCCAAGCAGGCGGTATCGCTTGAAATGTCGTTTACAAACGTCATGAGCGTGGATGTGCCGAAATATTCGATCAAATTGAAAAACGACGAGCCCTCGGAAATTTTTCCCTATGGCTTTGCGGCAACCTCCGGCGAGCTGGATGCGGCAATTTCCGAGCTGAACGCCGCGCTGGAGCTGATGCTCCGCCTTGCGGAAGCGGAAAAATCCGCGCAGCTGCTTGCGTCGGAGATCGAAAAGACACGCCGCCGCGTCAATGCGCTTGAATATGTCATGATCCCGCAGATGCAGGAGACTATCCGCTATATCGTCATGAAGCTCGACGAGAACGAGCGCGGCAATCTCTCCCGCCTGATGAAGGTCAAGGACATGATGGTGGAAGAACAGATGGAAAAGGCACGCGCCAGGGCTGAAGCCCTGCGTGCGCAGGCATAACCGATACGACAAGGCCCGGTAAGCAGACTTACCGGGCCTTTTTCACTGTTTCTGAAACAAAAACAGTCCCGCATACCCTTTTAGCATGCGGGACTGTCTGTTTCAGGCACCATGACAGTATTTTAAGAAAGTTTGGCAGTCAGAATATAATATCCTGTGTTGTCGGGAGAAATGGTCAGTTCCTCGTATACCGCCGGGACGTAAAATTCCCCGCCGCGCTGCCGTGAGATCAGATAATTCCCCACCTGAAAAAACACATCCGGTTTTAACCGATCAATGTATTCCTCCAGCGTCAGGCCGTTTGAAGCAATGACTACGGCGTGCGGTTCGCCCACATAGCGAATATGCCATGGTTCATAGCGTATTCCCGTGACGGACTCCCTGCCGCGCGGATACCGGATAATAAAGCCGTAGTCCTGGCAGTTCGCGTTCACAAACTGTCCCGCCTCCGATTTGAGAAAGCCATCCCCCGCATAATACTGCACGTAAACATCCAGGGCAAGCCCGGTCTGGTGTTCGCTGGCGCCCGTCTGGGCGGCTGTATCGCTGCCTTCGCTCGCCAGCAGTGCTTCCTGTTCTTCCGCCGTACGGTAACTGCTCATCACATACAGTTTTTCATCAAAGCGCGCCTGCACGGCCGCGGCAAGCGCAGCATAAGCATCCATGATGCAATCATTCATGAAAACACCGGAGTCCTTATATTCCGAAACAGCCGCCGTATACGCATCCGTGAGCCTGTATTCTTCGTTCACCAGCATCAGCGACTGATCATATCTGCAGTTTTCCTCCGCCATCAGCTGTGAAAGCTGCTTCTGTACGACTTTTATGTCTTCCGGCTTCAGTTCCGTCCATTCCACACCCTCGCGGAACCATCCGCTCACGGTATCCACCACGCGAAACCGGACATCCTCGCGGAAATAGAGAAACACTGCGGCAACGATCAGAAGCAGCAGCAACCCTTTCCATTTTTTCATACGGTTTCTGCCTCTTCTGCCAGAGATGGCTTGTACATATCGACATGCGGGCAATATTCGTCCAAATATTCCTCCCCGTGCCGGACATAACCGAGTCTCTCATAGAATCCGGATGCGCGAACCTGCGCGCTGACCTTAAACCGGCGTGCACCCAGCTTTTTTAATTCCTCTTCAAACCACAGCATCATTTGTTCTCCAAGATGCTGCCCTCGATAGGCACGCATAACTGCCACGCGGCCAATCTTACAGAGGCCCTCGTCATTCAGGAAAGCGCGTGCTGTTGCCGCAGGCTGATCGCCGTCATATACAACGACATGCCACGCCTCATCGTCCAAGTCGTCCAGTTCCTTGACAAAGCCCTGTTCTTCCACAAACACCGTAATCCGTATCAGATGCGCGTCGGAATAGTCCCCGCGCCGTATCAGTTGATAAGTATACACAAAAATCCTCCTTACAGAACGTCCGCATATGCCGCAAGCAGCAGATCCACCATCAGACCATAACTGGCTGTGCCGGAAGCCTGACCATAGCTTTTGAGGTATCCGTCGTTCACGCGGTCGCCAATTTTAGAAAGCACGCCGTCATACCGCCGGGCACTCTCGTTGTGCTGCGCAATGTCCTTGGCCAGATTGTCGTTCACACCAGCCTGAACAGCGCGTGCGCTGTCCGCATCCACGGCATACAGCGCATTGACGCAATAGATATACGCCATAAAATATCCGGAATAGGCCACGCGCCGGTCTGTATTGGCCCGGCAGGACAAAAAAGCAATGAAATTTGCCTCGTCCTCCGGCGCAATGGACAGGCGGTGCGCCGTTTCATGCGCCATCGTAAAAATAATGGATTGATCTGGGCTGTCCGGAACAACAATGCTCTCCCCCGTAAACGGAACATAGATACCCGAAATGCCAAACGAGGCCAGGATCTTCCATGCAGACAGGCTCTTCACAGGCGCATATGTACTGGAAAGGAACCCATATTCCTGTGAAAGCGTTTCATAGCCCATTGGAACAAGCGCAGCCATGCCGGCGAAGTTGCCAAACTCGCAAAACCCTTCCATATCGCGCGGAACAATGTCCGCATATTCATTGGCGCGGTCGCGCATCAATTCCGTCAGTTCAATCAGGTCGGATTTATCCGCCTCCCCCACCTGCAAGCCCATGCGTTCGGAAATCGGAGAACAGAAATAGTTGGCCCCATACAGGGCAAAAAACAACAGCAGCATTGCCGAACCAAACGCGAGGATATTGGAAAGCATCCTGAGCAGGCGCGGCAGAACCTCTCTGGTCGCACACATTTTATAGATGGCAAAGGAAAGATAGAGCAGCGCCGCTGTCAGCAGGACGAAAACAAGCAGCTCCGCGACCGTGAAGGACACATAGGACATCGCGCCGGATAAAATCATGGCGATCGACTTCGTGACTTCCCGGTAACTGTCGGCGTAGGGTGGATTTTTGGAGAAAACCGAATACGTTGCAAAATAGGCCGCAAACATCAGTGCAGCAAACACAAAACGGCCGGCTGTTCCGGCAGTCAGATAAGAGCCCTCTTTTCGCTTCATTCTGTTTCCTCCGCTTCCGATCAACGCTTCCGGCCCGCAGGCAGGGTACTCTGAAATTAGTATACCATACTTGCGGATTCTTGTGTAGTATTTTTGTGAAGAGCCGTCACTTTTCGTGTGCTGCCCGCTTCTACTGTCCCTTTCCCATGCAGCGGACGGCAGAGGAGGTATACAAGTGCGCAAAAAATGAAATACCCATATTTGAAAACACGAGCATTTGAGAGATATCGGGAGAAAATAAAAGCTTCAAAATTGTAAATTAAATTTTCTGAAAAAAGTACTTGACACCCGGATGGAAGTATGGTATAAATAATACCTGTCGGACATTAGCAATACACTTTTGTGCGGCGATTTCTGCAAATAAAACGCGGATTCCTTCTGATTCCGGCGTTTTTACGCCGATCATCCGGCGATCCCTCCGTGCGGCACTTTCGCATGGGCGGTTCCGGTCAGCTCAAAAGCTAAAGAACCCGTTTCTTTGTCTTTTGAGTTGTCCGGCGGACAGATCGGCCCAGACACAAAGTAGCAGTGGAGGGAAAAGAATGTCAACTTACATGGCAAAACCGGACACCATCCAGCGCAGCTGGTACATCTTGGACGCAGCTGGCAAGCCGCTCGGCCGTACCGCTGCCGCTGCTGCGCACATCCTGCGCGGCAAGCATAAAGCGGAGTATACGCCGAACCAGGACTGCGGCGATTACGTTATCGTGATCAATGTCGAAAAGGCAATCCTGACCGGCCGCAAGATGGAGCAGAAGTTCTATCGCACCCACTCGGGTTATCCGGGCGGACTTAAGGAAACCAAATACCGTCTTCTGATGCAGGACAAGCCTGAGCTTGCTATGAAGCTTGCCGTCCGCGGCATGCTTCCCCGCAACCACAACGGCCGTGAGCAGCTGAAGCGTCTGAGACTCTTTGTTGGCGCTTCCCATATTCATGAGGCCCAGAAGCCCGTCGAGTGGACCGGCAAGCTTTAAGGAGGAGGAACGAGAATGTATCAGAGCAAGAAACTTTATCATTACGGCACCGGCCGCAGAAAGAAATCTGTCGCACGCGTGAGACTCTATCCGAACGGCACCGGCGCTATTACGATTAACGGCCGCGATATCGAAGAATATTTCGGTCTTGACACCATGAAGCTGATCGTTCGTCAGCCCTTCGCCGTTACCGATACGCTCGGCAAGTTCGACGTGGAAGTAACCGTCGTGGGCGGCGGCTTCACCGGCCAGGCCGGCGCTATCCGTCATGGCCTCGCCCGTGCGCTTGTGAAAGCAAACGAGGAATATAAGGCTGCCCTGAAGAAGGCCGGCTTCCTCACCCGTGACCCGAGAATGAAAGAGCGTAAGAAGTACGGCCTCAAAGCCGCCCGTCGCGCTCCGCAGTTCTCCAAGAGATAATCGGTCGCGTTTTTACAATCAAAAAAGGCTCAAAAACCCCGGAAAATCTCGATTTTCCGGGGTTTTTCTATACAAATCATTCATAGCTTGCCGACAGCAAAACCTTCTCTGCCGGTTGGAAGAAAGCAGTAAGCATTGCGCACTTCAGATAATGCAGAAAGCACGCCAAAATGTATTTACTGTCAAAATGATACGTGCTATACTATTCTCGACAAGGCGGCTGGTATGAAAACAGGAGAAAAGATCGCACTTCTTGAAAAACGGAAAGAACAGACGCAGGCGCAGATTACCGAGATATACCATGCAAGGTTCTTTCCCTGCGTCGAAACAACAGTATCGTGCGGAAGACTACATCGTTGCCGCCTGAAGTAAACATCGCATCCATTGAAATCGAATAAAGGAGGAGCTGGCAATGAATCAGGAGGGTCTGAATGTCTTGCAGGAACGCTTCGGCAGGGACACAGTGATTGTGCTTGGGACAACAGACGGAGATTTTCCGGCTATACGATACGTGAATGCATATTATGAGGATGGCGCTTTTTATGTCATCACGTATGCCCTGTCTAACAAGATGAAGCAAATCGGGAGAAATCCCAACGTTGCGCTCTGTGCGGAATGGTTTTCGGGCAGAGGAACAGCAGTAAGCCTCGGATATTTTGGGAAAGAGGAAAACCGGGAACTGGCAGAAAAGCTGCGCCGGGAGTTTGCAGAGTGGATTGATAACGGGCATAACAATTTTGAAGATCAAAACACCATTATTTTGAAAATCAATTTGCTTGACTGCGTACTTTTTTCCCACGGCACAAGGTATGCGCTGACGTTTTGAGAAAAACCGAAAAGAGCCGGAGCACTTGCGCTCCGGCTCTTTTTTCTTTGGTTTTGACAATCATTCCGCCTTTTTCCTGACCGGTACCTGGATTTCCGAGAGCCACTCACTTTCGTCATCCTTGTTCCAGACCCCGTCAATATAGCTTTCCCGGATTTCCCCGGCGATCTCGTATCCATTTTCCTCAATATACCGCAGCACGGTTTCATAGGATTCCGGGAAAGTGCGGTAGGAGCCCTTGTGGAAAATACAGGCTGCCTGAATTGCGGGAAGGTTTTTGAATTGCAGCGCGCCGCTTTCCTTTTTGGCTGCCACAACTGACTCGCAGATTTCTACCGGGATGTCCCCGTCCTTGTATCCCGGCTCCAGATAATTGGTAAAGCAATACTCCGGAAGAGCGCATTCGCAGCCGGCCTTCTCCATCAACTCCCCCATTTCCGGCATCCGGTCAAACAGGCCGTCATAGGATTCCAGTCTGATGCGCAGAAAGGCTACGGTGGTTTCCGGGATAGTTTTGATCAGGACGGGAGACGAAAGCCCGGTTTTCTGTTTGGAAAGGTAGCCATCCACCACGGCGATCTGCTTGGTAAGATCCGCGATCTTTGCAAGCAGTTCTGATTTCTTCTTCAAAAGGACCGATTCTTCGTCTGCTCCGGAATTGATGCGGGCAATTTCCTCCAGTGTGAACCCCGCCAGTTTTAAGGCGGTGATCTGGTGGAGCACCGCCATCTGCGAACGTGCATAGTACCGGTATCCGTTTTCCTGATTGATATGGACCGGCATCAGCAGTCCCTGATCCTCGTAGAAGCGCAGGGTTTTCACGGTAACGTGATTCATCGCCGCGAACAGTCCAATCTTATAGTATGTGACGTTTTCTTTCACTTCACAAGGCATATGTTCTTGCTTCATTTCCATAGTCTTACTCCCATCTGAATGTTTTTACGGCAATGGTACCGCAAATGAGGGTAATGGCGGTTAACATGATCACCGGAACGGTTATTTTATCATAGCATCCCATGGATACCGATTTCAAGAGGTTGATTCCTACCCCCAGCGGCATCACGTTTGCCGCCGACTGGAACCATGCCGGGAAAACCTCCGCCGGTATGGTGGCCCCGGAGAACAACAGCATCGGGAAATAGAGCAGGCTTGTGGCCACATTCATGGATTTTGTGGTCCGGCAGAGGCTGGCCACCATCAGTCCGATGGAGAACATGGACACCATCGTCAGCAGCCACATGGCGAGATATACCAACACATTACCCGGCATCCGGTAGCCGAAAGCCGCGACCGCCGCAACAGTCAGAATCAGGGTCGAAAGCGCCGCAACCACACCGCTGCAAAGGATATCACAGGCCAGAAGCCTTGCGGGGGAACAGGGACTGCAATACATCCGACGCAGTATTCCCTGCGAGCGCAGCTCTACAATGGTAATGGGGATGCTCATAAATGCACTGCAGCAAATCCCCACGGTAGAGAGCGCCACATACGAGCTTTGCAGATAAGTCAGGCCGGAATCCGCAGCATTTTTGCTTCCGGTGATCATTGTGATCACAACAAATACAACCAGCGGCATCGCCAGACAAAACAGGATTACATCCGGTGAGCGAAAAAAAATCTTCTGCTCCACCCGGTACATTCTCAAAAATCTCCTCATAACAGTTCCTCCTCTCCCATAAAGAACAGATATGCTTCCTCCAGATTTTTCTGTTCTGATGCGGCTATCACTTCGGAAACAGTGCCTTCCGCAACCTTTTTGCCCGACTTGATGATGCAGACCCGGTCGCAAAGGACTTCCGCCTCCTCCATGTAATGGGTGGTGAGGAAAATCGTGAGGCCCCGCTTTTTGAGTTGCTTCAGAGTTCTCCACACTTCGCGTCTTGCCACCACGTCCAATCCGGTGGTCAGTTCGTCCAGAAAGACGATTTCCGGGCTGCCGATCAGTGCCAGTACAACGGAAAGCTTCTGCCGTTCCCCGCCGGAGAGCTTGGACACAAAGCTCTTTCTGAGCGATGAAAGACTGAACTGCTCGAGCAGCGCCGGATAGTCTGCCGGGATGGGGTACAGGGAGGCATACTCGATGCACGCCTCTTCCACGGTAATGCTGCTTTGGTACTGGGTATTCTGAAGCTGCACACCCACCCGCTCAAATACCCGTTTCCGGTTTTTTGCGGCGTCCATGCCCAAAATCTTCGCGGAGCCCTCATCCGGCGTCTTCAGGCCCAGAATCAAATCAATGGTGGTGCTTTTTCCGGCGCCGTTATGGCCCAGCAGAGCAAAAACCTCGCCCTTTTGCACATCAAAGGAGAGGCCGTCCACAACTCTGCGGCCCGAAAATGATTTCGTCAGGTTTCTCACACTGACAGACGATTCATTCATACAGAAAATCCTCCTTGTTTTCTTCACAAGGAGGATTGTAGCATCTCCCCTAAAGGGGAGAGTCAAGAGATTTTTTGAGAATTTTTCAAATTTTCTTTTTGCAGCAACAAAGGACGAGCAAATTATGCTGTTTCATAGTCCTATGAAGGAAATTGCGGTGCGTGCGCGTTTCAAAGCACCAGCTCATACAGGAAAAACTCTGTCCAACCCACATTGTCCGCGTACCAACGACGCACATCCCGCTTCTGAAAGCCCAGGGATTCGTAAAGCCGGTGCGCAGGTGTGTTGCAGGCCAGCGCATCCAGCCGAACCGCTTTCTTCCCCATTTCCCGGCTCAGCTCCGTCACAAGCGCCATGGTCTGCCTGGCAATCCCCTTCCCCTGCCATTCGGCGGCAACGCCAAGGAGATGCACCACGCTCACCTCGTCATCCCCGAGCGCGCACGACCACGCGGCGCCGTGATACTCCTCTCCCTGCGCCGTGAGCGCGACCGCAGAAAGGATCGCGCCATCCTTTTCGCAGTAATACATGGCACCGCTTCGAATGTAGCCCAAAATCATTTCATCGGTTGGATGCTGACCGTACACCCAGCGCGCATACCTGTCCATATGCGCTGTGCGGGCAATCACATCCTGATAAAATTGCACAATTTTCGGAAAATCCTGTTCCGCCGCCTGAACCAATTTCTGCATTTCCAAATTTACCTTCCTGTCCCCATATTTCCCGAGCAGGCGTTGTCCGCGAAAGTGTTTTTTTCGATTTCACTGAATTTTTCAACCGCACAGCCCTTGCCTGCATAATATTCTATCATCTCAGGCAGTTTCTTTTTATCATAACTGGTGATGCAATCGGACAAAACATGAACGGCATACCCGGCTTTTGCCAGGTTATAGCAGGTAGATTTGATACATGCCGTGGCATCCGCTCCGGCGATATAAAACTCGGTGATCTTACATTCCCGTATAAAAGCAGCAAATTCTTCACTTGTCAACGCATTGCTCTTTGTTTTTGTGAAAATGTGATCCGATACAACGTTCAACTCCGGAACAAACCCGGCACCGTTCGTGCCAGGCTTAAAGGTCCTTGTTCCGGCAGAGAGATTGTTATGCTGTATGTAAACGACCTCCATATTATTGGAAACGGCCCAGGCAATTGCCTGATTCGTGGTCTCAATAATCTCCTTGTAGTTTTTTGTAATGTCATTCTGAAGGTCGATTACGACCAAAGCCTTCTGATTCATATACCTTTCCTCCCACAACCTTGGGCTTACTTCTGTTTTTCAAAATAACGATATTCATCACTGCCAGCCCCAGCTGTTCGAGCGTTAAAACGGCAAATATCCACCCGAATTCCATCCGGCCGCGGTAAAAATGACCGTAACTGGCGATTCCACAACAAACCGCGGCAGCGACGCTGCAGCCGATCACCACTTTTTTGTTCCTTTTCATGCCTTTGGTTCACTCTTCCCTTGTTTTTTCCTTCCTGCAGCTTTTGCAAAAAATATCGCAAGTGCCAAGCCCATCGCGATCCACGGCAGTGCCGCACGAAGGAATGCATATACAGCGTCCAGCATAAAACGTTCTCCCTCCCTATCATTTCAGAAACCCGTCTTTTTCCAGAAGCAGCAGCCCTGAATGGTCTTTTCACAGCTGCTCACGGCAAGGATGCCGCAGGTCCGCTTCAAAACGGTTTTTTACTATTCCCTCACGCTGTCTTCATCTACATGCTCTATTACTCCGGCTGGGCAAGAGCCCCGGCCGGCGCACTCCAGAGCAGTGTTTCACTCGAGCCGGTTTTCAGGATCACTTCCTCAATGCTGCCCTTCACCGGGATGGTGACAGCAAAGTCGCCTGTCTCAAAGAGGCCGAATATAGCGCTGAAGCGGAAACCCACATAGAGCTTGCCATCCTGTTCTTTCGCATAATACCCACAAAACCCCTCCGGGAAGGAACCGGGATAGAAGCCTGTGATATGTACGGCCCTCTCGCTGGTTTCCACAGAAGTAATCCCCGCGCTCTGGCAGGCACGGAAGCCGCCCAGCTTCCAGCCATAGCGTCCGACGAGGAAAAACGCCGTCAAAACCACCGTTATGGCCAGCAGCGCAGTCAAAATTCTTTTCCACACTTTCATTTTCGGTTCCTCCTGTTAGATCATCGGTTTCCGGAACAGCGCGTCAAAAGTTCGTCTGCCGGAAACAGAAGCAGCGACAACGTGCAGCAGTTTACATTTCCTGTTTTACAGAAGAAACCCGGCGGCATATAGGGCTTCTTTCTATGGAAATATGTTCGTTTTGCAGGAAACTACGCCCGCCGCCTTTCTGCCGCAGCGGTTATTCGATATCCGCGCCGTTTGCGGGATCCGGCTGCTCCCCGGGCGTCCAGAAAATGGTCATTCCCTGATACTCCATTTCCAGTTCAGGTGTTTCCTTTTCCGTGACCACCCGGAACTCCCAAAGCTGCGTCGTTTGCTCCAAATCGGAGGTCAGCTGCGCATGAAGCACTCCGTCCCCCAGGGTATAGGTGCCTTGCCAGCTTTCCGCACCGATGTACCAGTTCATTTCTCCGTCGCTCCGGATCTCCAAACCGGCGCCCCATACCCCATACCCGGGGAAGAGAACCCATGCCTCCCAAAACCCGTCCACAACATAATTTTTGCTTTCGAGCAGCCATGGCCCGGTCACATCAATGTTCTCTTTCGCCGCTTCCTCCGCCTTCTCCGACGTATTTTCGTCCCGTACGGTGCTGTCACCCTGCGGCGGTGTCCCGTCGGCCGGCTCATTTGCGCTGCCCGGGTCATTTGCGTCGTCAATCTCATTCGTGTTGGCTGGTATAGGCGGAATATCCTTCGGGGTTTCTTGGGACTCGGGTGCGCCGGCACAAGCTGTCAAGCACAAAAGCAGGCCCGCTGCAAGCAGGCATGCCATACATTTTTTCATAACAAAACACTCCTTTTTTTCACATGATCCGGTATCCGGAATTCAACAATCCGCATAGGAAAGCCCAAAACAGGCTTTCCGCTTTGCTGATCATTCTGCCGTTATCAATTGCATGGAACGAAACGATTTTATTTCCCTCGTCAATCCATGCCGTCTTTTTTTCTTCCTCCATCCTGTCACTTTCCTTTCAAAACCGGCCACAGGAACACCGCCAGCAGTGCCAGAATCAACAGGGGAACCGCAAGCGATACCAAACCAGCGACAAACAGTGCAATCAGCATCGCGGGGATTCCAATTACAAAGAGAACGCCCTTCGTAATTCCCCAGGCAGCCTTGACAGCGAAACTGATCAGCTTCCCTGTAAACACAAGGATGCCAATGACAAACAATGTGATCATAGAAAATCCTTTCTTTTACCCAGATACTACCTATCGTTCGGTAGCTAATGTGTCAAAATGAGGCGGCATACCCCGGCGAAGGGCGCCGCCATACGCTGCAAACGGATTACGAGCCTTCCCAGACTGCCGCTGCGCGGACAGATTCCGGAAATTGCGCGATTACCGGATTGCCTTTTCCTTTGCGGTGAGCTCGCCCCATCTGCTTGCCCAATACTCCACGAAGCAAGCCGTATACGGCACGCCTTTTTCCGTCCGCAAGCGGTGGAAATACGGCAGATTGCCCCACGCAACGGAGATGATGCCGACAAAAAGCATGAGAGGCCCCAGCACGAGCGACTGAATCGTATGTCCATATTCATGCACGCGGATGAGCTGAGCATTTTCCACCTCATCTTTTGGCGTAAAGATGAAAAGGCCCAGGCTTAATCCGCCCCTTGCATTCCATTTCGTGTCCATACAGCATCGGTAAAATTGATGCTCGCAATTTCTGTTTGCAAGAAAAAAGCCCAGACCAATCAACGTCTGCAGGAATCCCCAGGTGCATTGCACGATGATATACCATACTTTTTTCATTTTCCGCCGCGACATGGATACACTCTGCCGCATTCTCCTTTCTCTGTCTCGCTTCCCTTTTGGCCTGTTCCTCGTTCGAAAACAGTGTTGTCGGATAGCAGACAGTTTCCGGACGGCAGGAAGCCTTCACCTCAGCTTCTGAAATACAATGGTCTGCTCCTTCATTGAAATTTTGCCGGCCCGATACCCATAGTCCTGCAATTCCTTCTTGTATGTCAGGAAAGAATGGTCAATGGGCACTCCTGCAATCTGTTCGATCTCGGTAAAAGTCAGTTTTATGCTGTCCGTACCGTTTTCGCTAATCCGCGTCCACAAAGCATCGTATTTACTCATTGCCGTCACCGCGGTTCCTGCCGCAGAGTCTGAAAAACTGCCGGATATGCCTGCTGACCAGTTCCATAACCTCCGATTCGCGCTCCGGCTCACGGTCGCAGAGATTGATCCACACAGAAATGGGCAGGCAGAGCTGCGCTGCCATCATCTCGGGATCCTGGTCCACCAGAACTTCATGCTGAACCAGGCACTTCACAAGCCCAGTAAAGTATTGCAGTATGTCTGTATAATTCTGCTTTGTTTGCAGCCTCGCAAGTTCCGGATTCCGGTACTGCTCAATCACCAGCATTTTCCGGGCCCTGCTGATATGCGGGTCGTGGAGAATGTACCGTACCTGCCCCAGAATCATCTTCCCGACCGCGTCAGGCGTACATGCCGGCACCCGCTCCGGATCGTCGGGTTCCTCCCAGGGCTGCTTTGTAAAAATGGAATGCTGTGCGTACTGTTCTAAAACGTTCTGCACCAAAGCATCCAGAATTGCCTGCTTGTTCTCAAAGTGACTGTAAAGCGATGCCTTCCGAATCCCAACGGCGCCTGCAATCTGGGAGATGGATGTGGCTTCAAATCCCTGCACGGAGAACAGTTCCAGCGCCGCTTCCAGAATCTCCTGCTTTGTGTTTCCTCGATCCATATCAAAATCACCTTCACCGCAATCAAATGCTTTATCCGCTGTGCTCCAGGGATTGTACCCTTTATTATAGCTACCTATCGTTCGGTAGTCAATAGGGAAATCTAATTTTCATAACTGTATCCCCAAAACCTCCCATGCGGCAGGCAGAACCATTCGTGCCGTGGCGGATGGAGCGTGAACAGCAGTGTTTCCAAACGGGGAAAAACCGGCCGGGAAGCTGGTCTTGCGCGCTTTTTTATGCTATACTCGCTATGGAGCAGTGTACATCCGGAAAGTTTTCAAAAAACAGAATGGTTTTCTATTGACAATTTTAGTTCTATATAGTACCATTATCTCATCGGAGGACAGCATGATTACAAATACCAACGGCGGATTTCTCATTACACAGATCAAGCAGGTCAGCGGGCGGATTTTTGACCGATTACTGCAGGCGTCCGGCGTCAGTGCATTCAATGGTGCGCAGGGACGCATCCTGTATGTTCTCTGGCAGCAGGACAGCGTTCCCATTGCGGAAATCGTCAAAAAAACCGGCCTTGCCAAGAATACGCTCACTGTCATGCTGGACCGAATGGAATCCACAGGGCTTGTCCACCGCTGCAGCGATTCCCGGGACCGGCGGCGTGTGACGGTCAGTCTGACGGAAAAGGCGCGCGGCTTGCAGACGCAGTATGACGACGTCTCCAATCAGATCAATGCAATCTATTATGCCGGTTTCTCCGAACAGGAAGTGCGTGAGTTTGAGGCCTACCTTGTGCGCATCCTGAATAATCTCACTCAACAGGAGGAAAAACATGGCGAAAATATCCACATCCATGAAGTGTAATCACTTTTGCCCCCAGTCTCTGTTTTTGTATGGCACCTATCGTGAGGACGGCACGCCGAACTTCGGACTTTTTTGTTGGTTCAGTTACTACTGGGATGAGGATCTGGGCGTGATGGCCTGTATCGGCGATACCAAGCTGACAAAGGATCTGATTCGGAAAAACGGCGTTTTTTCCGCAAACCTGGTTACAAAGCCGCTCCTGCCGCTTGCAGACTATTATGGCAATCACGCCGGGTATGATCCGGAGAAAATGAAGATTCTGCCGGAGGTGATGCATGGCGCAGTGCTTGATGTTCCAATTCTGAAAGACAGCCCCTGGAGCTATGAGCTGCGCGTGAAAAAAGAACTGAACTGTCAGGACGGCGACATTTTCCTGTGTGAAATCTGCAATGTTCTTGCCGACGAGTATTGCCTGGACGAAAGTATTCCGATTGCTGCGCGTATGCAGAAAGCAGCGCCGGTGGTTACGACGCACGAAACGTATTTTTCGCTCGACCAAACGCCGCTCTGCGGCTGGGGCGAGCCGCAGATGCAGGTCAAGGGGTAAGTTTCCGCAAAAAAACCGCCGCAAGGCCGTTTCCAAACGGCTTTGCGGCGGTTTTCCGCGTCAGTATGACTTTCCGTCTTTTTACTTTGTGAGTTCCAGCTTTGGCGCGATGGTGTCCCATACAAGGCGCAGGATATCGCAGCCGCGCTCCGGTTCGTGCGAGGTAATTGCCACCACGGCATCCAGCGTCGGCAAACCGATGCTGAACTGCGCAAACATACCGTCCATGCGGTATGCCTTCGGGTAAGAACACATCCACATCTGATAGCCGTAGCCCTGTCTGGCCTCGGGATCGCCCTCGCCGAAATCGTTCGGCACACGCATGGTGGTCATCTCATCCACATACTCCGCCGGAATCAGCTGCTTTCCGTTCCATGCGCCGCGGTTCAGCAGAAGCTGGCCGCCGCGGGAGAGTTCTTCCGTCGTCAGATGCAGACCGATCGCGCCCAGCGTACGGCCTTTTGCATCGCAATCCCATTCGATATCCGTCAGGCCAAGCGGTGCAAATACGCGCGGCTTCAAATACTCCGACAGAGGCTGGCCGGAGGTTTTCTGGACAATCAGGGAAAGCATATAGGTTGTGCCGTTATTATAGGCAAAGTGACGCTCATCCGGATCGTACGTCAAGGGCGTCTTCATGAAGGCGTCAAACCACAGGTCGGACATACTGCCGCCTCTGCGGGTATTTCCGGGGACAGGCCGCTCCTCCGGCGGCATTTTGGCCATTCTTTCGCGCTGCGCTTTGAAAATCGGGCACTCATCATGGCCTGTGCTCATGGTAAGCAGATGCTCAACCGTCAGTTTTTCATAGCCGGCCGGCACTTCAAAGTCAATTTCATCCGCCAGCAGATCAATCAATCGGTCTGTCTTTTGAAACAGGCCTTCTCCCATTGCAATTCCGGCGCCCATGGACGTCCACGTTTTGCTGGCGGAAAATAGCTGAATCCGTTCAACCGGTTCCACAATGTCGTGCTGGTCCAGGATTTCACCGTGCTGGCGCACCACAATGCCGCGGACGCCCAGCTTCTGTTCGGCAACGCCGCCCACAAAATCCTTCAGCAATTCGGTTTTCATCTGCATTGTACTACCTCTCTTCTGTTAAAAATACATCAATCTTCTCAACTTATGCGGATATCATATGATTATTGTAGCGTAGTGATACGAAAAATGCAACATTTCTGACAAAGGTTTGTTCTATTTTCAATTTTTACCTGCGTGGAAAATTTTCTGGTTTTCCCCTGAAAATTACCGTTTTTCTCTCCCTTGACGGGAGAAAATGGACAGGAATTCTGCCTTTTGCGGGAGGGACTTGCGAACAGGGAAAGAGTGTGCTATAATATGATGATTTATTTTGGAAACCTGGAGATCTTATGGAACAACGTAAACCAAAATTCCATACGCTTTCTTTTGACGCCAAGTGGATCACACAGATACTCGGGCTGCTCACGGCAGCCATGCTGTGCCTTGCTGCCGCCATGATTTACAGCCATCCGATCCCGAAGGACACCGCGCTGAAAATCACCTCTATCCAGCAGCTTCTCGGCGGAGACGCCCGGGAGGATTCCTTCGCCGTGATGGATCTTGACGTTTCTGCAACCGAACTGACCGTACATGACAATGGTCAGGTGCACACCATTTACGTTTCCTCCGGCACCGTATCCGATGCGCTGGAGACAGTCGGTATCGTGCTCGGTGAATTTGACGAGCTCAGTGTGGATCACAACACGCAGATCAGCTCCGGTATGGATATCTACATCACCCGCGTTACGGTGGAGGAAGAGTATCAATACGAACCCATCCCCTATGAAACCGTGATGCAGGCCAGTTCCTCTCTGCTGAACGGCAGCGAGGTGTTGGTCCAGAAGGGCGAAGACGGCGTCCGCCGTTATACATATAACCTGATTTACAGAAACGGCGTGATGACAGACCGGGTTCTGGCCGGCACTTCCGTGTATGAGAAACCGGTCAATGAAATCCGTGCCTATGGCACTTCTACTTCCATTTCTCCCTCCTCTTCCTTTACGGTTTCCACGACCAGCAAGCTCCTCACGCTGGAGGATGGCACGCAGATCCCCTACGAAAGCTATATTGACGTTGTTGCAACAGCTTATACGACGGAAGGCTCTGATTTTAATATTACAAAATCCGGCGCTGTCGCGCAGTATGGCATTATTGCAGTTGACCCGAAAGTGATTCCGCTTGGCACGAAGATGTATGTTGTCGCCGCAGACGGTACCTGGGTATACGGTTATGCCGTCGCCGGAGATACCGGCGGATTTATCAAGGGCTACCGCATTGATCTGTTCTACGACACAACCGCGGAATGTATCACCTTTGGGCGTCAAAACGCCCGTGTTTATATTTTGGCTTCATGATGGATTTAACGTCGCCCGCCGTTGTGCGGGAACTGATCGGGCGCTATGGATTTTCCTTTACCAAATCGCTCGGGCAAAATTTTATCACGTCCCGCTCCGCGCTGGAGCGGATGCTGGATGCCGCCGCACTGGATGCGGAAACCGGTGTTTTGGAAATCGGCCCGGGTATCGGCACGCTCACGCGTGAGCTCTCCATGCGGGCCGAACGGGTTGCGGCTGTGGAAATCGACCGCGCGCTTCTCCCGCTGCTGTCAGAAACGCTGGCAGACTGCGGGAATGTGCAGGTGTATCACGCCGATGCTCTGGCGCTTGACCTTCCGGCGTTCTGTCGAGATGCGCTGCCGTGCCGGAAGCTGGCCGTATGTGCCAATTTACCCTACTATATCACAACGCCTGCCGTCACCATGCTGTTGGAATCCGGGCTCTTTTCACAAATCACGCTGCTGCTGCAGCGTGAAGCTGTCGAACGGCTCTGTGCCTTGCCCGGGGAGGACAGTTATTGCGCCGTTTCGGCGATCGTGCGTTTGTTTGCAAAACCGCAGCTGTTGTTCCGTGTTCCCGCGGACTGCTTTATCCCTCGTCCCAAGGTTGCTTCGGCGGTTCTGTCGCTGTCACCGCTTGACCGGGGACTCTCATCGGAGCAGAAGGATCGGACCCTGGCCGTACTACGGGCCGCTTTTGCCCAACGGCGCAAAACGCTGCTGAACACCCTGTCGGCGGCTGAACTTTGCGATCGGGAACAGGCGCTTTCTGCCATACGCGCCTGCGGCTTCCGTGACGACGTTCGCGGAGAGGCCCTGCGCGCAGAGGATTTTATCCTTCTCGCTGCGGCACTTTCCGAATAAAGGAGACAAGACCAGTATGGAACCGTTTATTTTTCATGCACTTCCCGAAAAGGAATCCGGGGACCGCATCCTGGCCAGCCTTCATCTTCCGCAGGATGCCGATCCGGAGGATCTGGCGCAGGCCAGTGCGCTGATTCAATCCGCTGCGGCGCTGGCCGATCCAAAAGCGCTTTTTTGCACCGCACAGGTACAAGAGCACGGCGACGACTATGTCGTGCTGGACGGTGTACGCATTGACTGTGCGTTGATGGCAAAAAATCTGCGCGGTGTTTATCGCGTTTTCCCCTATGTCTGCACCTGCGGACGGGAATTGGAGGACTGGTCTCTGACGCTTTCCGATCCTCTGCTTGCGTATTGGGCGGATGCAGTCAAACTCTATTATGTCGGCGCTGTGCAACGGCAGCTCTTCCAATATGTCTGGGAACACGAAATGCCTGCGGGACATCTTTCCCACATGAACCCCGGCTCCCTGCCCCAGTGGCCGCTTACGCAGCAGCGTGCGTTGTTTTCCCTTCTGGGCGACGTGACAGGCGCGACCGGCGTTGAACTGACGGAAAGCTGTCTCATGATCCCTGCAAAGTCCACCTCCGGTATCCTGTTTGACAGCAATACGGATTATAATAACTGCCGTTTCTGCACCATGGAAAATTGTCCCGGCCGCAGTGCGCCTTTCACCGGGCTGCCGGATTGATTGGACGAAAAAATCCACAAATAACCGGAAAATATCTCTTGACAAGTGTGTAACGGTGTGGTAAAGTATATTGGACAATAAAGAGGGAACCTTGTTCCCCACCCCCAGCACAGCACAGGGGTTCACATTGAAGCATTTCCGTACAGACTCTGTATGGCGGTGTTTTTATGGACGGCTGTGAAGCCGTTTATTTTTTTATTGGAGGTGTTTTGGCATCAGTAACGTAAAGCATCAGATCAACGAGGCGATTAAGGACCGTGAAGTGCGCCTCATTGATGAGGACGGTTCCCAGCTTGGCATCATGTCCGTGAAGGACGCGCAGAAGATCGCCCTGAATAAGGGACTTGACCTCGTCAAGATCGCCCCACAGGCTACCCCGCCCGTCTGCCGTGTCATGGACTATGGTAAGTATCGATTTGAGCAGGCCAAGCGCGAAAAAGAGGCCCGTAAAAATCAGCGTATTGTGGAAACCAAGGAATTGCAGCTCAGCGTTGGCATTGGAATCCATGATCTCAACGTCCGGCTCAATCAGGCAAAGAAGTTTTTGCAAAACGGCGATAAGATCAAAGTTTCGATCCGTTTCCGCGGCAGAGAGATGGCGCACACTCAGCTTGGCCAGGAGCTGCTCCTGAATTTTGCTGAGCAGTGCAGCGAATTGGGTACGATCGAGAAGCCCCCGAAACTCGAGGGCCGTCATATGCTGATGTTCCTGGCGCCGCGCCCCACGAAATAATGGTTTCAAAAACGAGAGGAGATAAACACTATGCCTAAGATTAAAACCCGCAGCACAGTTGCAAAACGTTTTAAAATCACGAAAAACGGCAAGGTAAAGCACACTCAGGAAGGCCGCCGTCATAAGCTCGTCAAGGCCAACAAGACCACCAAGCGTAAGAGAGCCCTGCGCAAGAGTGCTTACATCGATCAGAGCATGGGCAATAACATCAAAAAAATGATGCCTTACGCATAAGGCGAACGAATTTGTTGGAGGTAGTGTAACATGGCAAGAGTTAAAGGCGCAATGATGACGCGCAAAAGAAGAAATAAAGTTTTAAAGCTCGCTAAGGGTTATTACGGCAGCAAGTCCAAGCTCTTCAAGACCGCCAATCAGGCCGTCATGAAGTCCCTGAAATATGCATACGTTGGCCGCAAGCTGAAAAAGCGCGACTTCCGTAAGCTCTGGATCACCCGTATCAGCGCGCAGGCAAAGGTCAACGGCATGAACTACTCCCGCTTCATGTATGGCCTCAAGAAAGCCGGCGTGAACATGAACCGCAAGATGCTGGCTGAGCTGGCTGTTTCCGATAAGGCTGCGTTCGCCGCTCTCTGCGATCAGGCCAAGGCTGCTATCGCATAACAAGGAAGATCAAAAACCCGGATTGGAAAGTTTCCGATCCGGGTTTTTCTATTACCAATTCCAACGCGAGGAAAAGCGCTCCATTTCACTGTTTCGTGTATTTGAAATCTTATAACTGACTTCAAGTGTCCAAACAGCCGGCAGCGCAGTCACACGCAGTTCAGCAATCAATATAGTCTGATCTCCCTCATATCCCCCGGAATAGATCACCTTTGGATAATCCGGTTTTTCAGAGATCAGCCATTTTGCCGAGACCGGTGTCGTAGGAAATCCTGCGTTCAGTGCGTAGTCTATCGTTTTATTCTCAAAGGCATCTGCAATTTGCTCCGGTTTCCCAAGTTCATCCTGCATCAACTGAAAGACGGTCAGCACAGCCTCCCGCCGGGTTTGCACATCCTCTCCGTCCAGCTTGCGCTGATACGTAATGGCGCTCAGAACCAAATCATCTCCTGTTGGGTCGTGTCTCCACTCATATCCAACGTAATTCCCATCGAACCGGTAGGAAAGCGCATAGGCCTCCCCCGCCACCGTCACAGATTCCTCTACCTGAATCAGCGGCACAGGTTCTGTTTGGGTTTCGATTCCAAGTTTTTCCGCAATATCCCGTCGTTTTTTACCGATATATTCCAGCGCACCGGCATGAAATGAGAGATCTTCATAACCCGGGTACCGGAGACCTGGGGCTGCACAGCCAGTCAACATGGTAAGCAGCAGAACAAACGCCAAAAGCTGTCTTGCGGCTTTCACGGGTCATTTTCCCTCCCTTTTAGCCATTAATGAAATAGGATCTGCCATTTATTGTCGCATAATAATCAACAGTCATACCTCCCCCTGTTGCAATATCTATTGCATACGGGGACGGATTATTAAAGTTTGAATACGGTTGATTTGCCAAAGGAGCCGAAGCAGAACATCTAATCTGATGAAAATATCCATCTTGTACTTTAGCATATGTGGAATAATTATATGCAGTCCCGCTTGTACTATATTCAACATTGATATAGGACACGCCCGTTGAGCTTCCACTATATGCCCATGTAATTCCTGTCGGTCGATATGCAGTCGCCACTGTCGGTATTACATATGTGCTGTAGGATGTCGTCGCCTGTACTATAATACTCCCTAAAGATGCTGTGCCACCTGGATTAGGGTCATCCGATCGCATAAGACTTTTTGCACGTTCGCTATCAATTACACACTCTCCATTTTCATCTTCTATCAGGAAAAGAAAATGATGGACAAATATTTCATTCCCATCCTGCTCAATAATACGCAGGGCATAGCCAGACTCGCTCATAAAATTTGATTTTCCAGATAATACGTTCGACTGACTAACAACCTTTTTCTCAATGGGAACCAGTTCAATCATTCCATTTGAGGGAACATTAATCCCTTGTTCTTCAAGGAAAGCAAGAACCACATCCGACAATCCAAAATTCACTGCCAAGGTAAAGGCCATATTACAAAATATCATCAGCAAACAAATTGCCATTGCTGCTATTCTTTTAACCAACTTCATTTTTGACATAGTAATCTCCTTCCCCAAAGCTTACACATGGTTAACTACAGACAATGATGCCTTGCATATTTCCTGAATCTAGCCCATCGGACTCACTCCTTTCTATCATTATAATTTATTCTATCATTAGGTATACAAACTGTCAACTAACTGGCTATCAAAGATTCTTTACCCATAAAAAGCGCCCACAAAGATTCTTTGTGGGCACAAATACATCATTCGTAACACGCTTTACTGTTTGAACACTGCCTCGATATAATTGATCTTCACGCCCTGGGAGGAGAAGCGTTCCTCATACTCGGTCATGATATTGGGGATATCTGTTGCGTGCAGATCGCGCGTGAGCGTCAGGATCTCCATGCCAAAGTCCGGCAGTTCGGCTTCGGAGAAATCAAAGAGCTCCACATTGTCCGTTTTAAAGTAGAAATGCCCATCCGGTTTCATGATGCGGCGGTAGAGTGCCAGGAAATTGCGATGCGTCAGGCGGCGCTTTTCGCGATGGCGCTTCGTCCAGGGATCGCAGAAATTCACATAAATATCGTCAATCTCCCCGTCCGCAAAATAATCGCACAGTTCCGCGGCATCACCGATGATGAACCGGACATTTCCAAGCTCCTGCGCCTTGACCTTCTCCATAGCCATTACGATCGCGCCTTTTTCGCGCTCCAGCGCGATATACAGAATATCCGGATTCTGTGCCGCCAATGTAGTGATAAAGCGGCCCTTGCCGCAGCCGATCTCCAGGCAGATTTTGCGGGCATCCGGCTTCAGGTCCTTCCAGCTGCCGCGCAGTTCGGCAGGATTGCTGATGGTTACGTCTTCGCAGCGTTCCAAACGCGGCTCCAGGTTTTTCTTTTTGCGCATCCTCATAAAAAGGCACCTCTGTCTTTCTTTTTTGCTTGTTCTGTGGTACAATGTCTTTCGGATTTACTTGTTCTTGGGGGATTTTATGATAAAGCTCTTTCAAAATCATACTCCGGCGCCTTCCGGCAGCGTACAGTGGGTCATTGCCGGCCTCGGCAACCCAGGTGCAAAATATGACGGCACACGCCACAATGTCGGGTTTCTGGCGCTGGATCTGCTCGCGCAGGAGCTTGGCGCATCTGTGAACCGTTCCCGCTTCAAAGCGCTCTGCGGCGAAGGTGTGATCGCCGGACAGCGCGTGCTACTGCTCAAGCCGCAGACCTTCATGAACCTCAGCGGCGAGGCAACGCGCGAAGCGCTTGCCTGGTATAAGCTGCCGGTCGAGCGCCTGATCGTCCTGCACGACGACATCAGTCTCGCGCCCGGCCGCATTCGCGTGCGGGCAAAAGGCAGCGACGGCGGCCACAACGGCCTGAAAAGCATCATCTATCAGCATGGCTCGGATGCGTTTCCGCGTGTGAAAATCGGCGTCGGTATGCCGCCGCATGCGGACTATGATATGCCGGACTGGGTACTGGGTACCTTTAATACCGCAGACGGACGCGCCGTGACCGACGCCATCCGCCGCAGTGTCGCCGCTGCGCGCGAAATCATCGAGCATGGCACCGCATCCGCTGCCAATCTGTATAATTCCTCCGATTTTACACCGGAAGGCCGCTGAGCGCCATCACAACGTGTCCCGCCAGCATCAGCCCCGCACATCCCGGCACCCAGGAAATGCTGCCGGGATAGTTCCGTCCGTCTGCATTTGCGGTGGTGCCGCGCGGTTCCTCCGTGCTGTAAAGCACCTTATGCGCAGCAATGCCGCGGCGGCGCAGTTCACGGCGCATGGCCCTCGCCAAAGGGCAAACGGTGGTTTCATAAATATCTGCAAACCGCAGAAGTTCCGGATGGAGCTTGTTTCCGGTTCCCAGTGCAGAGACAATGGGGATTCCGCGATCCATTGCCGTGCAGATCAGGTCGGTCTTAGCTGACACGGTATCAATCGCATCAATGATGTAATCATAATTCCCGGAGAAGAACTTTTCGCGCGTCTCGGGCGAATAGCGAAGCTCCAGAGCATGAATGACAGCGTCCGGATGGATATCCGCTGCCCGCCGCGCCGTCACTTCCGTTTTACACTCTCCGACCGTAGAGGTCAGGGCGCAGAGCTGCCGGTTGATGTTCGTGACAGAAACCGTATCGCAGTCCACCAGCGTGAGTTCCCCTACTCCAGCGCGCGCAATGGCCTCTGCTGCATAGCTGCCCACGCCGCCCAGGCCGACAATCGCCACGTGTGACCGGTGCAGGCGCTCCACGGCTTCCTCGCCCAGCAGCATGGCGGTTCTTGTAAAACGTTCTTCCATAATCAAAACCCCGCCGGCTGATAAGCCGGCAATTTTTTATCGATAAAGCGGATATCCAGGCGGGCAAAGCGCTGCAAACCGTGTTCCATTGGAACAGGCGGGTTTTCTTCGCCAATGAGCGGCCGGGCATAGCGCAGAAAATCGTCCGTCACGTCATGGCCGTCCGGCGTAATCCATCCGAGCGGCAGATGACGCTCGGAATTGGCGATCAGGCCAAGCTCCACTTTATCAAAATACGGCACATAGCATTCCGAATCACGGCGGAGGATCGTGGACATATACCCGCTGCCATCCGTCATGGCGATTCGTACCGCATTGCGCCCATGTTCATATGCTTCGTCAATGTCAACCGTGGAAGCATAAAGCGACACGCCGCGCTGGATCGTACCGGGCAGCTGTCCGGTTGCCTGGCCACGTGCCGGCAGTTTCTGCGCGTTTAAGTAGTTCACTACGGCCTGCATGGCGCTGACGCCCGAGGCGCCATATTCAATATGGCCGAATCCGTCGCGCTTTGCAGCGATTTCGCCGACGTCCAGCCCCTCGTTCACCACGACAATGCAGCGTCCCGTCCGGCGAAGCTGCGCATTCACCGCTTCGGCTACGCTTTCCAGCGTTTCCTGGCGTTCGGAGAAGAAAAGCAGCATCGGCATACGGCGCTCCGGATCGCCGAGGCGCGATGCCGCGGTGATATATCCCGTTGTGCGGCCCATCGCCTGGTAAACAGAAACGCACTCGCTACCGCAAATCGCGCGGTTTTCCTCGTCGGCATTCTGCATCAGCATAGCCCAATAGCGCGCGCAGCTGCCATAGCCCGGCGTATGGTCAATCAGGCGAAAGGCGTCATCGCCGACATCGTTGTCGATTGTTTTCGGCACACCCGCAACGACCAGGTCGTAGCCCTGTTCACGCGCCAGATCGCTGACCTTGCGCGCGGTGTCCATCGAGTCGTTGCCGCCGATATAAAAGAAATAGCCAATATCATGCGCCCGGCAGACATCCAAAATACGTGCGAAATCCGGGCTTTCCGCATCCGCGAGCTTATAGCGGCAGGTTCCGATCGCCCCGGAGGCCGGCGTATACTTCAGCCGTCGGATTTCCTCCGCCGGCTGGGCATACAGATCGATCAGTTCTTCCAGAAGCACGCCCTCGATCCCATGCCAGGCAGCATACAGCGTATGGATTTTATCCGGATACGCGCGGCAGGCGTCAATCACGCCCTGCAAGGAAGCGTTGATGACAGGCGACGGCCCTCCGGACTGTGCGACAAGCGCATTTCTTCCCACGGTATCTCCTCCCCAAACAGGTAAAACAAGGCGGGCTTTTTAGCCCGCCTGTACTGCATATTTCTCAAAAGTGCCGGCGGAGCGGCAAAGCACTGCGGGATGTACGGCTCAGGCGTCACATCATCCGCACCGCGTAATAAACCGCCATAATGAAGATCACCGCAAGCGTTGTAAACGCCAGATAGATCATAGCTACATTCGGAAGGAAAAACGCTGCAGCCAGAATGGCGATAAACAGCGCAGTGAAAAGGAACGAAGCCGCGTATTCGGCATCCGCCTCCAGCAGACGGACCTTCCACTTGCCCAGTTTGAGCACACCGTTTTCCTTTTTAAGCAGGAACAACAGGACCCCGATCAGCAGGCAAAGCAGCAGAAGCATACACTGCGCAGTAATAAAGCGTACCGAACCTTTGTAGAATTGCGCAAATCTCCAGAAATAAAGAGCGATGAGCAGTCCAAACGTTGCCAGCGCACAAAACTCCCGCTGATAGATCATGTAAATCAGGTACAAAACCGCAAGCGACGGAATGGCAATATAGAGGAAACGGATCGAGCTGGAGTAGCCGCCGAACAAAATCAGAAACGACGAAATTGCCACGATGGCAGAGCAAACGGCGATTCCATGGCCGGTGATAATCCTGTGAGAGACATCGTGTCCGTGCCGGATATCCAACACTTCCTTCACCACGCCGAGAATGGTGCCGACAACACCGGCAAAACCCAGAACATAGACGGTGTAATACGTCGCAATAAAGGTGCCTGCATTGTCCAGTCCCCGGCTGATCATCATCAGTGCTACAGACATCACAAAGGCCAGTACAAACACCACCATGATTTTATTCGTAATGAAATCATTTCTCGAGAGAGTCTCGTTTTGCTTGCTCAATTTAAACACATACCTTTCCTTCTATACTTCCGGCCTCAGGCAAGTTCGTCCGCATGATACATCACTGCGGATGCCGCACAAACCGCCGCAGTCTCACAGCGCAGGATGCGCGGTCCGAGATAGGCAGTTTCCAAACCGGCTTCACAGGCCAGGCGATGCTCTTCCTCAGAAAACCCGCCCTCTGGGCCTATGACAAGCGATATAGAGTGATATTTCCGACGATTCAACAGAGATTTCAAAGAGGTTCCGCCGCGTTCATAAAAAAACAGGGAAAGTTCCTCACGCGCGGCAGCTTGCAGCATTTCCGGATACGTGAGCAGACCGGTCACTTCCGGAATACGGCCGCGCCGGGACTGACCTGCCGCCTCCCGCGCAATCCGCTGCAGACGCTGCAGGCGTTTTTCAAAGGATTTGCGGTCCGGATCCGGCACACAGTATGCGCTTCGGTACACGCAGACGCGGCTGACTCCCAACTCCACGGCTTTCTGGACAACCAGATCCAGCTTATCCGACTTCGGAAGCGCCATATACAGGGTCAGGGCCAATTCCGGTTCTCCGGGACAGGGCGCCCGGGAAAGAATTTCCGCCTCCACCTGCGACGGCGAAACCGTGAGCAGGCGGCAAACATAATCGCAGCTATCCCCGTCGCAAACCGTCAGCTGCTCTCCGGGGCGCATACGCAGCGTTTTGGCTATATGGGCAGCATCATCACCGGTCAGGATCAGAGAAGTTTCCCCCACTGCACCGGGATCAACAAAAAATTTCGGCATGAATTGCAACTCCGTCTGCCGCAAAGCGGCAAATAAACACACTGTTTTAGATTTTACCAAATTTTTCGCAATTTGTCCAGTGCAAACCGCAATTTTTCTTGGTCCGAAATAGTGCTTGTACTCCAAATTGGGAAATGGTATAATGCTAAAAAAGCGGAAAACGTGCGCCTGTGCACAGCTTTCCGGATAACCGGAGGAAGTTATGGATTTTATCGAAGTATCCATCCAAACAACCAGCGAAGGTGTGGACACACTGGTGTCCGTGCTGGAAGATATGGGAATCAACGGCTTCACAATCGAGGACAGTCAGGATTTCAATGAATTTCTGGAAACCGTTACGCCGCATTGGGATTATGTGGACGAGGATCTGATGAAGCTGCGCGATATGCCCACCACCGTCAAAATCTATCCCGCGGACAATGCACAGGGACGCGCCCTGATCCGCGATGTTCTCGAAAAATTAGACGAACTTCGCACGCAGGATGTTTCAAAAAACCTGGGTGAACTGACCGTGGATTTTCAGGGCGTCCGTGATGAAGACTGGGCCAATGCCTATAAAAAATATTTCAAGCCTTTCCCGGTCGGCGAAAAGCTCGTCATCAAGCCCTCCTGGGAGGAATATGAAAACCGGGACAACCGAACCATTCTGGAGATTGATCCCTCCTCTTCCTTCGGCACCGGCAGCCACGAAACGACCAAACTCTGCCTCACGTGCATCGAAAAAATTGTCCGTCCGGGCGACTGTGTGCTGGATATGGGCTGCGGCAGCGGTATTCTCTCCGCGGCAGCGCTTCTTCTGGGCGCCGGCCGCGTGACCTGTGTGGACATTGACGAGAACTGCATCACCACCACCCGCGAAAATCTCGCACGCAACGGTTTCGATGAGACCTACTGCCGCACTTTCTGCGGAAACGCCATCTCCGACGCCGCACTTGCCGATCAGATTGCCGCCGAGCAGTATGACCTGATTGCGGCAAACATCGTTGCAGATGTCATTATCGCCATGCGGCCCCTGTTCCACCGCTGCCTGAAGCCCGGCGGAACGCTGCTGACCTCCGGTATCATCGGCCCGCGCGCCGAGGAGGTGAAAGAGCAGCTGGAAGCCGCCGGATTCCAGGTCCGGGAGCGTTTTGAAATGAACGACTGGGTGCTTTATCGCGTTACGCTTTGACGTACAGATGCTCGATCTCCGCGATATACGCCCGGTGATAATCGTGATCCGCATAAATTTGGCGGTCGACTGCGGAATCGGTGAATTCCTCCGGCATGATATCGTGGGCATACAGCTTCCGGCAGACCAAAACGAGTTCCGCCTCCTCAAATGCCATACTGCCATCCAGCTCACAGGGCGTCAGGCCGGAATCCGACATTTTATCGATATCGCGGCCGGAGAGTGTTCCCAGCCGCGATAAAATTTTACGGCAGCTGCCGCCGAAGAACGAAACCGTAAACCGGTCCTCACGCTCGGTAAAATCATAAGTATAGCGGGAATGGCGGACATATACGGTAACCGTCGGACGTGCCCACAGTTCGCCGTAACTGCCCCAGCTGATGGTCATGGTATTGAAATTTCCGGGAACACCTGCCGTAAGCAGGGCCCATTGATCCCGGTACGTACGAAACGGATCCAGCGTAACTTCATTCAGTGTAATTTCCTGCAATGCCATAGGGATCGCTCCTTTCCGAATCAGCAGCATTCCGGCTGCTGCAATAGTAAAGATTCTGCCCTGCGCCGTTTTTTGCGCAGGGCAGTTTTTTAATACGAACGACGCGATTTCATTTCCTGCCAGTCCGACTTTGAAATCAAAAGCTGGCGCGGTTTGGCGCCGTCGAACGGGCCAATAATGCCGCGGCTTTCCATCTGATCAATGATGCGTGCTGCACGCGCATAGCCCAGTTTCAGCTTGCGCTGCAGCATAGAGGCTGAGGCCTGTCCGGTCTGCATGACAACATCGACGGCCTCAAACAGCTTCTCATCCTCGTCCTCCTCGTCGTCATAACCGTCTCCGGCGTCAGAGGAAGCGCTGCGTTCCATATGCTCCATGATTTCGCTGGAGTACTCCGCGGTACCGGAACGCTTGATGTACTCCGTTACATCCTCCACTTCCGCAGACGAGAGGTAGCAGCCCTGCACACGCATGGGCTTGGGCATACCAAGCGGATTGAAGAGCATATCGCCTTTGCCGATCAGCTTTTCCGCGCCGCCGGTATCCAGGATAATGCGGGACTCCATCTGTGACGCAACCGCAAATGCGATTCGTGAGGGGATATTGGATTTCATCAAGCCCGTCAGAACATCGGCCGATGGACGCTGCGTTGCAATAATCAGGTGCATACCGGCCGCACGCGCTTTCTGTGCGATACGGCAGATACTCTCCTCAATTTCCTTGGCCGCCATCATCATGAGGTCGGCCAGCTCGTCAATGATGATCACAATGCGCGGCAGCGGATCCTCGCCCTTCCCCACCGCAATTTTATTAAAGGAATCCAAATCGCGCGCGCCATATTCAAACATCAGTTTATACCGGCGCTCCATTTCCACAACAGCCCAGTTCAGCGCGCCGGCGGCCTTTTTATAATCCGTTACAACCGGAACGAGCAAGTGCGGAATCCCGTTGTAATTGCCCAATTCCACCATTTTGGGGTCAATCATGATGAGTTTGACCTCGCTGGGGGAAGCCCGGTAGAGTAGACTGATGATAATGGAATTGATGCACACGGATTTACCGGAACCAGTCGTACCGGCGATCAGCATATGCGGCATCTTTCCGATGTCTCCGATGATGCTGGTACCCGTAATGTCCTTGCCGAGCGCAAAAGCCAGTTTCGACTTGTTTTCGGCCATGGGGCGGGAGGTTAACACGTCACGCAGGAATACGGTCTGCACAACCTTGTTCGGCACCTCAATGCCGACTGCTGATTTGTCCGGTATTGCCGCGATACGGACGCCGGAAGCGCCGAGAGCCAGCGCAATATCGTCCTGCAGAGCAGTCAGGCGGGAAAATTTCACGCCGCGATCCAACAGGATCTCATAGCGCGTAATAGACGGGCCGCGGATGACGTTGATAATCTGCGCCTCCACGCCAAAGCTGGAAAGCGTATCGGAAAGCTTGTGGGAACGGACGCGCAGTTCCTCTGTCACGTCGTCCTCCGGCACAAAATCATCCTCATGCAGCAGAGAAATCGGCGGAAAATCGTATTCGCGCTTTGCAGTTGCCTGCGCATGAGCCAGCGCTTCTTCCTCCGAGGGGGCATCCTCCGTCAGCTGATGGGTATCCACCACAACCGGATCGTTTCCCGCGATCAGGGGCTGCAAGGGCACGCTCTCCGTCGGCACCTCCACAACGGGCACCACAGGCTCCTCCGCCTCCTCTGCGGCAGGCTCCACCTGCGGCTCCGGCTCCAGATCAAAGGGCGGTTCATCGTCCAGCTGGTCTTCAAGCTCACGCGGCGGCTCGTAGGCGGGTTCCTCATAGCTGATATCAATGGACGGGGCAGGCACTTCCCCGCCGGCCGGTTCGGGCACAGGGTCGGAAACAGGCTTTTCGGGAGCAGGCGGTGCGACAGAATCCCGCCGCGGCGGTTGGTTGGGCCGTTCTGCGGATTTTTCCGGCAGCGGCGGCTCTGCTTCCAGGGGCAGATCGATCTCGCTGCGGCGACGCTGCGGTTTTTCCTGCTTTCCGACGACTTCCGCACGCGTCGGTTTGACACGTCTGGGCGGCAGCGGCGCAACGGCCTCGCGTTCGGGTTCCTCGTCCTCCTCAAAGGATTCATCATAGAAATCAACGGGTTCCCGGCGCAATTCCGCCTTCTCATGAACACCGATAAAGAATTCCAGAATCGTTTTGAGCTTGATATTGATGAAACGCAGCAGCAGGAGCGTAAACAAAATAAACGAAATAATCAACGCACCGACGTTTGACAGAGCCGCGGACAGTAATGCACCAATGCCTCCGGCAATTACGCCGCCGGACTGCCACGTCTTTCCCGTTTTGTAAAGCGTGGATATCACATGCTGCTCCAGCGACACATCCGCGAAAAGCAGATGAGCCAGCACGCCTACCATAACCGGGATCAGCATCGTTGTGACGACGCGTCCGGCAATGGGCTTGCCGCGTGCAAACAGGATCGTTCCGCAAACAACCAGCAGCGCAAAGGGAAGGACATAGGCGCCAAAGCCTAAAAGCCCTTTGCAAAACGAATCAAGTGCCTCCAGCAGGAACCCCTTTACATTGAAAACGGCCAGCATGAGCACTAAAGACAGGAAAAAGGTGACAACCACCCAAACCTCGCGATGCTGATTCTCAATGCCCTTCGCCGGTGCTGCCTTACCGCGTCCGGTATTCTTTGCAGCAGGACGCCCGGAGCGGGCAGCCGTTTTTTTCGTCTGCGAGCCTTTGGCCGGTGCCTTTTTTGCAGTCGTTTTGGATTTTGATTTGGTCTGCGAAGCCATATGTATCGAATCCTTTTATTTTTAATCAGAAAATCAGGCTGACAAGAATGCTTACAAGCCCGATCAACGTGCAATACAACACGAACGGACGGAAGCTGCGGCGTTTCACCAACATATTCATGAATTTAATCGCCGCAATCCCGGAAAGCGATGCAACAAGCACACCGACAATGCACGGTGCAATCAATGCCGGATCCAATCCCTCCTGCATCGCGTCCACAACCGAGAAGATATTGGCGCCCAGTATGACGGGAATAGACATGATGAAGGCAAACTTCACTGCAAACGCACGGGAAAATCCGCGCAGCGCCCCGCCGGTCAGCACCGTTCCGGAGCGGGAAATGCCCGGGATGATCGCCACAAGCTGCATCGCGCCAATCGTCAGCGCGTCGCGCCACGTTGCCGTGGATGCATCCTTCCGGCCAAACCCGTGCATATCCGTCACAACCAGCAAAACAGCGGTGATCAGCAGCATAAAGCCAACCAGCAGCGTTGAACTGAACAGGCTCTCGATCGTATCGTTCAGGAAAACGGCCACGACCATAGGAATTGTCGCAAGGATCACCATGATCATCTGGCGGCGCATCGGGGTCTTGTTGATATTGGGCTTGCCGCGGAAAAGATCGCGCAGCAGAGAGAAAAACTCACGGATCATGCCCACGATATCATTCCAGAAGCAAATGAAAACAGAAACCAGCGTGCCGAAATGAAGCAGCACACTAAAAAGCAAGCCCTGTTCCTCGATTCCGAACATGGCCTGCAAAAGAGTCAGATGGCCCGAACTTGAAACCGGTAAAAATTCAGTCAGTCCCTGTACCAAGCCGAGGACTGCGGCTTCCCATATTGTCATAAATCCCCTCCGGTGCTTTTTATTCACAGTGTATGCAGAAAAGTGGTTTACATATTCATTTTACAACGTCTGAACGCATTCGTCAATCGAAAAAAAGAAAAATTCCCCATGCCGCCGTTTTTGCGGCATGGGGAACGCACTGACTTTGGTTTCAATCAGCCACAGGGAAACGTGCGCACAGCTCCGTCACAGCGTTGCGGATATAGTCGGCATTGCCGTCAAAATCCGCCGCAGCACGATAAATGAGGTCCGCCAGCAGTTCCATCTCCGGCTCGCGGAAGCCACGAGTCGTGACGGCCGGCGTACCAACACGGATGCCGGAGGTGTAAGCAGGCTTCTGCGGGTCATTTGGAATTGCATTTTTGTTGACAGTGATGTAAACGTCGTCCAAACGGCGCTGCATTTCCTTGCCCGTCACGTTGAAGTTGCGCAGGTCAACCAGCATAAGATGGTTGTCCGTGCCGCCGGAAACCAGACGGAAACCCTTTTCCGTCAGTTTATCCGCCAGGAAAGCGGCATTTTTCACAATCTGCTGCTGATAGGTCTTGAATTCCGGCTTCAGCGCTTCGCCAAAGCAGACAGCCTTCGCCGCAATGATATGCATCAGCGGACCGCCCTGTGTGCCCGGGAAAACGGCCTTGTCGATTGCCTTGGCCAGTTCTTCGCGGCAGAGGATCATGCCGCCGCGCGGGCCGCGCAGTGTTTTATGCGTGGTGGTAGTGACAACATCGGCATACGGGATGGGGCTCTGGTGCAGACCGGCCGCGACAAGTCCCGCGATGTGTGCCATATCCACGAAGAGATAGGCGCCAACCGACTTTGCAATCTCCGCAAATTTATCAAACCGGATCTCACGCGGGTATGCGGATGCGCCGGCGATAATCATTTTCGGTTTTGTCTGCTGGGCAAGATCATAAACCTGGTCGTAATTGATTTCCTCCGTTTCGTCATCCACGCTGTACGGCACAATATTGTACTGTGCGCCGGAAAAATTGACCGGACTGCCATGCGTCAGATGGCCGCCGTGCGCCAGACTCATGCCCATAACGGTGTCGCCCGGCTTCACAAGAGCGAAATACACCGCCGCGTTTGCCTGTGCGCCGGAATGCGGCTGCACATTGGCGTGCTCCGCACCGAAGATCTCCTTCGCGCGTGCAATGGCAATACGTTCCACCTTGTCGACTTCTTCGCAGCCGCCGTAGTAACGGCGTCCCGGATAACCCTCGGCGTATTTATTGGTCAAAACCGTAGCCATAGCCGCCATAACAGCGGGACTGACAAAGTTTTCGGACGCAATCAGCTCTACATTGCGTACCTGACGGGCATATTCGCCCTTTATCGCAGTTCCGACCTCCGGGTCGGCCGCGCTGATGAGTTCCATCATATCCTGAATCATAAGAAGCACTCTCCTTTGAAAAGAATCAGTCAAGAATACGAATCCGGGACTGCTGCACAGCACCGTCTGCGCAGAGCCGGTCAATCTTACGCTCCACATCGCGCGCAGAAGCGGGATCCGTGATAAACGCGGTATATTCCGGCGTTTCCGTCACCGACTGTGCATGCGGGAATACGGCCAGCACCTGTGCTGCCGTGCAGTTTCCCAGACGCACGCAGTAGCGGTAGATCATCTCGTTTGTATCGGCGACAAAATCCGGCGCATCGTCGGACCAGTCGATAAATTTCCGGGAAACCAGATGCTTTGCCGCATCAATCACGTCTGCGGCAACGGCGCTCGCCGTCGGCAGCTTACCGGCGCCTCGGCCATAGAACATCACTTCGTCAATGGCATTTCCGATGACTACAATCCCATTGAACACGCCGCTGACGCCCGCAAGCGGACGCTCCATCGGTACCAGATGCGGCGCGACCAGGATATTGATGCGTCCATCGTCCCGGCGAACCACGCGGCCCAGCAGTTTGATAACATAGCCGGCATCTTTGGCGTACTGCATATCCTGCTGCGTGATGCCGGAAATTCCCTCCGTTGTGACGGCAGAGGGTGCAATATGATGTCCAAATGCCAGATCGGCCAGAATACAGATTTTCCGGCACGCATCCGGACCATCAATATCCGCAGAGGGATTTGCCTCGGCATAGCCGTTTTCCTGCGCTTCCTTCAGGGCTGTTTCCAGCGCCACGCCGTCCTTCTGCATACGCGTGAGGATATAGTTCGTCGTCCCGTTCAGCACGCCGGTGATTTCGTGGATATCGTTTGCGGAAAGGCACTGCGTCAGCGGTCGGATAATCGGGATACCGCCGCCAACCGACGCTTCAAACAGATAGTTCACATTTTTTTCACGCGCCAGTTTGATCAGTTCCGCGCCCCGTTCGGCAACCAGTTCCTTATTCGACGTCACAACGCTTTTTCCGGCCAGAAGCGCGCGCTTTGTATAGTCATACGCCACACGCAGACCGCCTATCGTTTCCACAACAATCCGGATTTCCGGATCGTTTTCGATAACGGAAAAATCGTGGATTACTTTATCCGCAAAAGGGCTTTCCGGAAAATCACGGATATCCAAAATATATTTCAGTTCGATCGTGTCGGCAGCGTGCGCATTGATGGTTTGCGCATTCTGGCTTAAAACCTCCGCAACACCTGTTCCAACTGTACCGAATCCCAATATTGCAAGTTTGACCACGCGATCCCTCTCCCATCCAGTTTTCTGCAAACCATGACAACTTGTCAGAGTTTAGCATTTCCTGTCCATTATACTTACTTATGATAGCACATTAAAGTGTAATACGCAATAGACACTTTGACGAAATCATCAAGCCCCGGTTTATCTGTATTGGATCTGTCAAGAATCTGATTGTTGAATTTTTTACCCGCGCGCGTTATACTGAAAAAAACTCCCTGAACGGTTAGAAAGGAGTGGAATCTATGCCAGAAAACCGGCATCTGCGGTTTTTATTGATTTTGCTGTATGTGATACTGGGCGTTGCGGCTGCTTACCTCATAATCAAATATGTACTGAAATGGCTTCTGCCATTCGTGATTGCCTGGATCATTGCCGCGCTTTTAAAGCGTCCCACGACATATTTGACAAAGAAGCTGCATCTTTCGCGTGGGCTTGTCTCCATACTCATGGTCATTTTTGTCTACGGCGTAGTCGGAACCGGGCTTGGGATCCTGATTTCCTTCCTGATCGGTCAGCTGCGTTCTTTCGCTGCCGACCTGCCGAACTATCTTTCCTCACTTCCGCAAGTACTGAACCAGCTTTGGGCCGATCTGATTTCCCTGGTGCAGAAGCTGCCGGCGGTGGTAAGCGAGCCGATTCTCAATTTTATCGATTCTTTGGTTTCCGGCGTTTCCGCGCCTTCCATGAGCGTTGGATCCGTGTTCGGAACGGTCAAATCCGTTGCCTTTTCCATACCGGCCATTCTCATTTTCACCATCGCGATGCTGCTTTCCACCTTCTATCTGCTGAAGGATTTTGACCGCGTCATGGCCTTTCTGGCCGCACAGATACCCGATCGCATACTGGAAAGTGCCTCCCGCCTGAAAGATCATATGCTCACCACGCTGGGACGCTGGTTTCGTGCTATGGGCATCATCATCCTGATCACCTTCACGGAGCTGACCATCGGCTTCCTCATTCTGGATTTCGACTACGCCGTTTTGCTGGCGGCGCTGGTCGCGCTGATTGACGCGCTGCCGGTTTTCGGCACCGGCACAGTCTTAATCCCCTGGGCTATTTACCTTCTGCTGACAGGGGAGATTTCGCGCGGGCTATATATGCTGCTGCTTTATGGAATCATTACCGTAATCCGCAATATCATCGAGCCGCGTATTCTCGGCGATCATATCGGCCTGAATCCGCTCGTCATGCTCATCTGCTTCTATCTCGGATACGTGACCCTGGGCCTGATCGGAATGTTTGTCCTGCCCGTCACGCTTGTCTGTCTGGACAAACTGCAGGAGTGGGGCTATATCCACTTATGGCGCGTACCGGACCCTGTGCCGGAGGAGGAACCGCCTACTAAAAAGCACCATTTCCCTTTTCGCCGCGGAAAAGGCGCATAAAAACCCGCAATTCCTGCAAAAAGACCCCAACTGACAGCCTGTGCTGGCTCAGCCGGGGTCTTTTTTGTTGATCAGGTTTTCTCAGAGGATAATGCAAATCAAGCCGCCGCTTCCTTCGTTGATAATGCGCTGAATGGTTTCGCGCAGTTTATTCCGTGCTTCGTCCGGCATATGGTTCAGCTTCGCGTTCAGGCCCTCCGTCACAAGTTCGTGCAGAGATTTCCCAAAAATGTTCGACTGCCAGATCCGCCCGGTATCGCCCTCAAATTCCTTCATCAGATATTGCACCAGTTCCTCGCTCTGGCGCTCGGAACCGACGGCCGGCGAAACTTCCGTTTCAATATCCGCGCGGATTAAGTGGATGCTGGGTGCGCTGGCGCGCAGCCGCACGCCAAACCGGCCTCCCTGACGGACAAGCTCCGGTTCCTCCAGCGTCAGTTCCTCCTGTTCCGGCATGACAATGCCGTACCCTACGCTGCGGACACGGTCCAGGGCCGGCGCAATGCGGTCATACTCCCGTTTCGCGGCAGAAAGTTCCCGCAAAAGCGGAATAATCTCGCTCTCGTCGTGAATTTCTATGCCGGCTTCTTCTTCGATAATGCCATAATACACCTCCTGCGGAATATCGATTGACGCAACCGCGGTGCCGCAGCCCAGATCAATCGACTCCACCCGCGCACCGCTGATATAGGGACAGGAAACCAGCGAGGCAGCCATGGGATACAGGCTGCGCAGGCAATCCACATTCCGGGCTGCGGAGAGGATGCTTCCGTAAATGGCGGCTTTCACCGCATGATCTTCCCCGAGGCCAGACGCCCACGAAGGCAGCACCAGTCCCAGTTCCTTCATCGGGAATTCATACAGCACGGATTTCAGGATCTCCATAACGCCATGCTCGTCAAGCGAAAGGCAGTTGACGGCGCGGCATGAGACATTATATTTTTCCGTAATTTCTTCGCAGAGTCCTCTCGCTGCATCCCCTTCCGGGTTGCGGGAGTTCACAAGAACCAGAAATGGCTTCCCAATGGCCTTCAGCTCAGAAATCACCCGCTCCTCCGCCTCGAGATAGTCCTGGCGGTCGATTTCCGTGATGCTGCCGTCCGTTGTGATGACAAGGCCGATCGTGGAATGTTCTGTAATGACCTTTCTGGTTCCGATTTCCGCGGCTTCCGCCATGGGAATCTCCTGTTCCGACCAGGGCGTCATCACCATGCGCGGCAGATCGTCCTCCAACTGCCCCAGCGCGCCGTCTACCATGTACCCGACGCAGTCAATTAATCGCACTTTCATGGAAGCGCTGCCGTCCAGCTTGATTTCAACGGCCTCCTCCGGCACAAATTTCGGTTCCGCCGTCATGATTGTGCGTCCGGAGCCGGACTGCGGCAGTTCGTCACGCGCGCGTTCGCGCATATACATATTTTCGATCTTCGGCAGGACCACGCAGTCCATGAAACGCTTGATAAATGTGGATTTTCCCGTCCGGACCGGACCAACAACGCCGATATAAATATCTCCCCCGGTACGTTCCGCAATCTGCTGATAAATGTGTTCCATTCCCTGACACCTCATTTCTTCATGGGGATGAGCAAAAGCTCGCCCCTTGCGGGTACGCTGTCCGTGTTCATCTGGTTTGCCAGTGCAATCGCCTCCACGGTCGTATGGTATTCCCGCGCAATTTCCCACAGCGTCTCGTCGCCCGACACGCGCCGGATCAGTGCCGACATCCGGCTGTAACCGTCCGGCGGGAATTCCTCGCCCCATTCAACAGCGTCCACCATGGCGACGCGCTGGACTTTTTCCTCCCCGGCGCAAAACACGGCACCGATTTCCACATTAATTCCCCCGGAGGCCGAAGGCGTCACGGTAAACGTCTCACTCTCGGTCTTGACACGGGCCGGAGCTTCTCCCCTCACC
>JAHAYX010000014.1 GCA_018384365.1 Clostridiaceae bacterium
CACGCACTGGCCGAGGGAAATCCGGGACTGGTGGACGCGATCATGCAGGATATCATGTGCGAGTATACCGAGGAAGAACTGGAGGAACTGGTGGCATATTATGAGGATCTATACGACGGTGCATACAACGAGGCAGAACGGAACCGGAAAATCGTGGAGGAACTGTGCGCGGACGCCTATGCCGGAATGGATCGTGCCAACATGGAAGTTGGAAAAGAGTCGTACGCAAGAGTCAGCCAGAAGACTGAGGCAGTGCGGGGGATGACCGAGCGGAGAACCGGTCTTCGCGCCATTGGCGAACGTGGTGTGCAGGAAACCAGAGCGGGTCCGAAGAAAACAAAAAACGCCCTGGCTGAAGCCGAGGCGGGAGAGTTCAGCATAACAAGAACCCGTAATATGACTTGGGAAAAGCAGGTAAAGGGTTATCTCCAAAATGATGGAACGATTAAAAGTAGCGACTCTTTGTATATTGGGATAAGCAATGTTCCGAATATTAGCGATTCTCCATTATACATTCCGACAAGTGTTATTACAAAGGCAAGAAGAAAGAAAAAAGGAAGCAGAAGCGGACACGAACTTGAAAAAAATCATATTTACGATCTGAAAAAAGGGATTGAAGAGGCTCCAGCCATAATACACAATCCTGCGAGAAATGCGATTGTGTACATAACAAATCAAAAAGACTTGGAAGAGAGTTATATTATTTGTTCGTTTGATTTAGACAACGACTTATACGGGGAAAATGCCCACAAGGCAACGTCAATTCACGGGCAGAAGGATATGGTTGCTCTTCTAAAAAAACTGGACAAAAATGCAACAATTTTCGTGAAAGACGAAAAAAAGCTCAACCAAATGCTGCCCGGCAACCAGATATTATCGTCTCTGGAGCTGCTGGCAAAGGTTGAACTCATAGAAATTCTAACAGATCGAAACGAGAACGTCAAGACCACAACAGATTTCTCCCTTGCCTCCGGACAGTCTTTCGAGCAGGTGGAAGAGCGGATAGAGGAGCTGGAAGGGCTGATGGAGAACCTGCTGAGTGAGCGGGAGGACATGGATCCGGCGGAATTCCAGGTGCGGTGGTTCAACTACGAGATGGAGAAGGGCGCGCTGGAGAGCGAGCTTTTCGACCGGAGGCAGGCAGAGGAACGGCAGAGACTGCGCGAGGAAGCAAAGGCCAGACAGGCGCTGGCAGAGGAACTGAACCCGAAGATCGAGGCAAGACGCGCAAAAGCACGCGAATATGAGCGGGAAGCCAGGGAAGCCGAGCAGAGATATGAGAAATCGAAGGACGCCGGCGAACTGGAGGAACTTACACCCAATGCGGTGATTACTATATCCCTGACATCAGATTGGAGCATACGGGAATACAGACGCTTGGCAAATACGGCAGGATGTGCAGAAGCTTCTTGGAGCAGAATAAACCGATGCTTTTTAACGATATGATCTTGAGCGAAACACTGTTTCCGCATCTGTGGGAAGTACAGCAGACCTGTGAGAATCGAATGGAGTTGCTGATGGAGGAATTGCTGGCGAAGAATCCAGCGCCAGACAAGGCAACACGGCAGCTTGCATGGGTAGCACATATGAATAGTCTGAAAGCACAAGCAGAAGAAATCGTCCTCCAGGAACTGGTTTATGAGGAGGACATCGTATGAAAATCCTTGAAGAATTTTGGTACGGCAATATTGAGCCTACCGACTACGATACTTCTTCCTGTAAAGAGTATAGGAAATTACAGGAACTGATTTGCCGGAATGAAGAAAAACTCCGAGCAACCATGACGGACGAGCAGAAAGCATTGTTCGAGAAATACACGGATTGTGTGCGAGAGCATCAAACCATTACGGAGTGCCTGATATTCCAAAATAGCTTCAAACTGGGAGCCAGGATGATGTTAGAAGTCATGGATGAATAAAAACGATAAACTATTTGATGCCACCCGTTGGAGAAATACTTCGGGTGGCATTTTGTTGTGGAAAGACAATTACTGAATTGTCTTTTGGAAAGTTCTGGAATTGTGTTTTTGACAATTCCAGAATTGTGATTTTCACAATTCAAGAACTGTGAAAATCACAATGTAATAATACTGATATTAATAATACTGATTATAGTGATACTGATCCTTTCCTATCCGTTTTTGAATGTATGGACAAGAATGGATTTGAAAGAAACCGCTTTTGACAGATTGAGAATCGCAATCTTAAATTGAATTTTGAGAAATTAGTGCTATAATGTTCTTATAACACAAAATTATCGGAAGTTGCGTTAGGCAGGAGGTCGAATCATGGCTGTTTGTTATAATAAATTATGGAAAATTCTTATTGATCGTGGCATGAGCAAAACGGAGCTTATAAAATCCGCAAAAATCAGTACAAACGCCATGGCGAAACTGGGAAAGAACGAAGATGTCCGAGTAGAGGTTTTAGTTAAAATATGTGGAGTATTGAATTGTTCCATAGATGATATTCTGGAAATCATTCCAGATCAAACAGCTTAAGTGAAAGAGGTTAAGTTGATGAATACTGTTTTACCAAAGAAGCAGATGACGGAAGAAGATATAAAACTGCAGTATATCACACCTGCAATTACCTCCAAGTGGGACAAAGGTAAAATCACGATGGAAACACAGGTTACAGACGGCAAGATTAATCTGAAGGGTAACTTTGTGTTCCGTGAAAAGCCAAAGCGTGCAGACTATATTCTGTATCTGAACGCAAATAACCCGATTGCAATTATAGAAGCAAAGGACAACAATCACAGTATTTCTCATGGCTTACAGCAGGCCATGGCTTATGCTCAGATGCTTGATCTTCCGTTTGCCTATAGCTCTAATGGTGATGGCTTTGCTGAGCATGATTTCCTTACCGGTAAAGAGCGTCAGTTCGGGCTTGATGAGTTCCCGACTGAAGATGAACTGGTTGCCCGATTCAAGCAGGAGTCTGGAATGACACCGGTGCAGGAAGCGGTAATCGAACAGCCTTATTACAGCAGCCAGAATACATATCCTCCTCGTTATTATCAGCGTATTGCGATCAACAGAACCGTAGATGCCATTGCAAGAGGTCAAAACCGCTTGCTGCTCGTTATGGCTACAGGTACTGGTAAAACCTATACTGCTTTCCAGATCGTTTATCGTATGCTGCAAAGCGGTTTGAAACGAAAGATTCTTTACCTTGCTGACCGCAATATTCTTGTGGATCAGTCTATTCAGCAGGACTTCGCTCCGCTGGAAAAGGTTATTCATAAAATCAATGTGGCCAAAGATGACAAGAGTACCATCACATCTCATGAGGTGTATTTTTCTCTGTATCAGCAGTTAGTTGGTGACGATGATAAGGAACATTTCAGCGAACTGTTTACCCCTGATTTCTTTGACCTTATTATCGTAGATGAGTGTCATCGAGGATCTGCGAAAGAGGAAAGCCGTTGGCGCAGAATTTTGGAATACTTCAATTCTGCTACCCAGATCGGTATGACTGCAACTCCGAAGGAAACTAAGTACATCTCTAACCTGAGTTATTTTGGTGAGCCTATCTATATGTACAGCCTGAAAGAAGGCATCGAAGATGGCTTCCTTGCGCCGTTCAAAGTTATCAATATTATGACTGATATTGGTGATGGCTGGCGTCCTCGTAAGGGGCAAAGAGATATTTACGGCAATGAAATCGAAGACCGTATTTATACCAATAGTGACTACGATTACAATATGCAGGAGGAGTCCGGCAAAGAGCTCTGGAGCCGGGAGGAGGTCGAAAAGATCTCCCGGAAGTACGGCATGGACGATCTCGACAAAAACGAGTTCTACGCAGTCTTTAATGCAGTCTATACGGACTTTTGTGAGGTCGCCAAAAAGTGGGGACTCGACAAGGCAGAGTTTTTTGCAGACCTTGCCCGGGCGTTTATCGAGGACGATGATGCCGTGGGTGACAAGGTGGCTGCGTACTACGCCTGCGTGGTTCGGCACGAGTAAAACAATAGCCGGGGGCATAAGCCTCCGGCTATTGTTGTGAGCAAAAGCGTGAGCAAAAATATTGAAATCGGTGTCCGCATACGGACAAATCTGTCCAAGAACGGACAAAACGAAAACAGAAAAAATCAGCCTGAAACGCAAAAAAATCCAACTTCCTTGGTGGAAGCTGGATTTTTCTTTTGGAGCTGGTGGCCGGACTTGAACCGGCGACCTGCTGATTACGAATCAGCTGCTCTACCGACTGAGCCACACCAGCATCGGGGAAATACGCAGCCTGTTTTTCGGGTGCTGATATATCATAGCACAGAATCCCACGTAAGTCAAGAGAAAATTCACAATGTTCGCGCCCTCTTTTCCGAAAAGGGGAGAACTGTGGCCGGCAAACCAAAAATGCCGCGGCGTTTTTCACCGCGGCACTTTTCTGTGCCATTTTGTGATTATCGAAGTGCCGCAGTAGAGGTGAGGAAATCACCGGTGCCGTTTGCGGGAGAAGGACGGCAGAGATGCACGCTCTGATAGCGCGGCAGCAGTGCAGTGTAAGCAGCATGCGCGGCACTTTTGTCCGCAAAAATACCGAAAACGGTCGGGCCGCTGCCGCTCATGACAGCGCCGAGTGCGCCATATTCCAGAAGCTGCCGCTTTATTTCGCCGATTTCCGGGTGTTCCGCCGCTGTCACGCCCTCCATGACATTGTAAAGCGCCCCGGCAATGCCGGAAAGAGAGCCTTCCGACAGCGCGGCGGCCATCGCGGCCGTATCCGGACGATGCGTGATCTCCATCCGGTCGAGCGCGGCGAAAACATACGGCGTGGATACCGGGAAACCGGGCTTGACCAGCAAAATCGTGCAGTCCGGCATGGGGGACAGGGGAGAAAGCACCTCACCCACGCCCCGTGCCAGCATGGTGCCGCCCGAGATGCAGAACGGAACGTCCGCACCGACGGTCAGCCCGATTTTTTGCAGTTCCGCTTCCGAGAAACGGGTGTTGTGGACGAAATCCAGCGCACGGATCACTGCTGCCGCATCTGTGCTGCCGCCGGCCAGACCAGCCATAACCGGGATCCGTTTTTCAATCGCCACGGATACGCCGCTTTCCGGTATGCCGGAAGCCTCGTAAAAGGCACGAATCGCTTTGTATACGAGATTGTGTTCGTCACAGGGAATCTCTTTGACGTTGCAGCGCAGCACAATGCCCGCGTCCGTACCGGTTTCCAGTGAGAGCATATCGTGCAGGCTGACGCTTTGCATGACCATGCACAGCTCGTGATATCCGTTTGGCAGTTTTCCCACCACGTCCAGCGTTAAATTGATCTTGGCGTGTGCCGCAATGCTGATCCGCATAGGACAGCAACCTCCTGTTTATTCCAGAATGATCGGTGTATGCCGGTCAAAATACGAAACTGCCCGCAGGCCGTACGCCCCGGCAAGTTCGCGTGCTTCGCGTATCCCGGCGCCGACGTCGGCAGCCCGATGCGCGTCACTGCCGGTTGTAATCAGTTCACCGCCCAGGTCGCGGAAAAGCGGAAGAACCCACTCCGGCGGCGATACGCGGTGATACCAGCTGCGCAGTCCGTGTGTATTGATTTCCAGCGCCGTGCCGCGTTTTGCCATTTCCCGCAGAATTTCTGCGATCGGATCGCGGTACGCATTCAGACTGATGTCGAAGGCAATGTCCTTCATCAGGCGCACCGGCTGGTCAATATGAGCCAGTGCATCCGCCGCACCGGAACGAACTACCTGAAGTTCCAGCTCAAAGCATTCCTGCATCAGTGCACGGGGATCAATCTGCGTATAATCCAGCGCATAGTAATCCTGACAGGTGCCGTTTAAATGCTGGGACGCCAGTACAAAGTCAAAATCATATGAGGCGAGGAATTCCTGCGTTTCCGCGGGGTGAAACTGCGGCTGACCAAGCTCTACACCGTACAGGATGCGCAGGCGGCCCGCATATTTGTCGCGCGCAGCGGAGATTTCCGGGAAAAGTTTTGCACCGTGCAGTTTCCAGAAATCGCGTGAGTCCATAAAGTGCGGCGCATACCCCTTATCCCGGAGACCGGGAAGAAAACCATCCCAATGGTCCGTAATGGCGATGGCGCCGAGTCCCTGGCGCAGCGCCGCTTCGCAAAGCGCGTCAACGCTTTCGCTGCCATCCACGGAAAGCCAGGTGTGTGTGTGAAGATCGGATAAGAACATGAGCTTCTGTTTCCTCCTTATTCAGCGCTGCTTCTGCCGTCGTCGCAGAAAACATCAATTCCCGACAGGGATACCGGCCGCTTTGGCCTTGTGAAACTGTCGATGGCGAGGCGCCTCTCCGCCTGGCAGCGGAGGGAAAGCGGTTTGATTTCGCTGACCGGTACGCCCTTGCGGTAAAGAGATAATTCGTAGGCCAGCGATTTCAGCCTGCGGCGAACCTGCTCACAATCCAAGCGGTAATGCGCCGCCATTAAGGTAAGTGCCGCGGTCTGATCCGACAAAAATTTCCGCCGCATGGCGGCGGCGCGCGGGAGAAAATCACGATAGGGCATCAAAAGCTCAGCAGCGCCTTCGTCTGCCTGATATTCGTCGCCGGAGTTATGAAATGCAGCTGCGCCCGGTTCGCCCCGGTGCAGCTCGAAGTGTACGATTTCATGCGTCAGCGTGAAGCGCTGTTCGGCAGCTGTCAGGCGCGTATCCAGAATGATGCCGTACCGTCTGCCGGTGCGCACGAGAACGCCGTGGAGATGCCCATCGGTAAATTTGTGCAGCGCAAGCGGGATTTTCTGGGCCTCAAGAAAAGCATACGGATCGAACACACCACGGATACCATATTTTCTGCGCATGGAATCTATTCGGTGATACAGAGCGCTGCGTGTCATGAGCGCCATGTTATTTCCTCCGGTCGCGATCCTTTAATTTCTGCGCAAAATCGAGGATGAATTCAATATCACTGGGATCCAGTTTCAGTTCCCGGTCGCGTGCAGCCCGAGCCAGATTCAGATAGACGTCGTCCAGCTCCTCCTGTACTACGGCATGCCCCAGCAGATAGTCTATGGTAACGCCGAAGAAATCTGACAGCATGCGGGCGCTTTCCATATCGGGGTCGGTACGTTCGGTTTCCCACTGGGAGACTGCGGTCTGATGAACTTTCAGTTCTGCGGCAAGCTGCGCCTGCGAAAGACCGCGGCTTTTGCGGAGTTCTTTTATTCTGTTCATAACGCCACCTCTCTCTATAATGCATATAATAGCATAACTCATCTCATAATGCAACAATTCGTAGAAAACAGGATGAAAAAGTACAGGAAACCGCCGCAGCCTTCGCCTGTGAAAACAGGGAGGAGCACGCGGCGGTCTGTATGTTTCCCTCTCTTATGCGGCGGACTGCTTTTCCCGCAGCGGTTTTTCCCATTTACGGCGCAGCCACAGCGTCATCATGGAAAGCCCGCGCACCCATTCGTCGGTCATTTGTGCCAGCCAGAGGCCGATCACACCCAGGCCGAAGGTGGTTGAAAAGACATATCCCAAGCCGACATTGCAGAGCCATATCGAAGAAACGGCGATGATCATGGGCCAGAAGACATATCCGGCGCTGCGCAGTCCGTAGTTGAAGGAATGGTTCAGAGAGCGCCCGGCATGAATAAAGATATCAATCAGAAAGAGCTTCCGGGCAATTTCAACGATCGCCGGATTCTCGGTGAAAAGAGACATCAGCTGCGGCGAGAAGAGAAACATTGCCGTACCGAACAGTACGTTGCTCAGTGCAATATAGCGCCAGTTGCGGCGGACAAAGCGATATGCCCCGTCGTAATCTCCGGCGCCCATCCGGTGTCCGGCAATGATTTGCGTGGCCTGTCCGATAGCCAGGCCGATCACATAGGCATAGTAATCCACATTCTGTACATATACCTTCGCCGAAAGGGCGGCGGCGCCGAAAGACGTCAGAAAACCGGTCGTGACGACCTGTCCGAGCGTATAGGAAATCCCCTCCATGCCGGACATCAGGCCCACACGGACAATTTTCCGGATATGCGCAAAACGCACGTGAATCAGATCGTGCAGACGCAAGCCCAAACGCGCGCGGGCCAACAGAACTGCCTGGAACAGCAGCCCGACACATTCGCTCGTTGCGCGCACGATTGCCACGCCCGCCACGCCGGAAAGCGGCAGGTCAAATGGCCGGAAGATCACAAGGTACGTTCCGGCAATATTGAGTAAATTATTCAGAATCACCACCGCCATGGGGATCCGGGCATTGCCATAACAGCGGAAAACAGTGGACATCATGGTGGACAGCGCAAGCACGACGGCGGCGCCGCCGGTGATGCGCAGATACTGAACCGCATCCGGAACCAGCGCAGCTTCCAGGCCCACCAGATGCACGAACCGGCCCGCAAAGATGCTCAGGGCGGTGCTGGCCAAAATGCCGAGTCCTGCGGCGGCGGCCAGGGCATTCATGCTGATGGCAGCGCCGTCCTCATAACGCTTTGCGCCGAGTGCATGATTGATCACAATGGCGGCACCTGCCGAAATCATGGTGAATGCGATCACGACGACATTCATGATCTGATTTGCCACGCCGACTGCGGCAACTGCATCATCCGAATAATGGCTGAGCATAAAAACGTTCACGGTGCCCATCAGATTGCGAAGAACCTGCTCAATCAGGATGGGAATCGCCAGGGAAATCAGGGAAAGTTTTCTGACCGGTTCGTTCATGTCTGCCTCTCCGTTTGTTTTTTCTCCACCGGCAGTTTTTCTATACTTGTATATACCGGCAGGGCTCTATTATAGCACAGGTCTGTCTGGCACGCAAGGACGGGTCTTCTGTGGGGACGGTGCAGCCCTCCCTATGCAATCTGAATGCTGTGTTAGCAGAATAAAAGATTGAATTTTGAACGGGATTCTGTTATGATGAAAGCAAATGCCGCGGTAGCGGCATAAGAACTGTAAAAGAGGAATCGAGCTGTGAGAATTGTCGTTAAGGTGGGCACTTCCACGCTGGCCCATGCGAGCGGTTTTCTGAATATCCGCCAGGTTGAGGGCCTGTGCAAGGTGCTCAGCGATTTAAAAAATGCGGGACACGAAGTCATTCTGGTTTCCTCCGGCGCAATCGGCATGGGCGTCGGAAAGCTTTCCCTGAAGGCCCGTCCCAAAGACACACCGACCAAGCAGGCTGCCGCAGCCGTCGGCCAATGTGAGCTGATGTATACCTATGACAAGCTTTTTGCGGAGTATAACCACACGGTTGCCCAAATCCTGATCACAGCGGAGGACGTGGAGCACCCTGTACGTTTACATAATTTCCAGAATACGCTGTTCCGCCTGCTGGAGCTCAGCGCATTGCCGGTCATCAATGAAAATGACGCCGTGGCGACCGATGAAATCGGCATTGAAACAACGATTGGGGAAAATGATACGCTTTCGGCAATTGTCGCCATTGCAGCGGAGGCCGATTTGCTGGTTCTGCTCTCGGACATCGAGGGACTTTATACGGCCGACCCGCGCAAAGACCAGGACGCGCGTTTGATTCCGCTTGTGGAGGAAATCACGCCGGCGGTTTATGCGCTGGCAGGCGGCGCAGGCAGTCAGCTGGGCAGCGGCGGCATGGAAACAAAGCTCCGTGCTGCGGAAATGGCGACGCAGCAGGGGATTGACATGGTGATTGCAAACGGCGCGCATCCGGATGTGCTGTATGACATTGTGGATGGAAAGCACGTTGGCACCCGTTTTGTGGGAAAGGAAAAAAAGCATGACAACCAGTGAGATCCTGCGCGCTGCGGCGCGTGAAAAATCCTTTTTGGCCGGGGCAGATACGGAGACCAAAAACCGTGCGCTTCATGCGATGGCGGACTGCCTGCTGGAGGATACGGACCGGATTTTGGAAGCCAATGCCCGCGACGTCGCGGCTGCCCGCGGCCGTATATCCGATGTCATGATTGACCGTCTGCTGCTGACGGCGGCGCGGATTGAGGGCATGGCCGCCGGTATACGCGATGTGGCAGCGCTGCCGGATCCTGTCGGACGCGTGCTTTCGCGCAGCGTGCGGCCAAACGGCCTTGTGGTAGAGAAAACGTCTGTGCCGTTTGGCGTGATTGCCATCGTATATGAAAGCCGTCCGAATGTGACGTCGGATGCGGCAGCGCTTGCCGTTAAGAGCGGCAATGCCTGCGTTCTGCGCGGCGGACGCGATGCGTTTCAGTCGGCGTTTGCCATCACGGCGGCGCTGCGGCGCGGATTGAAGCGCGCCGGTTTGCCGGAAGCGCTTGTCTCCATGGTGGAAGATACGGACCGGCGCAGCGCCGTGGAACTGATGACGGCGGTCGGCCTGGTGGATCTGCTGATCCCGCGCGGCGGTGCGGGGCTCATCCGCGCGTGCACGGAGAATGCAAAGGTGCCGTGCATCGAAACGGGCACTGGCATTTGCCATATTTATGTGGACGCCGCGGCAGATCTGGATAAGGCGCTTGCTATCGTTGAAAATGCCAAAACAAGCCGCCCCTCCGTCTGTAACGCGGCAGAGGTTTGCCTGGTCCACAGCGCGGCCGCGCGTGAATTCCTGCCCCGTCTGAAGGCACGCCTGGTGGATGACCGCGCAGCGGCAGGAAAAACGCCGGTTGAATTGCGTCTGGATCTGCGTGCCGCGTCCATCATCGAGGGAACGCCCGCCGGAGAGGCGGATTTTGACACGGAATTTCTGGATTATATCCTGGCTGTGCGGGTGGTGGACAGCGTGGAAGAAGCAGCGGCGCATATTGCGGCGCACTCCACCGGCCACAGCGAGGCCATCGTGACGCGCGATGACCATGCGGCGGCGGTATTTACGGCTTGTGTGGACAGCGCGGCTGTGTATGTCAATGCTTCGACGCGGTTTACAGACGGCGGTGAGTTCGGCCTGGGCTGTGAAATGGGAATTTCCACGCAAAAGCTGCACGCCCGAGGCCCGATGGGACTGGAGGAACTCAATACGTATAAATATATCGTTCGAGGCGATGGCCAGATCCGCTGATGCAGCAGAGCTGCAGCCGTCGAACAGAGAAAAGAGGATACACAATGAAAACGGAACGATTTGGATTCATCGGCGTCGGGAATATGGGCGGTGCATTGGCGCGTGCGGCGTGCCGTTCGGCGGACGCGGCCAATGTGCTGGCCGCAGACCGGATGCAGGAAAAGGCCGAAGCACTGGCTGCGGAATGCGGCTGTCGGACGGCTGATGCGGAAACGGTTGCCGCACAGGCGGATTTCATCTTTTTGGGTGCAAAGCCACAGGCGATGAGCGCACTGCTTGCAGAGATTCATCCGGTGCTTGCCGCGCGGCAGGATCGTTTTGTGCTGGTCAGCATGGCAGCGGGGCTTTCCATTGCCCGTATTTGCGAACTGGCAGGCGAAGAATATCCCGTGATCCGCATTATGCCGAATACGCCGGCTGCAGTGGGCGAAGGCATGATTCTGTATACGGCGAACGAGCGGGTGACGGAGGAAGAACTGGCTTCCTTTGTGAAGGGAATGAGCGGCGCAGGACGCTTTGACCGCATTGACGAGAAACTGATTGATGCAGCCAGCGCCATTTCCGGCTGCGGGCCTGCATTTGTCTATCTGTTTCTGGAAGCGCTGGCTGACGGCGGCGTGGAATGCGGCCTGCCATATGACAAAGCGCTGCAATACGCAGCCCAGACCGTGGCGGGGTCGGCGCGCATGGTGTTGGAGGGCGAACGCCACCCAGAGGCCCTGAAAAATGCCGTCTGCAGCCCCGGCGGCACGACGATTGCCGGTGTGCATGCGCTGGAGTCCGGTGCATTCCGTGCACTTGCGATGGACGCAGTCTGCGCGGCCTACCGCAAAACGCTGGAACTTGGAAAAAAATAACCCGGTTTTGCCCGAAGAAAAAAGAGACCGGCGCGGAGGTTAGCCTCCGCGCCGGTATTTGTTGTTTTAAAGGTTGGCCCTGCCGCCTTTTCAGCGCCGGGGTTTGATGTTGATATTTACACCAAGCGCATCCTCGGAATCCACGACTGTCCAGCTGCTGCCGGGATAGTAGCCAATGGTGCGCATGGCAAAGCCTTCTTTATCCTCCAGCTCGCTGACAATTGCATCCCGGCGGTCGCCGACTTCAAAACCGAGATGATGCACGCCGCTGCCGTGCTTTGTCAGAAATTCCCGGAATGTGCTGGGGTTTTCGTCCGGCTCCACCAGTTCGATGACAAAACCGTCCGCCTGCATGACAGCCATTTTCATGCCATACTCGGCAATTTCACCCCGGTAGGTCAGATCCGGGCTGCGGGACGGCTCGGTAATGCGGATTTCCGGCCGTTCGATGTTGAATATCGCCGACCAGCGGTCAAGCGCCTTTTCGATATCCTCCACAACGATACAAACCTGAATAAAGCCGCGTACGTCTATTTTGTTTTCCATCTCTATCGCTCCTTTTGTTTGGTGCCCTCATTTTATACGAAAAAGGTCGCAAAAACAAGAGCATTCAGAGAAGAACCGCGGTTTTTTGTTACGGCACGCTTTTAATATTCCTGCGCGGAGTCGGTGATTTCCGTGAGCGCCTGCGCCGCCTCCATATCGTAGATGTCACTGTGCAGAAGATCGGCCAGCGAGAGTACGCCCACAATGCGGTCGTGCTCCAGCACCGGCAGACGTCGGATCTGCTCGCCGGACATGATCTGAGCGGCGGTTTTCACGTCCTCATCGGGCGAAACGCTGACTACACCGCGGGTCATCAGGTCCTGCACGCGCACCTGCCGCGGGTCGATCCGCGCGGCGATACAGCGTGTGACAATGTCGCGGTCTGTCAGCACGCCCTGCACCTCGCCATTGCCGCCGCAGACGGGCAGCAGACCGACATCATTTCGCTCCATGGTTCTTGCCGCTTCCGCCACGGAAAATTCCGGCGGGACGGTGACGATGTGTGTGCTCATCAGATCTGAAACTTTCATAAAAACCTCCTTTTACGGAAAACAGTATGTGCGGAATCGACAAAATCATACATTCCGACCTGCGCAGCCGGACGCCCGTTTCACCGAAAAGAAGGAAAGCGGAAGAAGTCATGCGTCCTTTTCCCAAAAATCTCTTGATTTTTGCAAAGGAAAGCGCTATAATAAAAAAGCTGATTCGCAGGTGTAGTTCATCGGTAGAATGCGAGCTTCCCAAGCTTGAGAGGAGGGTTCGATTCCCTTCACCTGCTCCATCAAGCTGAACCAAAAAAGATATCAGCGCGAAAAGCCCAGAAGTTTCAACGACTTCCGGGTTTTTTTGCGTCCAATTTTTGAAGTCGAAAAAAAAGATATCAAAAAGCGTTTTGGCAAAATCAGTGGACCTGTACCTTTACCCAAGGCATTTTGAGCCGCTTTTTCGGAAATTTTTCGGGAGAGCGACTCTTTTTTGCCCTCGGCAAAGTGTAGAATTTTGACTGGCGTTTTTGTTGGTCTTGCCGAACACCCACTCCAAGCACAGATGCCAGCGCGTTAGCCAGCTGTGTGGCGTTTCAGACGTTAAGACCGCAGGCAAGCCTCCGCCCGCCCTAGGACGAAACCACGGCGTATTGACGACGCTGGGACGCGAGAAAGCAAAGCACCCGCTGCCAGCGCAGCGGGTGGTCGTTTATCTGCTGGATCTCAGCAGAGCATCGGTTTTTAATGTCACGCCCATCATGTCCTTATGGGCTTCGCGGGTATCGCGGCAGAGCGGTGACAAGAAGGTCAGCGCGTTTTGAATCCGGCTCAGATCGGCTGCGGAGAGTGTATTCTCGTGCAGATGGCGCAGCACCCGGCGATAGGATTCGCGGAGCTTTGCGTCCACGGACGGCTGGAAGAAATAGTTTGAAATCAGGCCGCCGATCAGTGCGGCTTCGTTATCGGTGTACTGCATGGTGATTGCCCTCCTCTACGATGTTCACGCAACAAACGTGGCAATCATACCACAAGATGCAGTACCGGTCTATGCGCATTGTGCCGAAATATTGAATAACAAACCAATACACAAAATGAAGCGGTGTTTCGCTCTCTCTTGATAAGAGGGCTGGAACGCCGCTTTTTTCTTTTTTATATTTCAAAACCACGACGAAAGAGGTCACAAAAATGTCTGTTTTCCGTGTTGAAAAGACCAAAGGCTACACGGTCATGTCCAACCACCATCTCCGCAACCATACGCTGTCTCTCAAGGCAAAGGGTCTGCTCTCGCAGATTCTGTCGCTGCCAGAGGATTGGGACTACACCCTGAAAGGGCTTGCGCAGATCAACAAAGAGAGCATCGACGCCATCCGGGAAGCTGTGCGCGAGTTGGAGCGTGCCGGTTACATTGCACGCAGCCGGGAACGCGATGCGCGTGGCTGCCTGCGCGGAACCGTCTACACGATCTACGAGCAGCCGCACGCGGAGGCAACGCCGGAAGAACCTGCGCAGGCTTTGCCTACATTGGATAATCCAACATTGGAAAAGCCTACGTTGGAAAATCCAACATTGGAAAAGCCTACGTTGGATTTCCCTACGTTGGAAAATCCAACGCAATTAATTACTAAAGATACTAAGAAAAGAAAAAGACAAAGTAAAGACTTATCAATTACCGATTCGATTCCTTTCCCTTCCGGTTTTCCGGAGGCTTCAACGCAGAAGCGAACGGAAGCGAAGGAAGCGTTTGAAAGCTATCGGGAATTGATTCTGGAAAATATCGACTATGACATTCTGGCAAGCGATCCGCACGTTGACCGGGAGCAGCTTGACGAGATCGCCCAACTGGTACAGGAAACGGTTTGCAGCACCCGTGCCCGTATCCGTGTCGGCGGAAATGATTATCCGGCCGAGATTGTGCGGTCGAAGCTGCTGAAGCTGAACAGCGAGCATATCCGTTTCGTCATGGACTGCCTGAAGCAAAACACAACACGGATTCGGAATATCCGGCAATATCTGCTGACCGCGCTGTTCAACGCGCCGAGTACGATGAGTAGCTATTACGCCGCTTTGGTTGCGCACGATCTAGCAGCATAGAATTTGTATAGATAATATCGCCCTTGGGTGCTTTGTACTGCGTTGCGGTGATCTTGCCGGCGATTCTGACTGTACCCATTGCGTCGTTCAGCGCAATTAGCACGCCAACGCTGAAGTCGCCGCCGGTGCCGGGCTTTTCTTCCATACCGACCACGACCGCGATGAAGGTGTATGTGCGATCTATGATATATGTCGGTCCCTTGACGCTTACCAGCATCAGGGGCATGTCAAGGTACGTTTGGACGTCTTCTTTCGTGTTGAGAGCCTTCATGGAAACGATCTGCGTACCCAGCGCTTCGATTTCAAGCTTTGCGGACACGACAGGCTGTGTGTCGTCCGAAACCTCGCCACTCTCATCGAGCACATCGCGCATAATAGCAGTATAGTTATGCTGGTAGACGCGGAGTGGAGTGCCCGGAAAAGCAACCGCCTGACTCGGCTCATCCGCAACGCTGGCTATGCGGATCCAGCCGCCTGTGTCGAGAATATTGAGTACCATCCGGAACGAAAGCTGGACCGGGAGCAAATCCTGCGTCTGGCATCCTGTGCCTACCTCCAGGAAGCACACAATATCATCATTCTAGGAGCCACCGGGCCGGAAAGTAATGCCATTAAGTTAAGCTAAAAATCCGATTAAGCGGAAAAAGTCCTTGATAAGGTGCAAAAATGTGCAGCCAAGTTCTGAAAATGGATTGATTTTCAGGAGGGGTTGCACATGAAAAACACGGTATTGACGCTGCGGGAGAGGCTTTTTTCCATCATTCGAAGGCTCGGCGAGGAGCCGGAGCGGTACGCGCGGAAGCCGGGCAGGGATTTTACCCGGAAACGGACGCTGACGCCCGCTGTGCTGATCCAACTCATCGTCACGATGGATGAAAAGAGCGTCTGGAAGGGGCTGTTCAGGCATTTCCGTAGGCGAATCGATACGCCGTCGGCGTCGGCCTTTGTCCAGCAGCGGCAGAAGCTGCTTCCGTCCGCGCTCGAAGATCTGTTTCACCGGTTCTCGGATCAGCTCCGCCCGCAAAAGAAATTCCGGGGCTACCGGCTGCTAGCCGCGGACGGTTCGTCTCTGAAATCCGGGGCGTACCCTGCGGATAAGGACGCCTACCACATTAAGTTCGAGTGCTTGATGAAACGTAGAGGAAAGAAACGCGCCACCATTGTGATTGCCAGAATGATCCTGACTGCCATCTACGCTATGCTGTCAACCGGCGAGATTTTCAATCCGAGTAATTTGAAGAAGTTCGATATGCCGGAAGATTTGAAAAGAAGCGGTCAAGCTGCTTGTTTCTCTTGACCTTGTCCCTGCCGGTTCAATTTCTCTGGACGCTTTAGCCGGTTCGGTTTGCAGCTGTGTTATATCGGCGTCCCTTGGGACGCTTGCTTTGCCGCGCCCTTTTTCCATCCTCGGAACCGCCTCTGACCCTAAAAAATGTTTTCACCGTAAAACCTCCTGTTCAATATCGCGTTCATACAGTCGAGCAGCCAAGCAATGAACTTTACGCGGGGCAGCCACGCAGCAAATCCGATCACTCTTCCGCCAGATCGGCAATCAACTTGGCGTCGCTGACTGCCAGGGCAAGCTGAAGCTTGTTTTCCAGCCCGGTTTTTTGCAGCATGTTTGCCACATGGAATTTGACCGTCGACATCTCGCAGCCCATCTCTGCCGCGATGCGCGTGTAAGACAAGCCCCGCAGCAGATGCCGCAGAACCTTCAATTCCGTCTTTGTAAATTCCGTGCTTTTTGCCATGCCGATCTCAACCGTCGGAGGCGCGTCCGGGAAGATATGTTCACCCGCCATCGTTTGCCGGACAACATCCATCAAACGCTTCTGCGTAGAGTCCTTATACCACAGGCTGTCGGCCCCGGCCCTCTTTGCCTCGTCCAGAACGGCGCAGTCGATCAGTGAGGTCACAACAATGATTTTGCTCTTCGGCGGTATGGCTTTGATCTGACGAACGGCAGTCAGTCCGTTCTCGCGGTTCTCCGTTTGCACATCCATCAAAATCAGATCGACAGAGTTTGTCCGGCACACCTCAACTGCCTGCTTTGCGCTGGGGATAGACGCCGTGATCCGGTATCCGTCCTCGGCACGGAAATAGCTTTCCAGCAGACTGCGGATCATGGTCTGGTCTTCAACGATCATCACTCTCATGTGCTGCTTCCTCCTGTTCCGGCAGACTGAGCATCAGCTTAAAGCGAGGGCTGCTCCAAACCTCCATTTTGCCGCCTGCTTCTTCTATACGTTGACGCAGCATGGAAAGGCCTCCGCCCTCGGTGATCTTTTCCTTCGGTGCCGCACCGTTATTGGTCATAGAGACCTGCATACAGTCCGGCTTCTGCCAAAAGCGCACATACAATTCTGTGCCATCTGCGTGACGGACA
>JAHAYX010000018.1 GCA_018384365.1 Clostridiaceae bacterium
TCTCTGTATATCGAAGGCGGAACCGTGACGGTATATGGCCCGACAGATGGCGCTAACGGTGCGCTGGACTTTGCAGGCAGCGCGTCCATATCCGGCGGCATAGTCATTGCACTCGGAAGCGGCGGAATGGCGAAGGGATTCGGAAGCGGCTCGAGCCAGTGCTCTTTCCTGTACACCTTCCCCTCCGCAGTTGCCGCCGGTACACAGATCACCATCCGGGATCAGGACGGCGCCCTGCTTGCCGAAGTCACGGCGGAAAAGGCCGCGCAGACGATGGTGTTCTCCAGCGCAGAATTGACGCAGGGTGAAACCTACACCGTGACAGCCGGCAGTGTCAGCGGAGAGATTACGCAGGATGCTGTGGCGGCCGGTTCCGCAGGAATGGGCGGCTTCGGCGGTTTTGGAGGCGGTATGGATGGCGGCCGCGGCGATCGCCCCGGAAAACCGTCGGAAGGAGACACGAAAATGCCGCCGGACGGCAAAATAGCGCCGCCTTCCGACAACGCACCGCCGGAAACGGACGGTAAGATGCCTTGAGAAAATGCTCCCGATCCAGTCGGGAGCATTTTTTATCAGAAAAGCAGTTCCGTACGCAGGCTATGTCGGATGTCGTGGAAATATCGGCTGGGAAAAAGGAAAAAAGCCGCAGTGGAAGGCCGACCGTGATCCCTCACAGGTTCCGGATCAACAGAAGCTTACCTTCGACCAATTTACCAGTGTTATGAAAGCCCATCGACTCATAGAGCGCAATGGCTGGGCCGTTTTCCGGGTCTGCGGAGGTGAAAAACGGCACATGGCCTTGCGCCTTTTCCAGCTGTTCCAGCAAAAGCACAAGAGCGCGGCGGCCGTATCCTTTTCTTTGGTGCTCCTGATCGATCATCAGGCGCCACAAGCCCCACATGGGCGGATCAAAATCCGTATCGCAGGCGTAGAGAAGAAATCCGACCGCCTGTTCCCCCGCATAAATGGCAAGCGGACAGGCCTGAGGAGTATAGGCGGCCTGTGCCAGGGAAAAGGCGTTTGACGCTACAAAAGAACGCTGCTGCTCCGAAACGGAGAGCTGTGTGATGGCATACCAGTTTGTCCCGTCAACGGGGCGCAGGTTGATCTCCATATACTGCCTCCCGGTACAATTTGGTGCAGTATACCGCAAAGCGCGACATTTCGTCAAGCGGCGCTTTGACATTGTAATAAAAACGCAAAAAAGTGGTGGTATGCGGCTGCATACCACCACTTTGAAAAGCAAATGCTTACTTTTTGAGGTTCTCCTCCAGCTTTGCAAGCTCAGCCCAAAGCTCCTTCGGCACCTTGTTCTCGTCGAACTTGCCATAGAAAGCCTTGATGCTGTCGAGGTCGGCGATCCAGGAATCCTTGTCCACGGTGAGGATGGACTTCAGATCGTCGATATCGAAGGTGTGGCCCTTCTTGATCTCATAGTTCATGCCGGTAAGGTCGAGGTCCTCAGCCTTCGGCACGTAACCGATAGCAGTCTCATCAGCGCCGACCTTGCCTTCGCAGCGGGCGATGATCCACAGCAGGACACGGAAGTTGTCGCCGAAGCCCGGCCACATGAAATTGCCTTCGTCGTCAAGACGGAACCAGTTGACGTTGAAGATGTGCGGCTTCTTGGTGATCTTCTCGCCCATGTCGAGCCAGTGCTGCCAGTAGTCACCCATGTTGTAGCCGCAGAACGGCAGCATGGCCATCGGGTCACGACGGACAACGCCGACAGCGCCGGAAGCGGCAGCAGTCGTTTCGGAAGCCATGATGGAACCGACGAAGACGCCATGCGTCCAGTCACGGGATTCGTAAACCAGCGGAGCAGTCTTTGCACGGCGGCCGCCGAAGATGATCGCGGAGATCGGCACGCCCTGCGGATTCTCAAACTCGGGGCTAATGCACGGGCAGTTGATAGCCGGTGCGGTGAAGCGGGAGTTCGGATGAGCACCCTTGGAACCGTCTTCCGGATTCCACGGCTCGCCCTTCCAGTTGTTCACGCCGTGCGGCGGGTTCTTATCGAGGCCTTCCCACCAAACGCCGCCGTCAGCAGTCTTGACAACGTTGGTGAAGATGGTGTTGCGACGGGTGGAAGCAAGTGCATTGGGGTTGGACTTCTCGTTGGTGCCAGGTGCGACGCCAAAGAAGCCATATTCGGGGTTGATGGCATAGAGCTGTCCGTCTTCGCCGACACGCAGCCAGGCAATGTCGTCACCAACGGTCTCAACAGCGTAACCCTGATCGCGGAACTCCTTCGGCGGGATCAGCATGGCGAGGTTGGTCTTGCCGCAGGCAGACGGGAATGCGCCGGTGACATACTTCTTCGTGCCATCCGGGAACTTGATGCCGAGGATGAGCATATGCTCAGCCATCCAGCCTTCGTTGCGGCCGAGGTAGGAAGCAATACGCAGAGCGAAGCACTTCTTGCCGAGGAGGACGTTTCCGCCGTAACCGGAGTTAACGGAGCAGATGTAGTTATCCTGCGGGAACTGAACAATGTAACGCTTCTCTTCGTCCAGATCAGCCTTTGCATGGATACCCTTGATAAAGTCGGGGTTGTCGCCCAGTGCATCCAGAACCTTCTGGCCGATACGGGTCATGATGTTCATGTTCAGGACAACATAGATGGAGTCGGTGATCTCGATGCCGTACTTGGCAAACGGGGAACCGACAGGAGCCATGGAATACGGCAGGACGTAGCAGGTACGGCCCTTCATGGCGCCGTCATACAGGCCCCACAGGAGCTTGTACATCTCATCCGGAGCCATCCAGTTGTTGGTGGGGCCGGCTTCTTCCTTAGTCGGTGTGCAGATGAACGTACGGCCTTCGACACGTGCGACATCGTTTACCGCAGTGCGGTGATAGTAACAGCCGGGGAGCAGATCCTGATTCAGAAGCTCCATCTCGCCGGTTCTGCAGGCCTCAGCGCGCAGCTCGTTCAGTTGCTCTTCGCTGCCGTCGATCCAGACAACACGATCCGGCTTGGTGAGAGCAACCATCTCATCAACCCATGCGAGAACAGCCTTATTATTGGTCATGGTGATTTCTCCTTTTCTTCATTTGGTATTCTCAAATCATTATAACAAGGTCTAAAACCTGTGTCAACACAAATTATTGCAGGATAACCCGCGGGGAATTGTAGTATTTGAATAACGGATATCACAAATTTGACACTTACGGGTCGATTTTGAAATCGAGGTTGGTGTCGATATTCATTTTGGGAGGCGGCAGACGCTTCGTGGGGTCATATTTGAACTTGCGGCAGGTGTGCCTTGCACCGACAACGCCGTATTTGCGGCAGAGCATATCCGCAGCATCCAGCGGCACGGCGCGTTCGCAATGCGCGCAGCAGTGCGGAATGTCTTTTCGGAAAAGCATGAACCGGAACCTCCCAGGAAAGTTTTGAAAGCGGGCGCCCTGTGCCGGGAGTGCATGGCGGGCGCATCCGGCAGAAACCCCGCTCTTTTTTAGTATACACTGTTTTTCGGCAAATATCAAACCCTGCCGGCAAGTTTATCCCAAATCCAAAGTAAAAAAAGCGTGAACAAAACAGCTGCGCAGTTGATCAGCGCGCAGGCCAGATAGGCGATGAGGTTCATCTGCGTCAGGATTTCCACCTGCCCGGCGGCGATGACGGCCGTGCTGGCGGCAAGCGGGACGATACGGGAGAGTGCGGCCATATAAACGGCCGAGAGCACAGCGTGCAGCAGTTTGCCCGTAAGATACGGCAGCAGGGAGAGCCCGCTGTCGCCGAGAAAGCTTAAAACCTGGCAGTGCACACTGACGCCGGCCCAGCCGAGCAGGAAGGCGGCCATGGAAAGCCGCGCATTCATGCTTTCGGCGGCACCTTTTAAGGAGGTCAGGCCGGAGGTCATCTCAATGGCGCCGACAAGCAGGCGCTCCACACTGCCGCTGTCTACTCCAAACGGGGTCAGCAGCCGTGCAATGGCGTGCGCCAACGCGCCGAGCGCACCGGAGGCGAAAAGCAGATTGATTGCAACGGCGAAAAAAATCACAAATGCGCTGATATTACCGATACCGGCCAGGCCGGAACGGACGGCCTCCACAAAAACGCGGGAGGGCTTCTGCTTTTCATAAGTACCGGCGCGTGTGCGCAGGATGGGCTCGCGGCGCTTGTAAAAACGAAAGCAGACGCCGACGGTGAGCGAGGCCAGCACGTGCGCAAGATATAAAAGCATCCCGGCACGGGAATTGGCAAATACACCGGCACCTACAACACCCAGAATAAACGCGGGCCCGGAGTTGTTGCAGAAGGAGAGCATCCGCTCGCACTCCGTCTTGGTACACAGCCCGCGCTCATACGATGTGATGGCGGCGCGCGCGCCGACCGGATAACCGCCGACGATGCCCATCAGAAAAGCGCTGGCACAGGCACCGTTCAGGTTGAAGACGCGGCGCATGATGGGCGCGGCAACGCGGCCCGCGGCTTCGGCAAAGCCGAGTCCGATGACCAGATTGGAGACCACCAGAAAGGGGAACAGCGAAGGGAGAATCACTTCGATGCACATGGCGGCCGCTTTTCCCGCCGTTTCGATGGACTCGGAGGTATACAGCACGAGGCCGGCGCCTGTGGCCAGCACGGCGGCGCACAACAGGATCCGGTAACAGATGCCTATTTTGTTCCGAATGGACATATGAATGAGATACCACTCCTTCGCGGCGCATATTCAATTCAATATATGCCGAAAACGGGGGAATATGCGGAGGCTGAGAGAATATGGCGAAAATGAAGCTGTCACAGCGGCTGTCGCGGGCGCTGGAACTGCCCGCGGATGCGGCATTGCCTGTGCCGCGGCTGGAGATAACGGGACGAAACGATATTCTGATCACAGGCAAGGCTGTCCTGCTGGAATACAGCCCGGAGCTGGTCCGGGTGGCGCGCGATTCCTGCGAAGTGACGGTCCGCGGCACGGACCTGCGCATTTGCGCGATGGATAAAATGGGGATGCAGGTTTTGGGGCTGATTGCCTCTGTGGAGTTTCGGGAATAAGGAGGCGGCGGATGATCCTGAAAGGCTTTCACAATTATCTGCGCGGCAGTGTGCGCTGCGATGTGATGGGCATTCATCCGGAACGCTTTTTCAATCAGTGCGTGAAGGCGGGAATCGCTTTCTGGGATATATGCTATGTCACGCCGAACCGGATGACGCTTTCCATGAGCGCCCGGGATTTCCGGCATATCCGGCCGGTTGCGCGCAGCGCCGGCTGCACGCTGCGCCTGACGAAAAAACGCGGCGCGCTGTATACCTCCCGCCGTCTGCGGCGGCGCTATGCGCTGCTGTTTGGCGCGGCGGTGCTTGCTTTTTTCTTCTGGGCCATGAATTCTCTGATTCTCACGATCGATGTGACCGGGTATGAGCGGGTGGCTCCCGCGGAAATACTAAGCGCAATGAAAGCGGAGGGCGTCGGTGTGGGAACGCGCGTTTCCCTGGTGGATGCTTCGCGCCTGCGCAATAAAATTCTGCTGGAAATTCCGGAGCTTTCCTGGTTTACCGTGACTATCAGGGGCAGCCATGCCGTTGTGGACGTGCGCGAACGCGGCGATACACCGGAGGTGCCGGATCACTCGCTGCCTGCCGACATTGTGTCGGACCGGACGGGCGTGGTTACCATCTGCCGTGTGTTCCGGGGAGAAGGACAAGTGGAGGTGGGATCGCTTGTGCACGAGGGTGATCTTCTGGTATCCGGCCTGGTGCATCTCCGGCTGGACGAAAAAACCATGCTGACACACGCATCGGCGGATATCTATGCAAGGGTCTGGCACCAGGCAACCGCCGCAGTGCTGCTGGATGGCGAGACGAAGGTTCCAACCGGGAGAAAAAGTGTGCGATATGCGCTGAGTTTGGGAAAATTCCGCATAAATTTTTATAAAGACGGTAGAAAACCGTTTGACAAATATGATAAAATAAGTAACCGTTATGAAATGGAACTTTCGGATGGCTCACAGCTTCCGTTTGCGCTGATCCGTGAGACGTATTACGAGTACGAAACCTTCCGCTCCGCGCCCGATGAGCAGGAGCAGGCAGCGCTTCTTGCCCGGGCTGCACAGCAGCTGGTGGCCGGACAGGGCGAGGGCAGCGTTGTGTCCAATCTCGGCCTGCGTGTGTGGATAACGGACCGCGTGCTGTACGCCCGGGCAACGGGCGAAAGCGTGCAGAAAATTGGGGTGACCGTGCTCCGTGAATAAAATGAGAGGTACTATGGAACAAACAATCAATGTAGAACGGATTGAATATCTCATCAATGTGTTTGGTTCGTTTGATGAAAACATTAAAATCATCGAGCGGGAGCTTGGCGTCCACGTGATTTACCGGGATACGGAGATCAAGATCGTCGGCGACCCGGAACGGCTGATGGTGGCGTCCAGGGTTGTGGAGGGGCTGCTGTCGATCGCGTCGCGCGGCGAAGCCATCAATTCGCAGACGGTGATGTATGTCATCAGCCTGGCGCGCGAGGGAAATACGGATCGTCTGGCGGAGCTCTCCAAGGATGTGATCTGCGTGACGGCGCGCGGGAAGCCCGTCAAGGCAAAGACACTTGGCCAGAAGCGCATGATAGACGCCATCCGGAAAAATACCGTCACGATCTGTGTCGGTCCTGCCGGTACGGGCAAAACCTATCTGGCGGTCGCGGCGGCGGTTACGGCCTTCCGCGAGAAGCAGGTCAACCGCATTATTATCACGCGCCCTGCCGTGGAGGCGGGCGAGCGTCTGGGTTTCCTGCCCGGCGATCTGCAGTCTAAAGTGGATCCCTATCTGCGCCCGTTGTACGATGCACTTTTTGATCTGATGGGCCCGGAGACCTATCACAACTGCGTGGAGCGCGGCAATATCGAGGTCGCGCCGCTGGCCTATATGCGCGGCCGCACGCTGGATGAATCTTTCATCATCCTGGACGAGGCGCAGAACACCACGCCGGAGCAGATGAAGATGTTTTTAACGCGTATCGGCTTTGGCTCCAAGGCTGTGGTAAACGGCGACGAAACGCAGATCGACCTGCCGATCGGGAAAGCCAGCGGCCTGAAATCTGCGCTGAAGATCCTCGATCACGTGGAGGATATCGCCATTTGCCGCCTGACGGAGCGCGATGTAGTGCGTCACGAACTGGTACAGCGCATTATCCGCGCCTATGAGGAATACGAAAAGAAAAATCAGAAACGCGAGACCTCCGCAAAGCACTATACGGGGCGTCCGCCGAAAAATAACTGAGGTGTGATATGCCGCTTCATAAAATAGAGATCACCGGCGCCGACCGAAAGACGGAAAAACTGATTCGCCGCTGCATCCGCGCGGCGCTGCGGTATGAACGCGTCCCATTCCGCGCAAAAGTGAATGTCACCGTGACGGATGACGCAGGCATCCGCGAATTGAACCGCGAGCACCGCAATATCGACTCGCCGACGGATGTGCTGTCCTTCCCGCTGCTGGACTGGGTGGACGGCAGGGGAGAAATGCCGCAGCCCTGGGACTATGACCCCGATACCAAATGCGTGGAGCTGGGCGATGTGGTGATTTCCGCCGAACGCGCCCGCGCACAGGCCGTGGAATTTGACCACAGCTTCGAGCGGGAGTGCGGCTATCTGGTGGTACATTCGATTTTGCACCTGCTGGGCTATGACCATGTGGACGAGGGCCCCAGAAAAGCGCTGATGCGCGGCTTTGAAGAGGATATTATGCTGGTGGCACTGGGAAAACCGAAGAAAAAGAAGCTCGCAAAGGTATAAATACGCCGTTTACAGCGAATGAAAAAGCCGGCGGAGGAATGCCGGTGAACAGGATAGTTGGAGTGAAAGAATGCAGATTACAAAAACAGCCATGTTTTCGATCGTCGGCCGTCCGAATGTTGGAAAGTCGACGCTTTTAAACGCACTGACGGGCGAGAAAATCGCCATCGTCTCCTCAAAACCGCAGACGACGCGCAACCGCATCAGCGGCATCGTCAACCGCGCAGGTGTTCAGTATATTTTTATGGATACGCCCGGTTTTCATAAGCCGAAGAATAAACTGGGCGACTTTATGGTCGGCGTCGTGCACGAAACCGTGTCCGATACGGATGCGGCCATCCTTGTCGTGGAGCCGCGCGCACCGGGCCGTCAGGAGCAGATGCTCTACCGGGAAATCACCGAACAGGGCCTGTCCTGCGTACTGGTCATCAACAAGATTGACACCATTGATAAACGCGAGATTCTCGGCGTGATCGGGGAATATACCAAACTCGGCGAATTTGCCGCCGTGGTGCCCGTCTGCGCCCGTACGGGCGACGGCGTGGATATCCTGATGGACGAGCTGGAGAAGTTCGCGGAGGAAGGCCCCGCGCTTTATCCGGAAGGGATGGTCTCCGACCAGCCGGAACGCGTGATTGTCGCGGAATTTGTCCGGGAAAAGCTGCTGCGCCTGCTGGACCGCGAGATTCCGCACGGCACGGCCGTGGAAATTGAACTGTTTGAAGAACAGGAAAACGGCACGATGGAGATCGGTGCGGTGATTTACTGCGAAAAAGCGTCGCACAAGGGAATTATCATCGGAAAAGACGGCGCCATGCTGAAGAAAGTCGGCGAGCAGGCCCGCGCGGATATGGAACATCTGCTGGGCACAAAGGTCTATCTGACGCTTTGGGTGAAGGTGCGCGAGGGCTGGCGCGACAACGAGCATTTCATGCGTAATTTTGGTTATGAACAGTAAAATTGTGTCGCCGGGCCTTGTCCTGCGGGAACTGCCCGTGAAGGACAATAACAGCCTGCTCACGATTCTGACGGCGACGGACGGCCTGGTCACCGCAACGGCTTATGGCGCACGCAAGAGCGGAAGCTCGCTTTCCTCCGGCACAAAGCTTTTCAATTATTCGGAATTCACGCTGCTGGAAAGCCGGGGACGCTATAAGGTGGACAGTGCGAAAAGTCTGGAGCAGTTCTTTGCGCTGTCAAACTCCGTCGAGGGACTGGCGGCAGCGTCGTATTTTGTTCAGCTGCTGTACGACGTCAGCCTGGCGGGCGAACCGGATACCGCCGTTCTGCGTCTGGCATTGAACGCGCTGTATGCCCTTGCAAAGGGCAAACGTTCCCACCGCCTGGTCAAGGCGGCTTTTGAACTGCGGCTGATGGCACTTGCGGGATTTGAACCGGAGCTGGATGCCTGCGTGGGCTGCGGAAGCGATGCGCTGTCCTTTTTCAGCGTGACGGACGCGGGAATGTATTGTGAAAACTGCGCCGTACCGCGCCGTGCCGCCGGTGACCGTATCTATCCGCTGTACCCTGCGGCGCTGGACGCCATGCGCTACATACTCTCCGCCGAAATGCCGCGCCTGTTCTCCTTTTCTCTGGGTGACGAGGCGGCGGAAAATCTGGCGTTCCTCTGCGAAGTATACACGCGCGAGCAGATGGGGCGCAGCTATGAAAGTCTGGATATTTACCATTCACTATGTGACTGACAGGAGTTTTTGCTTTGAGCAGTTTATATGAAAAATCGATTCTGACGCTGGAACTGCCGGCCGTACTGGAAAAAATCGCCCAGTACGCGGTCAGTGACGGCGCAAAGGAGCGGATACGGTCGATCCGTCCGTACCGCTACCTCGAGGACATTCGCATCAGCCTCGGGGAAATCACGGACGCGCTGCGGCTGATGGCTTCCCGCAGTGCGCCGACCTTTTCGGGTCTGCACGACGTGACCGTGCAGCTGCGCCGCGTGGAAATCGGCGGCACGCTGGGCCCTGCGGAACTGATGCGCGTTGCGGATTTGCTGCGCTGTGCGCGTGCGACTGCCGAGTACGGCGACCCGTCCGGGCGGCGCGACGGACTGAAAACGTCGCTCGACCATTATTTTGTATCCATTTCCACCAATAAATTTTTAGAGGACCGGATTTCCGCCGCTATTTTGAGCGAGGAAGAAATTGCGGACACGGCTTCTCCGGAACTTGCCTCCATCCGCCGCCAGATCCGTGCGGCGAACTCCCGCGTGCGCGATGTGCTGAACCGGATTATCACCTCGCAGACCTATTCCAAGTATCTGCAGGAATCCCTGATTACCCAGCGCGGCGGCCGTTTTGTCGTGCCGGTCAAGGCAGAGTTCAAGGGGGAGATCAGCGGCCTGGTGCATGACGTCAGCTCCTCCGGTGCGACGATCTTTGTGGAGCCGGCGCAGGTAGTGGAGGCCAACAACGAAATCAAGGTGCTCACCGCAAAAGAAGAAAAGGAGATTGAACGCATTCTGGCGGAGCTTTCCGCGGAAGTGGCGAATTTCTCCGGCAGCATTGCGGACGATATCCGCATCCTGACGATGCTGGATGCCATTTTTGCCAAGGCACAGTATTCGCTGGCGACGGACTCCTATGCGCCGCAGCTCTCCGATGAGCTGATTGTGGACTTGAAACGCGCCCGTCATCCGTTGCTGGATCAGAAAACAGCGGTGCCGATTGACGTTCATATCGGGAAAACCTTCAATACGCTCGTGATCACCGGCCCGAACACGGGCGGCAAGACCGTGGCGCTGAAAACGCTGGGTCTTCTGACGCTGATGGTGCAGTGCGGGCTGCATATCCCGGCGAGCGATGACTCGACCGTTTCCCTTTTTACGCGTATTTTTGCCGATATCGGCGATGAACAGAGCATTTCGCAGTCACTTTCGACTTTTTCCTCCCATATGTCCAACATTGTCGGCATTCTGGAGGAATTGGACGACCGTTCGCTCACGCTCTTTGACGAGCTGGGCGCCGGCACCGACCCGACCGAGGGTGCGGCGCTTGCCATGGCGATTATTGAGCACGTGCGCGCGCAGGGCTCGCTGGTTGCGGCCACGACGCACTATGCGGAGCTGAAAATGTTTGCCATTAGCGCGGACAACGTGGAAAACGCCGCGTGTGAATTTGACGTGGAAACGCTGAAGCCGACCTACCGTCTGCTGATCGGCGTACCCGGCAAGTCCAATGCGTTCGCCATATCCAAACGCCTTGGTCTGGACGAACGGATTATTGAAGAAGCGAGAAAAACGCTCTCCGGCGAAAGCGTCCGCTTTGAGGATGTGCTGACCGACCTGGATCGCAAGCGCCAGACCATGGAACGCGAGCTGGCGCTGGCCGCCAGAACGCGTATGGATGCGGAGAAGGAGAAAAAAGAAATCGAAAAACGCGAGGCTGCGCTGGAACGCGAGAGCGTGAAAGCGTTGGAGGAGGCGCGCCGCCAGGCGCAGAAGATCCTGTCGGACGCCAAGGCTGCGTCGGACGCGGCGTTTGACGAACTGGCGGAGTTGAAGCGTCAGGCCGCTGCCGAGCAGTTCGCCATTGATGTGGTCGGCGCGCGCGCAAAGATGTCGCGCAAGATCAACGATGCGGCGGCGCGGGCCAATCCTGATATGCCGCGTCGAGCCGAGCGGAAAGCAAGACCCGTGCGTCCGGGTGATATTGTGGCCTTCGGCGGGGCCGGAACGCGCGCCGAAGTGCTGACGGAGCCGGATAAAAACGGCAATGTGACGCTGCAGGCCGGCATTATGACCGTGACAGCAAAGGCGGACAGTCTGACTGTGCTGGAGGAGGACACCAAGCGGGAAAAGGTGAAGTTCACGCCGGCGAAGGAGAGCGCGTTTCTGCGCGCCTCCGCAACGCGAAATGCTTCGACCACGCTGGACCTGCGGGGCATGATGTCCGATGAAGCGGTGATTGAGCTGGAGCGTTTCCTTGATACGGCGCAGCTTGCCAAGCTCTCCCCCGTGACGATCATTCACGGCAAGGGAACGGGCGCACTGCGCACAGCTGTGCAGCAATATCTGCGCCATGACCACCGCATTGCCGCTTTCCGCCCGGGCAAATATGGCGAGGGCGAGGCCGGTGTGACCGTTGTAGAGTTGAAATGACGTGTAAAAATGTACTGTAAGGGCGAAATTCGGAGCTTATATCACCAGAAGATTAGATAAAATGACGATTGCATTAAAAAGCAAGGCTGTATATAATTAAAATGCAAGTGTGTAATCCCGGCGGATTTTCCAGAAAACCCCGCCGTGCCAAATTGGTTTTTTGATTACAAACAACAGACAGGAGCGGTGTTTATGTTTTCTAAGGATGTAGAGGTCGTCAATCAGGTTGGTTTATATGCGCGCCCTGCGACATATTTCGTACAGAAGGCGAACGAGTATAGGAGTACTGTTTGGGTCGAAAAGGGAGAGCGTCGTGTCAACGCAAAGAGCCTGCTTGGTATCCTGTCTCTCGGCATCACCAAGGGCACGAACATTACGATTCTTGCCGAAGGTTCTGACGAGCAGGAGGCTGTTATGGCCCTTGTTGAACTGGTGAGTTCCAACTCCGCCGAATAAGCTGAAAAAGCGGCCATATACCTCTCAGAAGGTTCCCTTCTGGGAGGTTTTTTCATGAAAACGCACTGGCGCCGCTGCGCAATCCCTGCAAAGTGCCTGTTAAGCGGTTCCGGGGCAGGCGGTTTTGCAGCGCTTCCGGGATCTTGCGCAGACGGGGCGGGGCCCGGCCGGAATTGTGATGCAGAAGTTCCGCTTTTTTGTATCAGCTTTTGAGAAAGTGCAGAAAAGAGCTTCTTTTTTTAGATAAAGTTACAAACTCATTACAATCCCTGACAAATTTGTTTGACTTTCCAGCCGGTATAGGGTACAATAACCTCGGATATGTATCTGTGGCTGTGAAAGTAGATAGTTTATGGATCAGAAAGAACTCAGAGCGAAAGCATATGCGCTGCCGATGCGCCCCGGCGTTTATCAGATGAAGGATGCTTCGGGAACGATCATTTATGTCGGTAAGGCAAAAAAACTCCGGAACAGGGTTTCGAGCTATTTTATCAATACCGGGAACCACGGCATTAAGACGGAGACCATGCTCTCGCACGTGGACAACTTTGAAGTCATCATTACCACTACGGAGTGGGAAGCGCTTGTGCTGGAAAATACCCTGATCAAGCGCCATATGCCGAAGTACAATATCCTCCTGAAAGATGATAAAGGCTATCCGTTCATCCGGGTGGACACCCGGCTTCCGTATGTCTCTTTTTCCATCGCTTCGGCAATCGGGGAGGATGGCGCGAGATATTTCGGCCCCTACCGGGGCCGCCAGGTTGCACGGGAAGTGATCGACATTGTGACCTCCACCTTCCGCCTGCCGACCTGCAAACGCAGTTTTCCCAAGGATATCGGCCGGGACAGGCCGTGCATCAATTATCAGCTGGGCAAATGCGTCGGGGTCTGCGCGGGCATTCCCTATGAGGAGTACCGCGCACTTGTCAATCAGGCCGTGATGCTGCTGGAAGGGCATTACGACGAACTGGCCGGACGGCTGCGCAGCGAAATGGAGGCTGCTGCGGAAAATCTGGAGTTTGAGCAGGCCGCGCGTCTGCGCGACAGGCTGCGTGCGCTGGAAAAAGTGGGCGACCGTCAGAAGGTCGTGGCCGCACGCGCGCCGGATACCGATATCATCGGGTTTTATGCAGGCTCCGTGAAAAGCTGCGCCGTTGTGCTGCATTATATGGGCGGCACGCTGTATGCAAAGGACGTGCAGATGATGGATGCTGCTGCCGAATCGGAGATTCCGGGTCTGATGGACGCTTTTGTCAAGCAATTTTATGAACGTGCCTCTGACATCCCGGCGGAAATCGTGTGCAGCACGGTTCCGGAGGACTGCGAGCTGACGCAGCAGTGGCTGGAATCGCTTGCAGGCCACAAGGTTTCCCTGAAAGGGCCGGGACGCGACCGCAAGCGCTTTACCAACATGGCTTATATCAATGCGCGCGACGAGGCCGAGCGCGCGACGGCACGCCGGGAGCGTCAGTCAAAGATTGCGGATCTTCTGATGAAGATGCTGTCGCTCGAAAAGAAACCGAACAGAATAGAAGCATACGATATTTCAAATACTGCGGGGGAGGAAACGGTTGGAGGCATGGTGGTTTTTGAAAACGCCAGGCCGAAGCGAAACTCCTACCGGAAATTCAAAATACGCGAAATCGAAGGGCAGAACGACTACGCCGCAATGGCGCAGATGCTGACGCGCCGCTTCAAGCATCTTTTGGAGGGCGATGAGAAGTTCTCCGTGATGCCCGACCTGATTCTGATAGACGGCGGCGTGGGCCATGTCCATGCGTCGCTGGAGGCAATCCGCGCCATGGGCGTACAGTGCGAGGTGCGCGGCATGGTGAAGGACAGCCATCACCGTACCCGCGCGATCGTGGATGAAAACGGTCTGGAAACCGGCATCAGCACGAATCCGGCTGTATTTTCGTTCATCGGCACGATCCAGGAGGAAGTCCACCGCTTCGCGATTTCCTATCATCGCAATCTGCGGGACAGCCTGCACTCCATGCTGGATGAGATCGACGGGATCGGACCCAAACGGCGTGACGCGCTGCTGCAAAAATATAAAAGCATTGACGCAATCAAGGCTGCGGACGTTTTGGAGCTGGAGCGGATCCTGCCCAAGAGTGCGGCCGCGGCTGTTTACCGATTTTTTCATAATGAGGATGGTTAAATGAAAGTAATCACCGGCTCTGCCCGAGGACGCAATCTGGTATCTGTGGAAGGTCTTGAAACGCGTCCGACTTCCCAGAGAACGAAAGAAAGCATTTTCAATATTATCCAGTTTGATATCGAGGGCCGCAGCGTGCTCGACCTGTTTGCCGGAACCGGCCAGATGGGCATTGAGGCGCTCAGCCGCGGTGCGACGGACGCCGTATTCGTGGATACCCGGCGCGACTGTGCGGACGCGATCCGTAAAAATCTGGAGCACACGAAGTTTTCAGACGTGGGTACCGTGGAACTGACGGACTTCCGCGCCTATATCAAGCGCGCAAAGCCGGAAAGTTTCGGGCTGATCTTTCTGGATCCGCCGTATGGAACCGGTATGCTCCGGCAGGCGGTTTCGCAGATCATGCGCTGTGACCTGCTCTGTTATGGCGGCATGATCGTCTGCGAGGGCGACCGGTCGGATGAACTGCCGGAACCCATCGCGCCGTACTGCAAGGGCAGAGAATATGTCTATGGCAGGACGAAAATTACACTTTATATAAAGAAACAGGGAGAAGAACATGAAGACAGCGGTGTATCCGGGCAGCTTTGACCCGATTACCAACGGGCATCTGGATGTTATCATCCGTGCAGCCAATATTTTTGACAAGCTTGTCGTGGCAGTTTTGAATAATTCCAGCAAATCCCCCGTTTTCACGGTGGAGGAGCGGGTGGAACTGATCCGGGAATCCGTGCCGAGAATCCCGGCGTGTGAAATCGTCGTTACGTCCTTCAATGGACTTTTGGCGGATTTCGCACAGGAAATCGGCGCAACAACGGTTGTGAAGGGCCTCCGTGCCATGTCGGACTTTGAATATGAATTTCAGCAGGCTCTTGCCAACCGGAAAATGAACCACAGGCTGGATACCGTATTTTTGATGACGAGCGACAGATACATGTATTTGAGCTCCAGCCTTGTGCGCGAAATCGGCCGCCACGGCGGCGATATATCGGACTTTGTGCCGTTGAAAATACAGAAAAGAGTACTCGAAAAATTAAGCCGGTAACTGGCGCCCCGACGGGGCATGACAGTTTCCACGAAAGGATTGTGTTTTATGGCAGGCGGAATCGACGAATTAATTGATGTATTATATGGTATGGTAGAAGAGGCATGGAGTATGCCCCTCGGACGGGACAAATGCCTGATCGAGCGCGAACGTGTGCTGGATATTCTGGATGAGCTCCGCGTGAATTTGCCGGGCGAAATCAAGGCGGCCCGCGACGTGGTGGAAAAACGCAACGAGCTGTTGGCCGAGGGTAAGCGTGAGGCGGAGTCTATCCGCAAGCAGGCCGAGGAAAAGGCCGCGCAGCTTTTGAACAACAACGAACTGGTTGCGCAGGCGAGACAAAAATCAACGGAAATCCTCAACAATGCCGAAACCAAGTCCCGCGAGCTGAAGCTTGCGGCAAGCAATTACTGCGACGAGATCCTGAAACAGACGGAGGAAACCGTTACGGCAACGCTGAACGAACTGCGCGAGGTGCGCCAGCAATTCAAGGCGGCCATGCAGAGCAGCGGCGCCAGCGGAAAATAATCCGGTTTTACAGTTTTTTAAAGAAATGCGGTTGAATGGACAGTGCGCGAAAATTTATACTATTCCTGCCATCTTCCGCAGCCGGACGAACCTGTCCGGCTCAATCTTCTGTTTGTGAGGCAGTCATGGCTGAATTTCATCATGTCAGTGTTCTGCACCGCGAGTGCATAGAAGGCCTGTGCATCAGGGAGGACGGCGTTTACGTTGACGCAACGCTCGGCGGCGCCGGTCACTCCGCCAGCATTGCCCAGCGCCTGACAACAGGCCGGCTGTACGGGCTGGACCGCGACGACGATGCACTTGCTGCGGCAGGAGAGCGCCTTGCCCCGTTTGGCAGCCGCGTGACACTTGTGAAAACCGATTTCCGCAATATGGCGGACCATATACGGGAACCGATTGACGGTGTGCTGTTTGACCTTGGCGTGTCGTCGTTCCAGCTGGACGAGCCGGAACGCGGCTTTTCCTATATGCACGACGCGCCGCTTGATATGCGCATGGACCGTACGGCGGGGCTCACGGCGTATGACGTGGTAAACGAGTATGCGCGCGAGGAACTCAAGCGGATCATTGCGGACTATGGCGAGGAGCGGTTTGCAGGCCCCGTTACCGCGGCGATCGTGCGTGCCCGGGAGGGAAAACCGATCCGGACCACGCTGGAGCTTGCGGAAATTGTGGCTTCTGCCATACCCAATGCAAAACGGGAACGACAGCATCCGGCAAAGCGTACCTTTCAGGCAATCCGTATTGCGGTAAACGACGAACTGGCCGCAGTGGAGGAGGGCATCCGGGCCGCCGTCGGCCTTTTGGCGCCGGGCGGACGTATCCTGGTGATCACCTTCCATTCGCTGGAGGACCGTATTGTGAAATCGGAGTTCCGGAGACTTTCAAACGGCTGCACCTGCCCGCCGGATTTCCCGGTGTGCGTGTGCGGTGCGAAGCCTGTTGTGCGGATCGTCAATCATAAACCGATTTTGCCGTCTGCGGAGGAGCTTGCGGAAAATCCCCGCTCGCGCAGCGCAAAACTGCGGATCGCAGAAAAAATCTGACCCTTTTTCCCCGTCAAGGAGGCGGAATCCATGGACAGTACGGAAGTTTTAAAAGAATACGGGAAGTATGTGGACACGGAGCATCTGGCTACCGGCGGAAACGTTGCATACGACCTGTCGCGGTTTGACAATCGCGCGCGGGTGCGCGAAGCGGTGCTGGAAGCGCCGGAGGAGCAGCGCGTCAGCCGGAAACGGGAAGCGTCGCCGCGTGAGAAACTGTCGCTGGGCGTGATCTTTCTGTATGCGCTGATTGCGGGCCTGGCTGCGCTGCTGATCAGCAACTATATGACCCTGACGATTTTGACGGACGATCTTTCGACGCTGACCGGCGATCTCGAAGATCTGAAAAATGAGGAAATCATCCTGCAAAAGCAGTACGACCAGCGGTACATACTGAATGACATTGAAACCTATGCGGTGAACAACCTGGGAATGGTGAAGCTGGAGAGCAACATGATGGAATACATCGAACTTTCCAACCCGGACACGATCACCGTGATTGATCCCTATGAGGACAGTAAAGTGTCGGGCTTTTTCGAGAAGCTTTCAGAGCGTCTGAAGGAACTTCTGGAATTTTTGGCCTGACGGCGGGATATAGTAAAGGCAGAAAGCCGCTGCGCGGCAGCTGCAGGCAAATTCCGGCAGGCAGAAATGCCGCAGCGTGGAATCCAAAAATAAAAAATACAGTTTGACAGGGGCGGGAACGTAGCTTGCGATATGGTCGCGCAGGTCTTCACGGATTCACGCCCTGTGTTTTGTTTCAGGCAGAATGCCCGGGAAAGGAGGCTTTTTATGGACAGATGGCGTGGTTTGAACAGCTCTTCGGTGTTTAAGCGCATCATGTTTGTCATGCTTTTTGTAGGCGTTTTTGCGTTTCTTGTGCTGATCGGGAAGCTGTTCCAGGTACAGGTAGTCGCATACGAGGAGTATCAGCAGAAGGCGGTATCCCAGCAGACCCGCAATGAGATCCTGACGCCGTCGCGCGGAACGATTTACGACAGCAATATGAATGCGCTGGCGGTCAGCGCCACAGTGGAAACCGTGTGTATCTCTCCGAACGACATCCGGGATAACGATGACCCGGAGGCTACCGCCCAGCTGATTGCTTCCGGCCTGTCTCAGATTCTGGGCGTAGATTACGACACGGTATATAAGCGCGCAACCAAAACCGGCAGCTATTATGAGTACGTGAAAAAACGTGTGGAAGCCGACGAAGCCGACCGGGTGCGTGAATTTATCAATGAACATGACCTGGCAGGCGAAATCTTCCTTGTCGAGGATACCAAGCGCTATTATCCCTATGGTTCCGTGGCTTCCCAGATCCTGGGCTTTGTCGGAACGGACAACACCGGGCTTTACGGCATCGAGTATGCGTTTGACGAGACGCTGCAGGGAACGCCGGGACGCATTATTGCAGCAAAAAATGCAAAGGGCACCGATATGCCTTTTGAATATGAGCAGTATTACGATGCGGAGGACGGCGACAGCCTGGTTTTAACGATTGACGTGGTAATCCAGAGCTATCTGGAGCGGGCTTTGGACAGCGCGCGTGAAAATGCGGGCGCTTCCAGCGCAGTCGGCATTGCCATGAACGTCAAAAATGGCGAAATTCTCGCCATGTCCTCAAAACCGGACTTTGATCCGAACGAACCGCTGACCATCCAGAGCGGTGACATCAACGAGTCGCTCTCCCTGCTCTCGGGAGATGAATATACCGAGGCGCTCAGTCTGGAACGCCAGAAAATGTGGGCCAACGCCGCCATCAGCGATACCTACGAACCGGGTTCTGTTTTTAAAATCATCACGGCGGCCATGGCACTGGAGGAGAGCGTAACCTCCTTAAACGACAACTCGTTTATCTGCAACGGTTCCAAATCCATTACCATCTATGACCGCCAGATCGGCTGCTGGAAAGATAACGGCCACGGTGTGGAAACCTTTACGGAAGGCGTTATGAATTCCTGCAACCCGGTCTTTATTGAAGTAGGCAAACGCCTGGGCGGCTCCACGTTCTTTAAGTACTTCGAGGCCTTTGGCCTGACGCAGAAAACGGGAGTCAATCTGCCGGGCGAAGGCGGCGGCGCATCGACGCTGTATCACTCGGAAAGTTATCTGAACACCATCCCGATTTCACTGGCGACCTCCACCTTCGGCCAGACCTTCACCATTACGCCGATTCAGCTGATCACGGCGGTTTCCGCGGCGGTCAATGGCGGCACGCTTTATGAGCCGCATATAGTGAAACAGGTCATTGGCGCGGACGGAACGGTCAAGCAGACCTTTGACCCGACGCCGGTGCGGCAGGTGATTACAGAGAAAACGTCGGCAGACCTGTGCTATGCACTGGAAAAAGTCGTTTCCGAAGGCACCGGTTCAAATGCCTATGTCAAAGGCTATAAAGTCGGCGGAAAGACCGGTACGACGGTTATTACCTCCACAAACGAAAGCGATGAGAAAAAATACATTTCGTCCTTCCTGGCCTTCGCGCCTGCGGACGATCCGCAGATTGCCGTGCTGATCCTGGTCAAGGAGCCGACCACGGCAACGCACTCCGGCAATATGCTGGCGGCGCCCTACGCGGCGGAAGTGATTGAGAATACGCTGCAGTACCTGGGCGTGGCTCCGGAATATACGGAGGAGGAATTCCAGTCGCTGGATATTACGACACCGGATTTCACGGGCATGACGCTGGAGGAAGTGGAACTGAAGGCCAAGGAAATGTCTCTGACCTACCGTGTGGTCGGCGACGGCGAATATGTGACCGACCAGATGCCTGTGATCGGCGCAGTAGTACAGCGCAGCGCGGAAATGGTCATTTATATGGGCGGCTCGAAGCCAAGCCATAAGATCGGCATACCGAATATTACGGGCATGACGCTGGGCGGCATCCGAAGGCTTTTAAAGGACTCCTACCTGTATATCCGCGCCGTGGGCAACACCTCGGAGGAGTCTTTAGTGCTTTCCGCCAGCCAGGATCCGCCATATGGCACTATGGTGGAGGCGGGCACCGTCGTCACGGTCAGCTTTATCAAGGATACGTCGGATGAAAATATTGAATAGAGACGGGAAGTGCTTTTGATGCGTCTTGACAAGTTGCTGCAAAACGTGGAAGTCCTGCAATCGGACTGCGCCATGGATACGGAAATAACGGATATTGTCTTTGACTCCCGCCGGGCGGCGCCCGGTACGGCTTATGTTGCCGCGCGGCGCATCGGCGCAAACGGCCATGACTATCTTGACGCCGCCGTGGAAAACGGCGCGTCCGTGATCGTGGCGGAGCGGGAGGTTCCCGGCGCACCGTTTGTCGTGGTGCCGGACGGTAACCGCGCGATGGCGGTGATGTCCGCGAATTTGTACGGAAATCCCGCCGGAAGCATGACGGTAATCGGCATCACCGGCACAAAAGGGAAAAGCACCACTGCTTTTATGGTCAAAACCATTCTGGAACGGGCCGCAGGCTGTAAAGTGGGCCTGATCGGCACGCTTGGCGTGTTCTGCGGGGAGGAAATGCTGGAAGCCGCCAAAAACACAACGCCGGAAACGCCGGAGCTCCACCGTTTGTTTGCACGTCTTGCCGCTTTGGGCTGCACGCACGTGGTTATGGAGGTCAGCTCCCATTCCCTCGATATCGGCCGCGTGTGGGGAATTCCCTTTGCCTCTGCCGTTTTCACCAATCTTTCTCAGGACCATCTGGATTACCATGTCACGATGGAAAACTACCTCCATGCCAAGGCAAAACTTTTTGATATGGCGCCTGCCGCGGCCGTGAATATCGACGACCCCGCAAGCGCGTATCTTCTGGCGCATACCACGGCGCAGAAGCTGCGCTTTTCGGCCGCGAAGGCCGATGGCGCGGATCTCTGGGCGGAGCGGATCGATCATCATGCTTCCACCGGCGTGGAATTCGACGCCGTGACGGCGGCGGAGCGCTGCCATGTCCGGCTTTCCTCTCCGGGCGGATTTATGGTGTATAACGCGCTTTCCGCAATCGCCTGCGCGATGACGCTGGGAATTCCCTTCCGGGCCGCCGCGGAGGCGGTATCCTGCACACGCCCGGTGGCCGGACGCGCGCAGACCGTGGACGCGGGGCAGGATTTCCGCGTGATTGTGGACTATGCGCATACACCGGAAAGCGTGCGGCAGATGTCGGAAACTGCCCGCGAGTTTACGAAGGGCAGATTGATTTCCGTATTCGGCTGCGGAGGCAACCGCGACCGCACGAAACGTCCGCGCATGGGGGAAGCCGCCGCTGCGTATGCCGATTTGCTGGTTGTAACGACGGATAACCCCCGGTTTGAGGAGCCGGAGGATATTATTGCCGATATATTGCCCGGAATTGACCGGGATAAGTGTCCCACGGAGGTAATTCCGGACCGCCGCACGGCAATTCGCCGCGCAATTGCGCTGGCTCGCACGGGCGATACGGTACTGATCATGGGGAAAGGCCACGAAACCTATCAGGAAGTGCGCGGTGTCCGCTCACATTTCGACGACTGCGAGGAAGTGGAAGCCTGTCTGAAGCGGGGTGCCGTGCATGATTGAACGATCACTTGCCGAGATTGCCTCCTGGGCGGGAACCGCCTGTCCGGCGGGATATGAGCAGGTTATAATACGGGACGTCTGCAAGGACAGCCGGGCTGCGCGCCCGGGCAGTCTGTTTGTGCCGCTGCCCGGAACCCGGTTTGACGGCCATGACTTTCTGCCGTCAGCTGTCGCAGGCGGCGCCTCCGCCGCACTGTGCGCAAAAGACGGCATGGAACTGCCAATCCCGCTTTTGCGGGTGGAGAACGTTCTGGCGGCCTGTCAAGCTATTGCGGCGGGCTATCGCAAACAATTTTCGCCGCGCGTTGTGGGAATCACGGGCAGCGTCGGAAAAACGACGACAGCACGGATGACGGCGGCGGTTCTGGGTTCCCGTTACCGCCTGTTGACAACGGAAGAGGACTCCAACGGGCAGATCGGACTGCCGTTTGCCCTGTTCCGTCTGCTGCCGGAGCATGAGGCGGCGGTTCTGGAAATGGGAATGTCGCAGCCCGGCGAGCTGACGCGCCTGACGCGGATGGCCTGCCCGGATGTCGCGGTGATCAACTCGATCGGCACGGCGCACATCGAATTTTTCGGCACCCGGGAGAATATATGTAAAGCAAAGCTTGAAATTCTCCAGGGCCTGCGCCCTGGCGGGCAGGTGATCCTCAATGGCGACGAGCCGCTTTTGTGGGAACTGCGCGGAAAACTGGGGTTTCCGGCGCTGTATTACGGTCTGCACAATCCGGAGGCCGACCTGCGCGCAGAAATCCTGAAGACAGAACAGGGCGCGACCGTGTTCGCCGCACACTATCAGGGCGGCCGGCAGACGGTACGCCTGCCGGCGGTTGGTGCGCACAATGTATCCAATGCGCTTGCCGCGATTCTGGCCGGGATCTGCACGGGAATTGATTTTTCCTCTGCGGCCGCTGCCGTGGAGAACTATTCCCCGGCGCGCGGCAGACAGAATATCCAAACCTCCGGCGGCATCACCATCATCAATGATTCCTATAACGCCAGCCCCGAGGCAGTTTGTGCCTCGCTGACGGTTTTAAAGAACCTCCCGGCGGCAAGACGCTTTGCTGTGCTGGGCGGTATGCTGGAACTGGGCGATTACGCGCAGGAGGGCCACGAACTCTGCGGCCGCTGCGCCGCAGAGTCGGCAGATTTTCTCTTTACCTATGGCGGGGACGCGTATCTGGACGGTGCGCGTGCCGCCGGAATGGACAGCGCGCACGCAGCGGCCTATGCAACGCAGGAAGCGCTGGTGCGGCGACTGCTTGCGGAAGTCAGGCCGGGCGACGCCGTCCTGTTTAAGGGCAGTCATGGAATGCACATGGATGCAGCGCTTGCGCTGTTTCAAAAAGAATTGTAAAAACGGAAGGGTTTTTGTATGATGCAGAGCCTTGTGGTATTTATTGTTGCCTTTGCGGTTTCCGCAATTTCCGGTCCCATTGTGATTCGAACGCTGCGGCGTTTGAAATTCGGTCAGAAGATCCTGGAGGATGGACCGAAATGGCATTTGAAAAAGCAGAATATCCCCACGATGGGCGGCTTTATTTTCTTCTTTGGCATTGTGGCCGCGATGGCGGTGGCTCTGATCGCATTCGGCACGCAGGGGTGCGGACGCTGGCTGCTGGTCCTGGCCATGGCAACGGCTTTTGGCGCGATTGGTTTGATTGACGACTGGAGCAAGATCAAAAAGAAGCAGAATAAGGGCCTCAGCGCCGGACAGAAATTTCTGCTTCAGCTTGCCGTTGCCGTGCTGTTTATCACGCTCATGCGCACAATGGGCCTGCTTTCGCCGGTGATTGCCGTTCCGTTTTTGAATGTTTCCTTTGAAATTCCCTGGATTGTCTACTTCGTTTTCATGAGCTTCATCATCGTCGGGACAGACAATGCCGTGAACCTGACTGACGGGCTGGACGGCCTGGCAGCCAGCGTAACGCTGGCGGTTATGGCGTTTTTTGCATTTGCCGCGCACTATCTTGCCAAGGCGGCAGCGGACGGCACCGTGATGCAGGCTTTTGCCATGCTGCCTGCGGCTGTCTGCGGCGCACTTGGCGGTTTCCTGATCTATAATTTCAACCCGGCGCGCGTTTTCATGGGCGACATGGGCTCACTTTTCCTGGGCGGCCTGGTGGCAGGCATGGCGTTTGCCATTGATCTTCCGCTGATTCTGATCCCGGTTGGCCTGGTCTATATCGTGGAAGTCCTGAGCGATATCATCCAGGTGGGGTATTTTAAGCTCAGCGGCGGAAAACGTATTTTCAAAATGGCGCCGATCCATCATCATTTTGAACTGTGCGGTTACAGCGAGCGCCAGATTGTGATTACGGCGTTTGTCATCACCGTTTTGATGTGCATACTCGGTTATTTTGGCGTCGTTTGGCTGAATCCGATTGCCTGAGGAGGCTGTTATGGCAGATACAAGACGACAAAGCCGCGCAGAACTTGCACGGCAGAATCAGGAGGAACGCAGGCCGCGGGAAACACGGCCCTATGAGCCTGCCGCGGCGCGCGCAGGCGATGCGCCCGTTCCGTCCAATGTCCGGCGCGAGGTACGGCGCCGGCCTGCCGCCGAGAAACCGGTGGTGGGCGGATTTGACGTGCCGTATTTCATGCTGGTTGTCATGCTGACCCTGATTGGCCTTGTAATGCTGTTTTCCGCCAGCTATTCCTCCGCCTATTATTACTATGGCGATGCAACGTATTTTATTTGGCGCCAGTTTCTGTTTGCGGCGCTCGGCTTTGCCGTGATGTTCATCGTCATGGCCATTCCGTATCAGATCCTGCATAAACTGGCATTCCCGATGCTTGTGGCTGCGGCGGTGCTGCTTGTGATGGTGTTGTTCATCGGCCAGACGCGTAATAATGCGCAGCGCTGGATTGGTATCGGTGAAGTTTTGACTTTCCAGCCTTCCGAAATCGCAAAAGCTGCCGTTATCATCAGCTTTTCAAGCCTTGCCGTGCGTATGGGCAAGCGCATGAAAACCTTTACGTACGGCGTTGTACCCTTCCTGGTTATTATTGGTTTCTTTGGCTTCCTGCTGATGAGAGAACCGCACCTTTCCGCGACGATTATCATTGCTGTTACGGGCATTGTGATCATTTTCATGGCCGGTGCTCACATCGGCAAGCTGGCCGCACTCGGCGTGGTCGGCGTCGCGGCAGTTCTGTGGATTGTTTTTGGCCTGGGCTACGGCCTGGACCGCATCAATATGTGGCTGGACCCGACGCTGGATCCCCAGGGCGACGGCTATCAGATCTTACAGTCGCTTTATGCGTTGGGCTCCGGCGGCATGTGGGGCCTTGGCCTCGGACAGAGCAGGCAGAAGCACCTGTTCCTGCCGGAACCGCAGAATGACTTCATTTTTGCGATCATCTGCGAGGAACTGGGCTTTGTCGGGGGCGCGCTGATCCTTGTCATCTTTGCCGCATTTGTTGTTCGCGGCTACTATATTGCGCTGCGCGCAAGGGATAACTTCGGCTCCCTGCTGGTTGCAGGTTTCACCACGCAGGTTGCCCTGCAGATTATTCTGAATATCGGCGTTGTCACCGGTCTTTTGCCGGTTACGGGCGCGTCGCTGCCATTTTTCTCGTCCGGCGGCACGTCGCTGGTTATCCTGTTTGCAGAATTGGGCGTTGTGCTGTCGGTATCGCGGCAGATACCTGCGCAGCGGAAAGGATAAAGTATGAGAGTTTTGATCGGTACGGGTGGTACGGGCGGACATATTAACCCTGCAATCGCCATTGCAAAGGGCATTTTAGCGCGCAGCCCGGGCAGTGAGGTACTGTTCTGCGGCGCATCCGGCGGTCTCGAGGAAAAACTGGTAACGCGCGAAGGATTCCGGCTGGAAACCTTTGATATCCGCGGCTTTCGCCGTAGCTTGAAGCCTGCAGGAATTGCCTATAACTGCAAAGTCCTTGGCATGGCGCGCCGCGCTCTTTCGGCAGCGCGGGATGTCGTCGAAAAATTCCATCCGGACGTAGCGATCGGCTGCGGCGGCTATGCCAGTTTTCCCATAGTCTATGCCGCGCAGTCAAAGGGTGTTCCGACTGCCATTTTGGAAGTCAACGCCTTGCCCGGCCTCACGACGAAGGTGCTGGCGCGCCGTGCGGACACGGTGATGATCAGCTTTGAAGAAACCCGTGCCCTGATAAAGGGCGGGAACATTGTCCTGACAGGCAGCCCGGTGCGGGAGGATATCCTGTTTGCCAAAAAGGATGAGGCACGCCGCGAACTGAGGCTGGATACCCGTCCGCTGATTGTTTCGGTCTGGGGTTCGCTCGGTGCGGAACGTATGAACCATATCATGGCGGACTTTACGGCGCTGGAAGCACAGGAGGACCGGCATTATCTGATTCATGCGATCGGCAGCTATGGCTATACCTGGGTGCGGGACGAAATCCGGAAGAAGGGTGTTGACCTGGAACAGCATCCGAACATTGACATCCGGGATTATATCTATGATGCCGCGCGCGTTTACGCTGCGGCGGATGTGATTCTGTGCCGCGCCGGCGCGGCAACGCTGGGGGAAATGGCTATGATGGGCAAACCGGTCGTGATCGTCCCTTCGCCGAATGTTGCAGAAAATCATCAAGAGAAAAATGCGCGTGCCATCGAAAAGGAAGGCGGCGCAATCGTGATACTGGAGCGCGACTGCACGGCGGAGCGCCTGTATCAAACCGTGAACAGCCTGCTTGAGAATCCTGCGCGCCTGCAGGAAATGTCCCGCAGGATCTCCCACTTTGCAGTTCCGGACGCCATGGAGAAAATCTACCAGGCAATCTGCCAGACGACGAAAAAGGCCAAACGCTGACCTGGCACACCTCGACTGAAACCGGCATACTATGGGCTGAACGCTTGATCAGACGCTGTTTTTCAGGAAAGCGGCGCGAAACGGGAGGCCGGTGTATGACGGAATTTGTGATTCACGGTGGAAGAAAACTGAAAGGCAGTATTGCCGTTCAAGGCTCCAAAAACGGAGCGTTGCCCCTCCTTGCGGCAGCTTTGCTCGTCTGCGGGGAAGTGGTAATTGAAAACTGCCCGCAGCTGAGCGACGTGGACTGCGCTCTTGATATCCTTACATATTTGGGCTGTAAAGCCGGTCGCAGCGGAAACAGCGTCGCAGTGGACTGCACCGGTATGTGCGCACACGATATCCCGGAACGGCTGATGAAGCGGATGCGCTCATCCGTGGTGTTTCTGGGCGCGATTCTGGCACGTGCGGGGTGCGCGGAAATGACCATGCCCGGCGGCTGCATGCTGGGGCCGCGTCCGATTGATTATCATCTCGACGCGCTGCGCGCCCTGGGCGCAGAGATTGCTGCGGAAGGGGAACGTCTGCTTTGCAGAGCGGATAGCCTGCGTGGCTGCGATCTCTTCCTGCCGTTTCCTTCGGTTGGAACAACCGAAAACGCCATGCTGGCGGCTTCGGCCGCACAGGGAACGACGCGGATTATGAATGCGGCGCGGGAACCGGAAATTCTGGATCTGGCGGGCTTTCTGAACGCCATTGGCATCCCCGTGCGCGGCGCGGGAACGACAGTGATTGAGGTGGAAGGCGGCTGCCGTACACACGGCGCCCGCTATACGGTGGCGACTGACCGGATTGCCGCGGGAACCTATTTATGCGCAGCAGCTGCGTGCGGCGGCACGGTGGAGATCACAAACGCCCGGCCGGAGCATATGGCCGCTTTGACCAATGCCCTGCGCCATGCCGGCTGCGATATTCTGGAAAAACTGGGCTATATGCGGCTGACGGCGCCCTCTCACATTGCGCCGGTCGGCATCGTGGAAACCCGGCCGTACCCCGGGTATGCAACCGATATGCAGCCGCCGCTGATGGCGCTGATGTGTACGGCGGAGGGCACGAGTGTTTTTATTGAAAATATCTTTGAATCCCGCTATAATCATATGGAACAGCTGCGGCGTATGGGCGCAGACATTCAAAGCGAGGGCCGCTTTGCGGCGGTTCATGGCGTGGCGCGCCTGACAGGCGCCCCGGTGACGGCGCCGGATCTGCGTGCAGGGGCTGCTCTTGTAACGGCGGCGCTTGGGGCCTATGGCCGAACCGAAATTTCCCACATTGACCACCTGGAACGTGGCTATGAAAGAATGGATGAAACGCTCCGCAGACTGGGCGCCGATGTAATCCGGCGTGAGCAATAGCCGGTTTTCTCGGCGCGGGGACAAATGGAGACCAGTATGGCAAAACGGAAAAGAAAAAGTCAATACCGGAGCAGGCCTCGCGCGAACGCGCCGAGGCCTCGAGGCGATGCTGCGCAGCCTGCCAGAACCGCTTACGAAGCACAACGCCGTCAGGAGCCTGCGGCACGGCGTCAGCCGGATGCGGCGCGCGTGCAGGAACAGCGCCGGACGTCTGAGGCAGGAAATGCGGCGGCTTCACAGCGCCGGACACGCCCTGCTCCTGTGAAAAAGTCCCGCCGGCGCGAAAAACTGCCGCGCAATGTGGAGCCATTTACCTTTGAGGAAGCAAAACGCACCCGCCCGCGCCGCAGAAAAGAATCCTCCGGCCGCACCGGGGAAATTCTATACCGCGTTTTGCTGACCGCGATGATCTGCGCGGCTCTTTTCTTCATTGCGTCGGTCTTTTTTGAAGTCAAAACGATTGAGGTTACCGGGACAAGCCGGTATCTGCCGGAATATGTGGCGGAACTCTCCGGCGTGGAGAGCGGAGACAAGCTCCTCTTTATCAATAGGTTTCAAATATCGCAGAATTTGTTTGAAAAACTGCCCTTTGTCAAGGAAATCAAGGTCCGTCGGCGCTTCCCCAATACGGTCCTGATTGAACTGACGGAGAGAACACCGGCTGCAAAGCTGGTCAGCGGAGGCATCTCCTATATCATCGACGAAGAAGCCTTTCTGCTGGAATACACGGCGCTGGGAGATGAGTACCGGCTCCCGGTCATCAACGGCGCGGCGCCGTCGGAGTATCAGCCGGGGCGACAGCTTGTGTTTGAGGACGGCCTGATGCTGGAGTCTCTGAAAAGTATTCTCGCGGAACTTGTGAAATCCGACTGGATTGCGAATATCAGCGAAATCAACCTGGAAAAAATCTATAACATTTCTTTCCAATACGCCAACCGCTTCACGGTGGTGCTGGGCGATGCCAGCGAGCTGGAATATAAGCTGGCTGTTTTTCGGGTGATGCTGGAACGGCTGAAGGATACCGACCAGGGAACAATTGACCTCTCGACACCGGAAATGGCGCGTTTCCAGCCCTATACGACCTGACCACACGGCGAAAAACAGCAGATTTCCAGGAATTACGGTGACAATCTGGTTAAAAATTTTGTAATTTTATGTTGACTATGGACTCATTTGAGGTTAAAATAATAGAAAAGGGATTATACATTTTTCAAATACTCTCTAAGTTGGAGGTACATATATGGGCTTCGAGTTTGAAACCGGAACGGATAACGTCGTAAATATAAAAGTCATTGGCGTTGGCGGCGGCGGCAATAATGCGGTAAACAGAATGATTGCAAGCGGCCTGCACGGCGTTGATTTTATTTCCATCAATACGGACAAGCAGGCGCTTCTGCACGCGGCGACCCCGCGCAAACTGCAGATCGGCGAAAAGCTGACGAAGGGTTTCGGCGCAGGCTCCAACCCGGAAATCGGCAAGCGTGCTGCCGAAGAAACCAGAAGCGAGATTTCGAAACTGCTTGAGAATACGGACATGGTGTTCATCACCGCCGGTATGGGCGGCGGCACCGGCACGGGCGGCGCACCGATCGTTGCCGAGGTTGCCAGAGAACGCGACATCCTGACGATCGGCGTTGTTACGCGTCCTTTTGATTTTGAAGGTTCTGCCCGCCGTTTGCAGGCGGAGGCAGGTATTGAGGAAATGCGCTCCAAGGTGGACGCACTGATTGTCATTCCGAACGAGCGCCTGAAGCTCGTCAGCGAACAACGCATTACCTTTAAAAACGCATTTGAAATTGCAGACAATGTCCTGCGTCAGGCGATCCAGAGCATTTCCGAACTGATTACCATGGAAGGTATCATCAATCTGGACTTTGCGGATGTCACCTCCATTATGAAGGGCGCAGGTTATGCGCATATGGGCACCGGTACTGCCACCGGCCGCGACAAGGCTGAGCAGGCTGCGCGCCTGGCGATCCAGAGCCCGCTGCTGGAGACCTCCATCAACGGCGCCCGCGGCGTGATTATCAACATCACGGGTTCTCCGGATATCACCCTGGAAGAAGTGGAAAATGCAGCCATGATGGTCAAGGAAGCCGCACACGAAACGGCGCACATCATCTTTGGCGCATCCATTGACGACAATATGGAAGATGAAATCCGCGTGACGGTGATTGCAACCCGCTTTGACCAGAACCCGACACTCACATATGAAGAGCGCGAAACCGAAAAGACCCACTCCGCAGTGGAAGAGGGCAACACGGTTGTGTTCTCCCGCGATGAGATCAATGCGGCGGCGGAAGCAGCCAATGCACCGGATCTGGACAGCAAGGATGATCTCTTCGACGATATTGACAAGATCTTCAAGCGTGGTTCCGCAAAACGCGACAATTTCGATTTCTAAGGAATTCGGATGAGCGCACAGCAAGGCTGGGAGGCTCTGGAAGCCGCCTGTCGGAACTGCACGGCATGCGGACTGGCTGCCGGACGCACGAATGTGGTGTTCGGAACCGGCAACCGGAATGCAGAGCTGATGTTTATCGGCGAAGGCCCCGGTGAGCAGGAGGATCTGCGCGGCGAACCGTTTGTCGGACCGGCCGGAATGCTTTTGAATGAGTACCTGACAGCGATCGGCATTTCCCGCGGGGAAGTGTACATCGCCAATATCATCAAATGCCGCGCTCCGCATAACCGCGATCCGGAGTCGGAGGAAGAAGACGCCTGTCTGCCTTGGCTGCGGCGTCAGACGGCGCTGGTGAAACCGAAAATTATAGCCTGCCTTGGCAGAATTTCCGCAAAACGCATCATCAAACCGGATTTTAAGATCACGAAGGAGCATGGCGTCTGGTTTGAAAAAGGCGCGTATCGCATGATTGCAACGTATCATCCCTCGGCGCTGCTGCGTGATCCGTCCAAGCGTGCGGATGCTTACCGGGATTTTATTGAAATTGCGGAAGCCTATGCCGCACTTTCCGGAAAAGAACGTCCATAAGAGGTGCCCGGCTGTTTGGCCGGGCACTTTTTGCATCCATAGGGCAGTGAACGGCAGCGCTGCACCGACGGCTGCGTACAGGGCTGACGGTTTTTCGCCCTGCAAGAGAAAAAGCGTCAGCAGGAAAAAGTTTTTTGAAAAACGGCAAATTCCTCTTGACAAATCGGGGTTTTGCCATTATAATTATACCTGCTGTTCGCGATATGCGGTCATGGCGGAATAGGCAGACGCGTACGTTTGAGGGGCGTATGGGCAACCGTCCGGGTTCAAGTCCCGGTGACCGCACCACAAAAACCTGCAAGATTTTCTTGCAGGTTTTTTCTTGCATAAATTATGAAACGCTGCGCTTCGTCAAACGGTATTTTGATCAAAAGGACAGGTGATAGACACATGGGAAGCGAAAACAAAAAGCTGAATGACTCGTTTTTTCAGCGCGACCGGCTCGTGGTGGCGCCGGAGCTTGTGGGAAAGCTTCTGGTGCATCAGCTGCCTTCAGGTGAGCGACTGTCGCTGCGCATTACGGAAACGGAGGCCTATGGCGGGGCGGAGGACACGGCGTGTCACGCACATCGCGGCAGAACGCCGCGCACGGAATTGCTGTATGGTCCTGCCGGCGTGATCTATGTCTATCTCTGTTATGGAATACATTGGCTTCTGAACATCATCACCGGAGAGGAAGGCAGTCCGCAGGGCGTGCTGATTCGCGCCTGTGAAGGCGCGGAGGGTCCCGGACGTCTGACAAAAGCGCTGGGAATTACCGGCGCACTCAATGGGGGCAGGCTTTCGGATGGGATCCTCACCGTGGTGGATGACGGTATGCGCTGCGAGATCGTACCGGACCGCCGTGTGGGCATCGGCTATGCTTCCGAGGAGGATCAGGCGCGTTTATGGCGTTTTAAAATGGGTAAGAACTTGTCATCAGTGGAGTGAGACAATGGGATTGATACATCTATATTGCGGAGATGGGAAAGGCAAAACCACAGCTGCCTTTGGACTGGCGCTTCGCGCCCAGGGCGCAGATTTCCGGGTGGTGATCGCGCAGTTTCTGAAAACGGAACCAACAGGGGAGGTCACTGCGCTGCGGAACCTTCCGCGGGTGACGCTGCTGCGCGCCGAGCGGCGCTTCGGATTCACCTGGACACTGTCACCGGAGGAGCAGCAGGCCCTGCGCCGGGAACAGAATGCACTTTTCAGTCGTGCCATTGCGGCCTGCCCGCAGGAGGGACCTGTGCTGCTGGTGCTGGACGAAGTGGTGGGCACGGATCGGTACGGTTATCTGGACCCTGCGCCGCTGCGCACATTTTTGCGGGCTGTCCCGGAGAATGTGGAGGTCGTATTGACGGGTCGGGATCCGGCTCCGGATATTCTGGAACTGGCTGATTATGTGACGGAAATGAAAAAAATTCGCCATCCGTTCGACCGGGGAATTCCGGCGCGGGATGGCATTGAGCAGTAAAAAAACCGGGTACGTATTTTACGCACCCGGTTTTGGTTTTCTCAGCTTTCCGGAAAGAGCATATTTTCAATATAGGCATCGCGGAAAACAGGGTCTGTCGAGAGCTCCAGCGTCTGTGCTCTTGCCGCAATGCCCTCGGCCTCCGCAATCTTATCCCGGGAAAGCAGCTGCATCACGGCGCCCATTCCGGCCGCGTTTCCAATGGCATGAATTTGTCCGGAAAATCCGGCGGGGATCAGCCCGATCCGCTGCGCGCTGGCGGTATCCAGCACGCTGCCAAAGCCGCCGGCAATCAACAGCCGGGCGATATCGACTGTGCGGAGTCCGGCGGAGGCAATCAGGGCCTCCATTCCGGCACAGATCGCCGATTTTGCGAGCTGTACGGCACGGATGTCCTTCTGCGTGATGACTACCTGCGAATGGGGGAAACGAATGGCCGCCGTGCCGTCGGATTCGACAAGCAAATCGTCCGGCAGTGCGAGATCGTCAATTGCGCCGGTTTCATCCAGATATCCGAGCGAGAGGCAGGCGGCAACTGCATCTATTATACCGGAACCGCAGATTCCCCGCGGCGTTCCGCCGCCGATCGTGTCATAGAATAGGGCGCCGTTTTCCGCACGGACATGCGAAATTGCACCTTCGGAGGCGGTCATGCCCATCTGGATGCCTGCACCCTCAAAGGCTGGACCGGCTGCCGTGGAACAGCACAGCAGCTTCCCGTTTGCAGCCAGTGCGATCTCACCGTTTGTGCCGATATCAGCCAGCAAAACAGGCTCTGAGCGAGACAACATACCGCTGGAGAGGATGCCGGAGGTAATGTCGCCGCCGACATAGGCCGAAATGCACTTTGTTATGTAAACCTTAGCGTTTGGCGCCGAAAGCCCAAGATCAGCGGCGGAACAGAATTCCCCGAAGCTGCGGTCCTGTGCAAAGGGAGCCTGCGCAATGGAGGATGGATCCGCGCCAAGGAGGAAATACTCCATCGCCGTATTTCCGGTGAAAACAACGGACTGAAGCGCAGAAAGGGAGACGCCGGCCGTGCGGCACAAGCGGGCAAGCAGGGTATTTGCACAGCCGTGTATCTGTTCAGCCAAAGCAGGCCCGCCGCCTGAAACGGCATGAGAAATGCGGGAAATGACATCCGCGCCAAATGCGGCCTGCGGATTCTTTTCTGCGTCTGCGGCGAGCAGAGCGCCGGAGGTCAGATCATAAAGATAGGCAGCGACGGTCGTGGTGCCGATATCAAAGGCAGCACCGCAGCCCTCCGCCCAGGGCCTTCGCGAAAAATTCGCAAGTTCCCCGGAAGTCAGAATCTGCTCCCCCACGATATCGGGCAGGATTAGCTCCGCGTCACCCAGCGCGGTTGTCATGCAGGCGTAGCGGACGCCCTGCGCGATTTCCTCCGCAGTAAGCCAGGAGGCTTCCGTTTCGGAAAGCGGGGAAAGTGCACCGTGTGCAATTACTCTGCATTTGCGGCAGCGCTGTCTGCCGCCGCAGGGCATGGAAAGCGGAAGATGTTCCTGCGCAAAAAGTGTTGACAAGCGCACAGGGGTGCTGTACTCTAAAACGGTAGTGGAACCATTTTGATAAATCGTCAGTTTCATAGAGACCCTCCTGTGGGTATCTTAAAAAACTTTTTTCCGAAAGTCAAGTGCCTTTCGGAAGCGCGAGGGAAGGAGCACCGTGCCTTGACAGATGAGACAAAGAAAAACTGCATGCAATTGCTGTCGCATCTGGAAGGCGTCAGCGGTGTGGCATGCAGTATGCTGGACGCCGTGGAAATGCGGCTGTATGGCAATACGGAATTCTGTATGCAATGCCGCTATGCAGGCTGCGACCACTGCAACACGGCGCATTATGGCTGCAGCGAGTCCTTCCGATGGGGCGGCCGCTATATTTATTACTGCACGGCCGGTTTGGTATTCACTGCGTCTCCGCTGCTGGGTGAAAATGGGGTTTCGGAGGGCGGCCTGATTGCCGGCCCGATGATACTGGGTGAAGAAGAGGATACCCTGTCTGCACTGGACGCGCCGTACCGCAGTCTTGCGGCATCTTTGCCGGTTTTGTCCACAGTACGCGTACGTGACCTTTCGGAGATTCTGGCTGTTATGACGGCGTATGTAAACGGCGCGCCGCATTTGCCGGGTATCCAGATGAAAACGGTGCCGGCGCACTTCACGGACCGCGGCAAGTTTTCAGATTACGAGGATGCGCGCTATTTTCTCGATGGCGAACGCCAGCTTCGGGCTTTTGTTGCCGCAAACGAGCGGGCAAAGGCACAGGCTCTGCTGAACGATCTGCTGGGACATATTTATTTTTCAAGCGGTTTCGATCTGAGTACCATAAAGGCCCGGGTAATGGAGCTGATTGTTATTCTTTCCCGGGCGGTGATTGAGGCGGGCGCTGAAATGAGCGAGATCCTGCTGTATAACGCGGAATACTTCAATAATATCGAACACTTTACGGATCTGGAGGAAACGAGCGTCTGGCTGAGCGGCGTGATGCACCGTTTTATCAATTATACCTTTGACTTCCGCCGTGTGAAGCACGCAGATGTGGTGCATAAGATTATGGAGTATATACGCGGCAACTATCACCGGAAAATTACGCTTGAGGATATTGCCGGTCAGGTGTATCTGAGCCGTTCCTATATCAGCAGCCTGTTCAAGGAAGAAACGGGCTGCAGCCTGACGGGATACATCAACCATGTCCGGATCGAACAGAGCAAGCGGCTGCTGGCGGATAACAAAATTGCCCTGGTGGACATTGCCGGATTGTGCGGCTTTGAAGATCAGAGTTATTTTACAAAAGTGTTTAAAAAGGAAACCGGGATGCCCCCGAACCGCTATCGTGCCTTGCATGCCGGCAGCGTGCAATATTTCGAAGAATCATAATATTTTTATAAAATCAAAAAATTATACTATCTTTCGCCCGGACTATCCCCTAAAATGAGAACAGGAATTTGACTGTTCACGGAGGTTTTTGATATGGTACGCATGGAAGAAATCAGCGAATTTCTGCAGAAGGGCCGCGCGCGCAATGTGAAGCAGCTTGTGGAGGAGGCTCTTTCCGAGGGAACTGCGCCCGGCGTGATTCTGGAAGAGGGACTTTTAGCCGGCATGGGTGTGATCGGCGAAAAATTCAAGAATAACGAGGTGTTTGTGCCGGAAGTGCTGATTGCCGCGCGTGCTTTGAATGCCGGACTGGATATTCTGCGTCCGAAGCTCGCGGAATCCGGCGTGGAGGCCAAGGGTACGGCCGTGATCGGCACGGTGAAAGGCGATCTCCACGATATCGGCAAGAATATCGTGAAAATTATGTTTGAAGGACACGGCATCCAGGTCGTAGATCTGGGCGTGGATGTATCGGCGGAGCAGTTTGTAGACGCTGCGGTGGAAAATCATGCAAATTTGATTTGCTGCTCTGCACTCTTAACGACGACTATGGGCGAAATGGGCCGGGTCGTTGAAATCCTGAAGGAACGCGGCCTGCGCGACAGCGTGAAGGTGATGGTCGGCGGCGCGCCGATCACCCAGAGCTTCTGCGACTCGATCGGTGCAGACGCTTATGCGCCGGACGCTGCAACCGGTGCGGAAGCGGCGATCCGACTCCTTGGCGAAATGGAAGGCTGAGTGTTTGAAAAATGAAAAGTCCGTTGTTTCAAAAAACAGCGGACTTTTTTGCTGTCCGGAAAGAACAGAACGCCTACGCGATGCGGATTCTTACCCGTAAATTGATAGAAAAAACGCCTCCGTCCATTCCTGACGGAGGCGTCGCTTGTTTGATTTCGGGAACTGGTTCTGCACGCTTACAGAACGGCTGCATCGGCGTAGAAACCGCGCTTTGCGGGGTCAATTTCGATCGTCTTTGCCTGCGTAAAGACCTTGCAGTCCTTTCTTGTGACGCTGTCAGATCCGATGTAGAAGGCAAAGTCGCCTTCCTCAAGCACCCATTTGTTTTCGCGGTTGATGAAAGCAAACTGGTCGGCGCGGACGGTAAAGCTGACGGTTTTGGTTTCCTTCGGCTCCAATGTCACGCGGCAGAAGCCCGCAAGCTCCTGATACGGACGGATCTTGGAACCAAGCAAATCTCTGGCATACAGCTGCACGACCTCGTCGCCCTTCACGTCGCCGGTGTTGGTCACATCAACGCGGATGGTAAGCACCGGATTCTCACTGCCGTCCGAGGTAAGGGTCATATTGTCGTATGCAAAGCTCGTGTAGCTCAGACCGTAGCCGAACGGGAGCAGAATCGGGCGCGGCAGCTCGCGGTAGCCGTTGGTCAGGCCGCAGGTCAGCCGGTGGGTTCCGTTGTTCATATAGTGATAGACGGGGCCAACGCCTTCGGCATAGGGGACATCAAAGGGCAGGCGTCCGCCGGGGTTGTATGCACCGGTTAAAACGTCCGCAATGGCGTCCGAACCCCATGTGTTCGGCAGCCACGCCTCGAGCACGGCGTCCGCGGCATCGAAGGCCTTCGCGTCGATCATCGGACGCTCGTCGGTATGGACGATGATGCACTTCTTTGCAGCAGCACAGACGAGCTGTACGAGTTCACTCTGCGCCGCAGGCAGACCGACATGGCTGTTGTCCGTGCCTTCTCCGTTATTCGTCATCGGACCCCATCCGCACTTGGAGCCAACGGTCAGAATTACCACGTCCGCATCCTGCGCAGCGGCAACAGCTTCCTCAAATTCGGTATCCTCCGGATCGAGATAGCTGCATCCGCGCACATACACGCTGTTTGGGAAAACATCGTGGATGGCTTCGAAGATCGTGCGGCTTTCCGGATACAACTTCTGAAGGCGGCGGTCGATCAGCGTAAGCGCTTCCTCCGCCGTGAACGGGAAGGTGCGTGCAGGTCTCGGCGTTTCATCAAGCGGATTGAATTCTCTGGCCATCGGCGGTCTGCTTTCCGTTCCGATCTGCTCCAGCTTTGCAAGGTTCATGTCAACGAGTGTGGCGAAAATATAACCGGAATACAGGAATCTGCGGTTGTTGCCCGTCGGGCCGATCACGGCGACGCGGACGTTTTGATCCCGAAGCGGCAGTACACCGTTGTTTTTCGTCAGGGTTATGGTACGGCGCGCGGCTTCCTTTGCTTTTTCGGTGTTTTCCGGGTTATAGAATGTGTCTTTGATGGTGTCTTCCTTTGGCATCGGGTCTTCAAACAGACCCAATTCGAATTTGAACTTCAAAACGCGCAGACAGGCGGTGTCAATATCCTCCTCTGTCACGAGGCCCTTTTCATACGCCTCCAGAAGCGGTTTATCATAGGCAACAGGCGCCGGGCACTCAATGTCCAATCCTGCCTTGAGGCACTGTGCCGCGGCATCCGGAAGATCCTTCGCGGTGCGGAAATTGTACACCAGACGCTGAATCGAACTATAATCGCTGGTAACAGGCCCATCAAAGCCAAGGTCCCCGCGCAGCATATCCGTCAGGATGCTGTGGCTCGCGCATACCGGCTCTCCATTGATCTCGCAGTAGGAATTCATAACGCTGCCGATTCCTGCCATGTGGATTGCGGCGTCAAACGGCTTTGCATATATCTCCCGCAGTTCGCGCGCGTCTGCTACGGTTCTTGTCTGATTGATACCGCCTTCGCTCGCACCGTGACCGAGGAAGTGCTTGCCGGTCGCGGAAGCACCGTTTTTCAAATCATCGGTCTGTATGCCCTTGACAAAGGCAACGCTCATCCTGGCAGAGAGGGTGGGATCCGGGCCGTAGGTCTCGCTGATACGCCCCCAGCGTATATCGCGCGATACGTCAAGTACGGGCGAGAGTGCCTGCCGATACCCGACGGCCAGCATTTGTTTTCTTGTACGATCCGCCATGTCCTGCACGATGTCCGGGTCAAAAGATGCTGCAAGACCGATGGAGGTCGGGAAGACGGTCGCAAAATTCATACACAAACCGCTGAGCGCTTCGTTGTGCATAATTACGGGGATCCCAAAACGGGAGGATGCCATACAGTGCTCCTGTCCTTTGCGGATGGCGGCAGCGGTTTCTTCGGGGCTCTCGTGAACAAGTATACCCTCCGGATACATTTCGCCCATACCGTTTTCGAATTCATAGGTTTCCGGCGGTTTCAATGCGCATTGCAGCTGCTTGACTTTTTCCTCGATTGTCATGCGGCTGAGAAGGTCGTTTGCGCGTTCAAGCGGAGACAGTGTGGCATCGAGATACGGGAATATTGGCATAAAAAACTCCTTTCAGGTTGACTGAGACAGGAAAATATGTAGATTTCGGCAGTTTTCCTGCCACAACCGGTAGTCTGCATGTGATTGGATGATTCGAAAGCGGGATGTCAGCGCTGTTGTGATTGTTTGCCTTTCCGCTTTCGTCTCGTCTCAGGGAATTTCATTTATTATCCATTATATCAGATTTCAGGATAATCGCAAGAGTCTCTTGCGGAAAAGCGAAGGCTGGGGACTCTTTTCGCCTGCACAGGAGCATCGACAGAATATGCGGCAGACACTTGATTTTTCAAACAAAGCAGGCTATATTGAATAGTACGAACGGAACCGTTAAGATGTGGTCCGTCGATACGGGGCGACCCGAAAAAACGAAAAGAAAAGGAAACGGGAGATGAACAAAGGTTTATATTTTATGGGATGGTATCGCGATATGTGGAATTACCATCCGAGTTTGCCGATGAAAAATATGCAGATGATCGAAGATATCGAGGATATCCATGCCAATATGCTGATCTGGTCCTGTTTGGGCAGCGGAGCAATCGGCCTTCCGTATCTCGATCGCGAGGCCAATGACGATACGCCGCCGCGTATGCGCCTGTATGGCTTCATGAATGACAGCGAATTTTGCGCGGAGTGTAAAAAACGCGGTATTCGGGTGTTTTCCGTACTGTGGAAAGGGCAGCTTTGGGAATTCGGCGCGGAATGGAACGAAGATGAGAGCCGTCTGCTCTCGCTGAACATCCTGCGCGGCGCTTCCGAAAACAAAAAATACCTTGGCATGAGCGAACTTTCGACGAACCGCTACCCGAAAGTGTTCAAGCCCATGGAAACGTATTTCCCCGATGGGCTGACCAACTGCTTTGGTGAAAAGGCTGTGGATTTCCTGGAGGAATTCAAGTCGGTTTCGTTGGAGGGCCGCAATATCCTCTCTGCCTGGTTAATGGCGCCGGAGCACGACCACAAATGCTACACGCCGTGCTGCAACAAGGACTCCTATTTGAAATACATGAAGCGTGATGTGGAAATGATGATCGATGCAGGCGCAGGCGGTCTGCACATCGACGAATATGATACGCAGAAACACGTCACCAGCAATGCGGGCTGCTTCTGCCGCGAATGTGTCGCAAAATTCCGGGATTATCTCCGCAAAAACAAAATTGCGCTGCCGGAGGATGCCGGCGATCCGGAAACGTTTGATTACCGCGCATATCTGCTGGCAAAGGGATATCGGGACGAAGACCTGCTTGCCTGCAATGCAAACGCCCGCTGGGATATTCCGCTCTATCGTCATTTCTTCGATATGCAGATGGCGTCGGTGGAATGGGTCGTCCGTGAGCTCTCACAGCACGCGAAGGCCTATTCTCAAAAAACGCGCGGGGAGGATTTCCCGGTTACCGCGAATCTCTACCAGTGCTATCCGCTTGCCGACAGTGTCAAAAAGTATCTCGATATCCTGGCCGGCGAAAAAACCAACCTCCAGCTGCGTCAGGATGGCTGGTATCGCTTTGCAACAGGCTGGCTGAACGGAAAAGACTGCTGTTTCGCGGAGGACCCCAATGCGTATATCCGCGAAATCGTCACGGATATCAAAGACGGGATCAACGACCGGTTCATTCTGTTCGCTATAGAACCGATTGCGCACGGGTTCCACATTGCGTTCCCCTATGGTTCCTGGCTGCAAAACCAGGTGAAGGATGCATTCTGGCCGGATCTGCGTCTGCTGCGCCGTCTTGGCCCGTGGCTTGACGAACAGGATGCGTTCTTCGGCAAAAAGCACATCGCGGATATCGGCATCGTCTACGATTCGCCGTCTGCCTATGAAAATTGCGTCAGCGAACCGTTCTGGAACGGCGTCGAGCCCCAGAAGGTGGATCTGACCGGCGTCACAGACCTTGGCAGGCAGGGTGGCTTCGCAGGCCAGGGGAATTTCGGCCACTTCTTTAAGCTGGTACAGGACCTTTCCAACCGTCATGTGCTCTATAATGTGCTCTTTGAAAGCGCCGATGAGCCGCTGACCCGTGAAAGACTTGCGGGATACCGCACCATCGTGGTACCGGACGCTTTCCTGATGGATGAGGCCAATGCCGCAGTGCTCAATGACTTTACAGCGCAGGGCGGCACGGTGATTTCTCTGGAAAGAAAAATAGATGCGCTGCAGGTGGAGACATCCTACACGGCAGCAGATGCCGGTGCGCTGGTGGACAAACTGGCCGCATCCGCCACGTATCTCTCCGCTCCGGAATCTCCGCTTTATGGCATGGATCTGCGCGAGACCGAAACCGGCTGCGCACTCCATCTGGTGAATTATCACTATAACGAGAAAACGCATCGGATCGATCCGCTTCCGGAATTGAAATTCGGCCTGCATTTCGCAGCCGGTGCGGTAAAGGCGCACTGCTTCCCCGAAAATCCGGATCTGCGCGTAACGCTGGAGGGCGACACGCTCCGCGTCGAAAACGCCGGCATCTATACCATTCTGGAAATCACGAAACCGGCAGCGGAATAATCCGCTTCCCTCCTGCGATGGGATTCCGCGAAAACGGGACGGCATATTGTCCCTGCTATTCTGATAGGACAAAAGGACGGTACAAACTGTACCGTCCTTTGCTTTTTCTATGTATTTTTCAGCTTTTTTGCACAACCCTGCGGGAGAACTCAGCGAATGAAGTTTGTGCGTGCGATCGGCTCCGCTGTGGGAACGGAGATCCCGGCCTTTCGTCCGGCTTCGAAGGAGCGGAGCATCCAGGCCATGTTGCGCGCAAGCGTGCGCATGGTCTGCAGGCCTTCTGCATCCTGCTGTGCATCGGCGGCATTGGCACCATGCACCATATTCCAGTACTGCGAGGGGACAACCGGCATATTGGCAATCGTGAAATATTTATTCAGAGAATCAAAGGCTGCGGTTGCGCCGCCTCTGCGGCAGCAGACAACTGCCGCACCGGGTTTATAGGCAAAATTGCGTTTCCCCGCATAAAAAGCACGGTCGAGTACAGCGTGTAGGGCTCCCGCAGGTCCGGCAAAATGAACGGGAGAACCGAAGATGAACCCATCACACGATGCTGCTTTCTCTATAATCGTATTGACCGGGTCATCCTGAAAAACACAGCGGCCGGTTTTGCCGCAGGAACGGCAATCGATACAGCCGTGGACAGCCGCCGTGCCAAGGTGATAGATTTCCGTCTCGATGCCTTCTTCCTTTAGCACACGCGCTGCCTCGGAAAGGGCCGCATAGGTTGTGCCGTGCGCGTGCGGACTGCCATTCAACAACAAAACTTTCATAATACTCCTCCTGTTTGCGTGATATCCTTATCTTATCATATGGGGAGGAGTTAGGCAAGCCGCCGCGGCTTAGCCAAGGAGCCGGACCGTCAGCGCGGCCATGAGAAACGCGGCGGCGTCTGCCGCCAGTGCGGCGGGGACGGCATACCGCGTTTTTGTGACACCTGCCGCGCCGAAATAGACGGCAATGGTGTAAAACGTGGTTTCGGAAGATCCCAGCATTATGGCGGCAACCCGGCCGATGAAGCTGTCCGGGCCAAATTCGCGCAGGATGTCGGCACCTGCGGCAAGTGCACCGGAGCCGGAAAAGGGTTTGATCAGAATGAGCAGCAGAGTTTCCGCCGGGATCCCGACCTTTGCAAGGACCGGCCCCAGCAAATGCGCCAGGCACTCGATTGCGCCGGAGGCCCGCAGCATGGAAACGGCAGTCAGCAGTGCAAGCAGGGAAGGCAGAATTCCCAGCGCCGTGTCAAGCCCTTCCCGCGCACCGCGGATGAAAACCGAGAATACCGGCGTCTTTCGAAACAGCCCGACCGTCACAATGCCGCAGATCAGGAGGGGCAGAATGAGATCGCTCATCGCGCAGATTTTTTGCGGAGCAACGGCAGGCGGCTGCGTTTGACGCCGTAAAGCGGAGATGCAGCCCGGGTGTTTCGCTGTATTTTGGCAAGCAGCAGAGCCGCCGCAATCCCCGTTGCCTGCGATACCAGCGTTGTCAGCCAGACGCAGGGCAGGATATCATAGGGTGCGGCGGAACCGAGCGAAGCGCGCAGCGCGGCAACCGTGGAGGGAATGAGCTGGAGCGACGCGCTGTTGATGACGACCAGCATACATAAATCGTCGTTGGCCGTTTCCCCGCCGTCCGACAGGGCTTTTGCCGCTTCGATACCGAACGGGGTTGCAGCGTTTGCAAGTCCCAGAAGATTCGCGGATATATTCGCACAGACGGCTTCCATGGCGCGTGCATTTTCGCGCGTTTTTTTCATCAGCAGGCCGACCGGGCGCCGCAGCACTCTGGCAAGCGCGGCGGCGGCGCCGCATTCGCGCATGACCGCCATCATGCCCTGCCAGAAACACAATGCGCCGGTAAGCCCGATTACCAATGTGACGGCCTGCCCGGCGCCGTTGATTGCGGCGCTTCCCAGTTCGCCGGCTTTGCCAGAAATGAAGCCGAAAATGACAGAGATCAAAAGTATAAAAACCCAGATTTTGTCAAGCAAAGCACGGCGCCTCCCCAAATTTCAAAAATTATACAAAACCAGAATTTTGTTATAGTATTTTAAAGGATTCATAGAATACTTGTGGATTCCATTCATTTTTCTTCCACAAATAATATCCAAAAAATGGACAATTGAATAGTAATTTCGACAAATTACAAAAAAATGGTTGACTATCTGCGGTTTATCAGTTATACTATGTGCGTAGATTTCAGAAACGGGGGAAATGATATGAAGTCAACAGGAATTGTCAGAAAGGTGGACGAACTGGGAAGAATCGTATTGCCAATCGAGCTGAGACGCACGCTGGATATTGCAGAGCGCGACCCGCTTGAGATATACACAGAGGGCAACGATACCATCATTCTGAAGAAGTACCAGCCGACCTGCGTATTTTGCGGAGACGCAAGAGGCGTTAAGGTTTTCAAAGGCAAAAATGTTTGCGCGGATTGCGCAAAAAGCCTCGCCGAGTTTTAATGTAATATATGAGGCGACTTCCGGCTTTATGCCGGAAGTTTTTTTATCTTGCGGCAGGCAGAGAAGGGGCGCGGCGGGCGGTCCCTCTTGTTTCCGGGGCGGTAATATTGTATAATACAGGACAGAACGACAAATCTGTGCGGATGAATTTTGAAAAACCGCGGTTTTGCAAAGAAAGGACGAACGAAATGGCCGAATATACCTTAGTGACGGATTCGACTTGCGATCTTGATTCCGGTTTATACGAAAAAATGGGTGTGCGCGTCATTGCGATGCATTATACGGTAAACGACCACGAATATGTGGACGACGGCACAAACGACAGCCATGAATTTTATGAGATGCTGCATAACGGAGCTTCGGCCTCGACCATGCAGATCAATGCGCAGACCTATCTGGACGTCTTTGAAGAGGAATTTGCCAGGGGAAACGACGTGCTTTATTTTTGCTTTGCGTCGGTGCTGAGCGGCAGCTATAACAATGCGCTCTACGCCGTGCAGGAGTGCACCGAAAAATGGCCGGACCGCCGTGTGATTGTAATCGATTCCAAAAGCGAGTGCGGCGGCGAGGGTCTGCTGGTCTATCACGCGGCAGAGCTGAAGAAATCCGGCATGGAGATCGATGCGCTTGCCCGGTGGGCGGAAGACGCAATCCAGCGCCACTGTCATTATTTCACGGTGAACGACTTAAACCATCTCTATCGCGGCGGCCGTGTAAGCCGCGGTGCAGCCGTCATGGGCACACTGGTTGGCATCAAGCCGGTGATGTACACAAACAGCAAGGGCGAACTTTGCGTTGGCGCAAAGGTGCGCGGCCGTATGCAGGCTGTCCGTATGCTGGCAGATAAGGTGGCGGCCAAGATTGTGGAGCCGGAGGGGCAGATTGTTTTCATCAACCATGCCGACTGCATGGAAGATGCCGAGCGCCTGGCAGAGGATATCCGAAGCCGTGTGAAGCCGGCGGAAGTCCGTATTTTAAACCTTGGCCCCGTGATCGGAGCGCACGTTGGGCCTGGCTGTCTGGCCGTGTTTTTTGTCGGTGATAACCGCGACTGGTAAGCCGTGCTGCCGCGCCCTGTAACCGGCAGTGCAAATCCTTTCCGGCAGACTGTATTGGAAAAAACGCCCGCCGAATACACTTCGGCGGGCGTGATTCTTTTTTGAAAGGTGGTTATCTATGCTGATCAAAGTGCTGATCTGCTTTCTGGCAGGAATGGGCGCGGGACTTGGCACCGGATTTGCCGGTATGAGCGCTGCGGCGGTGATTTCCCCCATGCTGATCACATTTCTGGATGTCCCGGCGTATGAAGCGGTTGGAATTGCGCTGTCCTCAGACGTATTAGCCAGCGCAATCTCGGCGTACACTTATGGGAAAAACAAAAATCTTGATATCAAAAACGGTCTGGTCATGATGGCGGCGGTTTTAGTCTTTACCATGCTGGGCAGCTATGTGGCAAAGCTTGTACCAAACCGCACAATGGGAAATTTTTCGGTGTTCATGACGCTCCTGCTTGGCATTAAATTCATCGTAAAACCGATTATGACGACCAAAGAACGCATGGCTGCCGTCGATGCAGGGAAACGTGTGATACAGTCCGTCATTTGCGGCGCTGCAATCGGATTTATCTGCGGCTTTGTCGGCGCGGGCGGCGGCATGATGATGCTGTTGATCCTGACCTCCGTACTGGGTTATGAACTCAAAACGGCGGTGGGCACGAGTGTGTTTATCATGTCCTTCACGGCGCTGACGGGTGCGCTTTCTCATTTTATCATTGGCGATCTGCCGGATCTGCTGCTTTTGGCGCTTTGCGTGGCTTTCACTTTGCTGTGGGCGCAAATCGCAGCCCGGTTTGCCAACAAGGCTTCGCCCATTGTCCTGAACCGCACGGTTGGCGTGGTGCTGACGGTGCTTGGCGCAGCCATTCTGGCTGTGAACTATCTTGTGTAACGGAGCGTATCGTATGAAAGTAATGCGTAAACAGAGAAACAGCCGTATGTGCGTCGTGTGCGGCATGGACAACGCGTTTGGCTTGCAGGCCCAGTTTTATACGATGGAGGATGAAAGCGTGATGACGCTGTTTTCCTTCCGGCCGGAGCATCAGAGCTATCCCGGCCGGGTGCACGGGGGACTCATCACCGCGATGCTGGACGAGTTGGGCTTCCGTGCCTTCTGGGTACATGACGAGAACACGCTGGGCGTGACGATGACGCTGGAAACCAAATACCGCAAACCGGTGCCCTATGGCGTACAGCTGAAGGGTGTGGGCAGGATTGTGAAGCAATCTCCGCGCTTTGTGCGCAGCCGCGCGGAAATCTATGACCTTTCGGGGAATTTATTGGCCGGTGCGGACATTGATTATATCAAAATGGGCGTGGAACGCATCACCGATGCGGATTTCCATGAAGAAATGTGCTATCTGATCGAGGATGGCGTTTCGGAAATTGAGTGACTGCGGCATGGGAGCGGGCGGTTTCCTGCGGAGCCCAGGCGTGCAGCCGGAACGGCGCGGGAGAGCTTTTACCGGATGAACGGAATGAAAAACGGACTGTCGGGAAAACCGGCAGTCCGTTTTTTTCATGGATCAGGCAAAAGGTCTCAGATACAGACATCTGCGCCGGTGCGGAAGAAGTACAGGTGGCGTTCGGCGACAGGCTTGCCCGTAATGCGTGTCAGCGCAAGTGCGTAGGCGGTCAGCTGCGGACGGTATTGCTCAGCCAGCGTGTGCTCCCGGCCCGGCAGAACAAAGTCGGTTTTGAAATCCACCAGAACCAGGCCCTCCGGCTCCTCGAAGTAACAGTCGATTACGCCCTGGAAGAGGATCGAATCTTCGTCCGCATCTGGAACGCGGGCAAGCGTGTCCGGCTCGGAAATCACGGCGCACGGCGCAAGCAGGGAAAATTTAAACTCGCGCCGGATGGATCCGGAGGCCATCAGCCGCACGCCAAGCGGGGAGGTGAAAAAGGCAAATATACGCTGCGCACTGACGGCGTCCGCCTGTTCCTCCGTCAGGAAGCGACGCTCGCGCAGCCGCCGGATCTCCGCCCTCACGCCCTCCAGCGTTGTACATGCGCGGAAATCCAGGAACTGCATCACAAGATGGTGGGCCGTTCCGCGCTCTGTACTGCTGAGTCCGGTCTCCTGGATAAAACGCGGCCGCCGGTACTGCGGCAGAACACCCGCCTGCGCGGTATCTTCCACTGTATCTGCCGCACTGTTGTCCTCCGCCGGCGGCAGGGTGCGCGAAACGGCCTCTTCTGCCGCCTCTTCATCGGTAAAACGGCCCTTCAGAGACGTTGCGGTGAGTTTGGAGGGAATGTCCGCAGCGTCGGCAGAGGCATAACGGAAGGAAAACCGTTCCAATAAAACGCTGCGCGGGGGTATGGCGTCCGGAAGCGGTGCATGTTCGGTGTTTGCGGTTTCCTGCGGTACGGTGTCCGGCCGGACGGCCGAAAGCGCCCAGCCGTGGTTTTCCCTGTCCGGGAAATTTGCCGCAATGCCGGCCTCGGAAAACAGCGGTGCGGCGCAGGGCAGGCGCAGAACAGGCGAGAGAATCCAGGAAAGCGGCGAATTTGCCGCCTGAAGCATCTGGCTGGGCAAAGGTGCGCGGGAGAGATCGGGATACAGTTTCGCCGCCTGCGCCGAAGCTTTTTTCACCGGTGCAGTGACAATCAATTTTTCCCGCGCGCGCGTCATGGCGACATACAGGATGCGCATTTCCTCGGAAAGCCGTTCCTGACGCGACTGTATGGCAATGGAAAGACGCGGGAGCGTGGGATATTCGATCCGGCGATCCAGTTGGCGCCGTCGGAACCCGGCGCCCAGGTCCGGATGAATCAAAACGGGGTTGGATTGGTCCCGGGTGTTGAACTGTTGTGCGCAGTTGGCAAGGAATACGATGGGGAATTCCAGTCCTTTTGATTTATGGATGCTCATAATATGCACGGCAGAGGCGGAGGAGGGCGCAGGGGAGACCTCACAGCCGCGCGCGCGAAGCGCACGCATCATGTGGGCAAAGCGGTAAAGCCCGCAGTACCCGGCGCGTTCAAAACGCTGGGCCTGTTCCAGAAAGGCACGGAGTTTGCCGGGCCCCTCTGTTACATGACTGCAAACGGCCTCGAGCCGTGTTTCGTTCAGAATCCGCATGACAAGCCGGTCAGCCGGCATATCCTCAGCGGCCAGCTGCAGCCGGCTGATCGTCTCCAGCAGCGCGGCACAACGCTTGCCCAGCGCGGAATCCTCCTGCGCGGCGCGGCGCACAGCGCTCCAGAAGCTGACGCGCGGCGCGGCAATCCGGATGGCGGCCAGTTCATCGGCTGTAAAGCCGTAAAGCGGGGACCGCATCAGAGAGGCCAACGGGATATCCTGCTCCGGATTGTCCAGAACGTCGATAAAGGACATGAGAATCATCACATCCGGCGATGTGAAAAGGTCGGAACCAACGTCCTTCAGCGTGGAAATTCCCACGCGCGCCAGCGCCGATTCATACAGCGCGGCCTTGCTTTTCACGCTGCGCAGCAGGATGGCGAAATCCTCCGGCACGCAGGGGCGCATGGCGTCAGCGGCGCGGTCGTAGACCGGATAGCCGCTGTCGAGCAGCGCGCGGATCCTTCCGGCCACATAAGCGGCGTCAGCCGCTGCACCGGAGCGCTCATCCTCCTCTTCGGTTTCCACCAGACAGAGTTCCGCTTCCCGGCCGGCGCAGTCCGGATAGTCCGCGCCGGGCACCAGCCGCTCCTGCTCGCCATAGGTGAGCTCGCCGAGCTCCGGCGACATGATGTTTTCAAAAATGTAGTTGACTGCTTCCGTTACCTCTTTCCGGGAACGGAAGTTTTTCGATAAAACGATACGTCCCGGCTCACCGGGGGCGGGATCGTCCGCATAGGCGAGATATTTGCGCAGGAACACATCCGGATTTGCCAGCCGGAAGCTGTAAATGCTCTGCTTGATATCGCCGACCATGAAAAGATTTGTCTCATTGCGCGACAGTGCCCGGAAGATGGCGTCCTGGACGTCATTGGTGTCCTGATATTCGTCGACCATGATCTCACTGTACCGGCAGGAAAGCGCATGGGCAAGCGGCGTCGGCTGTCGGCCGTCGTCCCCGAGCAGCATATGAACGGTGAGATGTTCCAGATCACCGAAGTCCAGGATGTTGCGCAGGCGTTTTTCCTCGTCCAGACGGTCCATGTACTCGCCGACCAGAGAAAAAAGCGCCCGCCCATAGGGCGCGACGGCCCGCATATCTGCGAGAAACTGTGCCTCCGTAAAACCGAAATAATCGCGGCACAGGACGGAAAAACTTTTCTTCCAGGAATCCCGCGGCGCCTTCACAAGCTCCAGCAGGACGGGATCATCAAAATTGCGCACCGGTTTCAGACTTGCAAACGAAATGCTGTTTGCAAACGCACACGCTTCGTCCCAGCGGTTTTCTTCCAGCAGGCGGATCAGCGTCTGCAGATTTTCCAGATCGGCGGTGTAGGCCGACGCATAGCCCTTTTCCAGCGCCGGATAGCCGCGCAGTGTTTCGCGTGCGGCGGACAGGGTCTCTTGCGCATACCGGCAGCGGTCCAATACGTGGGAAAGCAGAATGCGGCCGTATTCGCTTTCCAGCGGCTTGTCCGAACGCGGTCTTTCCAGCATATCGGCCAGCCATTTCCGGGGATAGGGATGGCTTTGCAGCTTTTGATAGGTTTCCAGAATCACGGAACGCAGGCGTGAGTCGTCGCGCATGGCGGAAAGGGACTCGACCAGCATGAGAAACCCTTCGTTTTCCGATGAAGTGTTCTCATAGCGGGATTCAATCAGCTCATCCAGCACGTTTTCCCGCAGAATGGCAACTTCATCTTCATCCGCCACACGAAAATCCGGCGCCAGGCCGGCTGCCTGAAAGTTTTCCCGCAGCAAATAGGCACAGAAGGAATGTACCGTGGTGATCTGCGCACGGTCCAGCAGCGTCAGTTGACGGCGCAGCCGCCGGTTTTCGGGTGATGACAGCAGCTTCTCCGTCAGGGCGTCGGCAATTTTGGCCTTCATTTCCGCGGCGGCGGCCTTTGTGAAGGTGACGATCAAAAATTCATCAATGTTGCAGGGGTCCTCCGTATCCAGCAGGCGGCGGATGACACGCTCGACCAAAACGGCGGTTTTGCCGGAGCCCGCCGCGGCGGAAACAAGCAGGGCGCCGCCGCGGGACGTGATGGCGCGCAGTTGGGCGTCAGTCCATGTGACTGCCATTGTCCTCACCTCCTTCCAAAATTCCGTAAAACTCTTTGGCGTTCATAGCCGGGATGTGCCGGATACGCGCAGCGTCCCGGTCGGCATCAAAGAAGCATACGCTTTTATAGTCACAGTAGGTACAGGCCTGCACGCCGTTTGTCACGGCGGGGCGCGCGCCGATCTGCCCTTCGGCCATCAGCTCCGCTGTCAGCGCCGTCATGCGGCGCACGTGGCGCTCGAGCAGCGCAAACTGCCCGGCATCGGCCACGCCGGAGGCGGCGGAGGGCTGACGGTTTTTCAAAAGCTTGACGGGGATAAAGCGGCCCTCGCTCTCGATGCCGGGTTCCATGGCTTCGATCACTTCCGGGTCGGAAAGTACGATCCCGGATCGCGCCAACGCCATGTCGAGCTTTTCACGCAGTTCTTCATCAGGCAGATCATGCGGTGCGGAGCAAGGCTCCGCCCGTGCGGGGGTGTACAGAATTCCGGCCGGGACGATTGCGTCCGCGCCGATCGCGGGATGCCGTGCGAGATAGCGCTGCGCATCCTGCCGCAGGGCAAAGAGGTAAACCGGCATCTGCATGCCGAGGCCGTTCATGATTTCACCGTAGGAAAACGCCTTGCTTCCGCTTTTGTAGTCCACAACGCGCACATACAGCACGCCGTTCCGTACCCAGCCGTCCACACGGTCGGCAATGCCGCGCAGCGTGGCGGACCCGTGCCGGGTCTTGATTTGCACCGGCGGCATATCTTCCGAGAAGCTGAGTTCAAAGTCGAGCGGCAGGAAGCTGCTTTTTGAAAATTCATCGTAGAGATTATCAATCAAAATGTCAAGAGAATGGCGGATGCGATGGAAAAGGTACTGAAAACGCGCAGTTTTGGTCTGAAAATCGGGGATATCCCGCGCAATGTAATCGAGAACGCAGGCCCGCGCAAATTCCCGCACTTCCTCGCGCGTACAGGCGGAAAATCCGCCGGCCTCCTGCACGCGATGCACGGTTCCTTCCAGCACAAAATGGATGAAAAGGCCGCGTTGCGGTGCATCAAAGCCGGCTTCGCGCCGGGGCTGCAGGTTCAGTCCGTAGCGGGAGAAATACGCAAAGCGGCAGGTGTTGAAGGAATCCATGCGCGTCGCGCTGAGGCGCAGCTCACGTCCGTAAAGCCCCGGTACGTTGGCTTCACTGATGCGTTCCTCCGGCAAAACGGAATCGGGGTGCACCGGTTTTTCCGGTTCATCGCCGGAAAGTTCCCGCAGAACATCGAAAATCGCGGCTTCGGCGGCGTCACCGTGCAGTGCGGCGTAATCCAGGGCGGTGTGCGGAGATTCCAGCAGATAGGCGTCGTCACGGCTGCTGCATTGCCGGACGGTGAGCGCAGGGAAGAGCGAACACAGGCGCCGGACCAGGTAAGCAGGACGGATCTGGTTGCCGCTGCTGTCTGCGGCCGGATAGGAGAGATAGAGAAGTTCCCGCGCTTTTGCCAGAACGTGATAGACCTCGCTCAGACCGTCGGCGTCACGACCGGACGGCGTATAGGCAAGCTCAATGTCGTAGGAGGTGAGTTCCTCGCGGTCGGCATCCGTCAGCAGGCCGCCGCCGTCGCCGGGAACGGGCAGGGCGCCGTCCCGCGCGCCGAGCACGAGCACCGCGCGCGCGTCTGCCGCGCGCAGACGGGAGAGGTCGCCGCACGCCACCCGGTCGATGGCGGGCGGAATCGTGCCGATGTCATACCGGGAGAGGATCAGCGTAAACAGCTGTTCGAAATCATGCGCGGAAATCGCGCGGTCGCCGGAAATATCGGCAAAGCTGTCCAGACAGCGGCAGAAAATTTCCCAAAGCTGCCGGTATTCGTCCGCCTGGGTCAGTTCTCCTGCCGCACGAAGCTCCTCTGCGCGCGCGTCACAGGCGGCGGGAAGCCCGATTTCCAGAGAAAACTCATACACGGCGCGCACTTTGTCAAGCGCGGAGTCCTCGCCGCGCAGGCGGCTGCCGAGCCGCGTAAGCGGCTGGATAATACGCTGGCGTATGTCATTCAGGCGTGCAAGCAGGGCCGCGCCGTCCTCCGTCAGGGGGACGCCGAATCCGTCCGGATTCATCCCCCAGGGCAGCTGCGCAGTCCATTGGCCGGGCTTTACCCGCCATTGCAGGCAATAGTTCTCCAAAAGATCAATGTCCGCACGGGGAATCCCCGTCAGACCGGTTTTCAGATAGGAAAATACATCCTCGTGCCGGAATCCGGATGCGGCGATCCGGACGGCGCGCAGAATCAGCGCCGTAACGGACTTGACGCGCAGATCGGTTTTCTGCGTGATATAAAAAGGAATGCCGAAGCGTTCCAGCGCCGACTCCAGCGGCAGGCGGTACGCGTCAAAGTCGCCGGACACCACGACAATCTCGCGGCAGCGCAGGCCTTCCCGCAAAAGACGCAGGATGCGCGCCGCAGCAAGTTCACATTCCGCAAAAATACCGGGCGCAGCCGTGAGTTCGATGTGCTGCGGCACGATTTCCGACGGCGCAGCGGTGTAGTCAAAAAGTCCTTGCTCGAGGACAGCCAGGTCCGCGTGACGCTGCGGCGGGGGCAGTGCGATGGATTCGGCGTGTCCGTCCCCGACCAGCTTGGCAAGGCGCGCCGCCGTTTCGCGGCTTTTGGCAAACAATTCGGAATCCGGGTCCGCAGGGTCAAAATCCAGCGCCGCATACACCTCCGCACGGGAGAGAGAGGCCAGAATCGCGTACTCCTGCGGCGTAAAACCGGAAAATCCGTCGATATAAACCCGGCGGCCGGAAAACCAGTCAAGCGCACGAACGGCGTCGGCCAGCCGCGTCATCTCATCGCGCGGATCCGTAAAGCGTCCGGCGCATTGGGCGTCATAGGCGGCGCGGATGAGCAGAAGATCGTGCAGTTTCGCGGACAAAACGGAATCAAATTCGGGCAGCAGCGGCATGATTGCGCCATCATCCAGGCAGCAACTTTTGAATTCGTCAACAACCTTTACAAAGCCCTCAAGCAGCTCCGGGCCTGCTGCGCCTACGTAGTATTTCATGGAGGTGCGCACGCTTTCAAAGGCATTTTGCATCAGCAGGATACGCCCGCCGTCATCGAGCACCCGGTCGGCAAGTCCGCCGTATTCCGCAAAGACACGGTTTGCCAGCCGCCGGAAGGTCAGAACCTCGCAGGACAGCGAAATGCTGTCACCGCCCGCCTCGCAGAGCCGTCGCTCGGCTTCGTGCGAGTGCGTCTCCGGAACGAGAAAAATCTGGCGGCGGACGCTCTGTGCGGCGGCCTGTGCGGCGGCACGGTACAGATATGCACTTTTTCCGCTGCCCTGGCGTCCGAATACGAATGTGAGCATGACGGGCCTCCTTTTTTGAAAGAAAAAAGCCGGAGTGCGGGTTAAGCGCCTCCGGCCGTGAATGTTATAGTTGTGAGCAAGCCTGTAAGCCGGGTTCTGTCGTGGACAATCATCTATCTTGCACGTACGTTGCCGCACGTGTCCATGCCACCTTGGGGGAATGGACCGGGCCGGTCTCCGTTTGCACGGACTCCCCACTGCGGTGTTGCTCCGGATAGAGTTTACAGGGCCCCTGTGTTACCATAGGGGCCGGTGAGCTCTTACCTCGCCTTTCCACCCTTACCTCGACGCCGCAAAACGACGCAAGGCGGTATATCTCTGTTGCACTTTTCCTGAAGTCGCCTTCGGCGGACGTTATCCGTTATCCCTGCCCTGTGGAGCCCGGACTTTCCTCACCCGGCGGCCTTTCGACGTACCGGGCGCGATTGTCCAGCTTACTCACGAAAGTTATTATACCGCGCTGGTGCCGGTTTTGTCAATGAAGGCGAAAAAATTACGTCTGCCGCCGCGTGCGGGGCAGAAAGGCTTGCCAGAAGAGGAAACAGTATGGTAAAATGGGGAAAACGCAAAGCGGAGGAATTGCACATGGGGGCAATCAGCCGGAAAATTTCACTGTCCGCCGAACGGCGCATTATCTGTATCAGCGATATCCACGGGCATCTTGACCTGTTTCAGAAGCTGCTGCAAAAAATCGGCTACCGGCCGGACAATCAGCTGATTCTGCTGGGTGATCTGTATGCAAAAGGCCCGAAACGCCACGAAACGCTGCAATTCATCATCCGCATGGCGGAAAATCCGAATGTCCATGTCCTGCGCGGCAACTGTGACTGGGGAGAGGATTACCTGACGCCGGAGGAAGCGGCATGGCAGGACGATCTTCCGCACATTCTCGAGACAGAGGATTACATTTTTGTCCATGGCGGCCTGCCTTCGATGGAGTATGATGCGTTTGAACCGGTGAACTGCATGAAATTTGACAATTTTATGGAGCGGGCGGGCCGTTTTGAAAAGTGGGTGATCACGGGACACTGGCCGGTGAATAACTATTGCCATGAAATTCCCTGCTTCAACCCCATCGTCAATGCGGAAAAGCACATCATTGCGATTGACGGCGGCTGCGTCGTTGTCCACCATGCCGGACAACTCAATGCCCTGCTCATTGAAAACGGACGGTTCTCCGCCGCCTCCGCGGATATGCTGCCGCAAATCCGGGTGGAGCGCGCGCAGCCTGCGTCCGGCGGTACGCTGTACATTACCTACACCGACCGTTTTGTTGAGGTGCTGGAGCACGGCGAGCCTCTCAGTCTCTGCCGCCACCTGGCAAGCGGAAAAATGCTGGAGATTCCGAATGAATTCCTCTGGCGTGACTGGAACGGACGGCTTGGCGCCGGTGTCGGCGCGACAGATTACTGGATGCCGGTGGAGGCAGGGGAAACGGTTTCCCTTGTGCGGGAGTACCCGGACAGACTGCTGGTCAAACGCAACGGCGTGCTGGGCTGGCTCGCCCGTTAAGAAAGGAACAGGCGTCTGGCAGAGCAAAAGATTGAAATTCGTGTCTATTGCAGGAATCATCTTGCAAATTTGCGGGCTTTTTGTTATGCTGAAACAAAATAGGGAGGGATAATTATGGAGAAGAAACAGTTTACGGTACCCGTACCGGTGAAAAATGTACAGGTGCATGATTCTTTTTTCAGCGATTTGATGAAGGTGACCATTGAAAAGCTGATTCCGTATCAGTGGCAGGCTTTGAACGACAAAATTCCGGATGCGGCGCCCAGTTACTGTATGCGCAACTTTAAAATTGCGGCAGGCATGGAAACCGGCGAGCACGGCGGCTGTGTATTCCAGGACAGTGACCTGGCAAAATGGATCGAGGCCGTTGCCTATTCGTTGATTTGGCATCCGGATCCCGAACTGGAACAGACGGCCGATGAGGCCATTGACATTGTGGAGCGTGCCCAGCTTCCGGATGGCTATCTGGATACCTATTACATTCTGACGGGCATTGAAAACCGCTGGACGAACACGAAGGATAACCACGAAATGTACTGCGCCGGACATATGCTGGAGGCGGCTGTGGCGTATTATCTGGCAACCGGCAAGCGCAAGCTCCTGGACATCATGATCCGTTGTGTGGAACACATCCGCTCCGTCATCGGACCGGAGGAGGGCAAAAAGCATACGTATCCGGGACATGAAGTGCTGGAAATGGCGTTATGTAAACTTTACGAGGTCACGGGCGACGAGCGCCATCTTGATCTGGCCAGATATTTCATTGATGAGCGCGGCAAAGCGCCCAGCTATTTCGTGGCAGAAGGCGATCGCAACGACCGCCCGGTGAGACCGGAGTCTCCCTTTAATCTGCGCTATTATCAGGCGGACCGTCCGGTGCGCGAGCAGGAAGGTGCGGAAGGCCACGCCGTTCGCGCGGGATATCTGTATTCCGGCATGGCGGATGTCGCGCGCCTGACGCAGGACGATGCTCTGTTTGAAGCCTGCCAGCGCATCTGGCAGGATATCACGCGCCGCCAGATGTATATTACCGGCGCAATCGGCCAGTCGGCAGCCGGTGAGTCCTTCTCGTTTGACTATGATCTGCCGAACGCCCTCGTGTACGGCGAAACCTGCGCCGCGATTTCACTGGCGTTCTTCGCACAGCGTATGCTGCGCCTTGCGCCGCGCGGCGAATATGCCGACGTGCTCGAACGCGTGCTCTATAACGGTACGATCAGCGGTATGTCGCTGGACGGCACCAAATTCTTCTATGTGAACCCACTGGAGGTTGATCCGGCACGCTGTGCGCACAACCATCAGTTCCGCCATGTGAAGCCGGAGCGGCAGAAATGGTTTGGCTGCGCCTGCTGTCCGCCGAACCTGGGGCGTTTGATGGCATCTCTGCCCGGCTATCTCTATCACACAAACCAGAATACGGTTTATGTTAACCTTTATACGACGAACGATATGACGGCTTCGCTGGACGCGGGAGAAGTTACCCTCTCCATGCAGACCCAGTATCCGTGGGACGGCGCTGTGCGCCTGACCGTTCACGCGGCGCCGGAGAACATGACGCTTGCTCTGCGCAAGCCCGGCTGGTGCCGCAGCTTTACCGTGCGGGTAAACGGCGCACCGGCGGAATATGAGCTGCGTGATGGCTTCTTGTATCTCACGCGCGCCTGGGCGGCGGAGGACTGTGTTGAGCTTGACCTTGCCATGCCGGTGATGGTGGTGCGTGCCAATCCGCGTGTTGCGGAGGATATCGGTAAAATCGCCGTGCAGCGCGGCCCGGTGGTGTATTGTCTGGAGGAGCCGGACAACGGAAAGAACCTGCAGCGCGTGTGTCTGGCGGCGGATGCGGCCTTTACGACGCGCTGGGAGCCGGATACCCTGGGCGGTATTGTGTCCATCGAAGCGGACGGCAGTGAATGGACGCTCGCCGGCTGGAACGATGATGTGCTGTACAGTGAAGATACTGTGCCATCGCTTACGGCCCGTCATCTGCGCTTTATTCCGTATTACGCCTGGGCAAACCGCGGGCCTGCGGAAATGACGGTCTGGGTCCGGGAAAAACTGTAACAGCGAGAATCTGAACTACCGCGAAGGCAGTCTGCTTTCGCGGTAGTTTTTTAACCCTCGAGGCTGTGAAGTGATTTACTGTTTCTTTTGGGCAGAGCAGAAAAACGCTGAAATTACAATCAGACTCGTGCGTCATTGTTGACAGCGTGTGAATAACATATTATGATATTGATGTATTGGACAATGAAAAACCCAGCTTACCCCGAATGTTTTTGTTGCTTTTCAACAACAATGGCTGCACTTGCATGGGATTCGGCTTGATTCAGCGCAGTATCTGGTGAATAGCCACAAACTGCGACCGTTTATCGGAAAGCAGTGGCATCTCCGCTTTTCAACGGATAAATATGGGAAAATGCATTTTACTATGGAAAGGATTCTTTTATGAAATTTGTGGACGAGAGCGGTAGATTTATCAGCATCCTGGATTGCCCGTTTGGCAGAAGAGGAAGCCATTTTGCCATCTACGCAAAGGGCAGCGAGCATTTTGGCCGCGCATATGCCTATCTGACAACGACCCACGCAACGGTGGATAACCGCAAGAAGCTTTTCAATCTGATCCCGCTTTATGAAGGAGAACGCGTTCCGTTTGCCATCATCATGAAGCCCGCGGAAGTGATCTTCAGAACGCTGTACGGTGATCTGCGAATCTGCATTGCCGAGACGAAGCTGATACTGATCAAGGGTGAAAACGGTCTGGGTATCCGTTTCTCCTCAACCACGGAAAAACTGGACCGTGTGACGAAGCCCAGAGGGAAAAATGCCTGGGAAACGACCTTCTCCCACGTGATGTCAACGGTGATCCATCCGGTCACCGGTAAAATCTCCGCTCATGCGCCGTGGAACTGGGATGAGCTCTGCTGCGGCAAGAGTTACATTGATGTGGAGGCGGATGAAAACGGCAATCTGTTGGCCAGTCTGGAGGAATTCCGTCATTCCGGCTATGTCCGCGAGAGCTATCCGACCTATGAAGAGGGTCTGGCTGCCGTCACGGCAGACTGGGAGCAGTTCCTCGGCAATATTCCGGCGTTGCCCGGAAAATATGACGCGCTGCGTGAAAAAGCAGCCTGGAACCTGTGGTCCTTCCTGGTGGAGCCTTCCGGACAGCTGAAGCGCGAGATGCTTTACATGACGAAAGCCGGCCCCACGTCGCAGTGGCAGCTGACTTATCAGGCGGTCGCCTTTGCCAATAACACCCGGGCAGCGTGGGACCAGATGCTGGTACCGTTTGACCAGCAGTCCGAGGTCGGACAGCTGCCGGACTATTATGACGAGGCACATGGACAGATGTATGCAACGCGTCCGCCGATCCATGGATGGGCGCTGAAGCTGATGAAAAAGCTGGGCTATTACAAGAATGTCCCGCTGGAGGAAATTCGCGCGTTCTATCCGAAGCTGGCGCAGTGGGCTGACTGGTTCGGGAAATACCGTACCGACGGTGTTGACGGTCTGCCTCAGTATGAACACAGCGATGAGTCCGGCATGGAGGATGGTTCCACGTTCCGCGAGAGCAACTGCATGGTGACGCCGGATCTGCCGGCTTACCTGGTTCTGCTGTTCGAGGAACTGGGCGAAATGTCCCGGCAGATCGGATTGGACAGCTCTGTCAAGGAGATGTGGGATCAGAAGGCAAAGGATATGCTGGACAGACTGATCAAAAAGCTCTGGAACGGCGAACGCTTTGTCGCACATACGCTGGAAAGCAAAACAATCGAAAAGGACTATGGCATTCTGGGTTATCTGCCTGTTCTGCTCGGCCATCGCCTGCCGGAGGAAATCCTGCAGAAGCTGCTCCGTGATTTGAAGGCGGAAGGCGATATTCTGAACGATTATGGCTTTGACAAGGAAAAAATCAGCGCGAGAGATCTCTGCGATGTTGGTCAGAACAGCGTCAGAGGCTTTGTGTATCACCCGTTCAATGTGATGCTGATCTCCGCGCTTGCCGATTGCGGCGAAGGGGAGTTCGCCAAAATGGTCGCCCGGCGGTATTGCGATGCCATGCTGTCCGTCAATAACCTGGCGAGCGAATTGAATACCTTTACGGGCCCGGTAGTGGGCGAATGGGTGTCCTGGACGGCCGGCGCTTACATCCTGATTTCGCGTTTTACGGAATAAACGCATGAAAAATTGATCACAGGTCATGGAAAGAAAACTCTGGGATAAAATCGTGAATTTGAGGAAAGATCAGAAAGGAGATTACCAATGAAGCAGCTGAAGCTGATGGAAAATCTGATGGCGCCCATGCGGGATGGCGTGCGCCTGGCCTGCAATGTGTGGAGACCGGACGACGATGCGGCATATCCGGCCATTCTGATGCGCACGCCGTATTTAAAGGAAGGGTTTGCCTGCGATTATATGTATGGAAATTACCGGGAACTGGCCCTTTCCGGATATAACATTGTGGTACAGGATGTCCGCGGTACCGGAAAATCGGAGGGCGTTTTGCTGTCCTCCGGCGGCAACGAAGTGAACGATGGCTATGACACTATTGAATGGGTCGCTGCACAGGATTGGTGCGACGGCAATGTGGGTATGTATGGCCTTTCCTATTTCGGCTTCACGCAGATGGCTGCCGCGAATGACAATCCGCCGCATCTGCGCACCACCTGTCCCTTCCAGAATTCGGCTCTGCATCCGCTCAGCGTGACGAAGTCCATGACCCTGGGCTGCTACCATCTTCGCTGGCTGTATGACCGCGTACGTGAGCGAATGAAGGCCAACAACGTGCCTGAGGAGGAACAGAAGCGCATTTCCGACCAGATGGAGGCTTTTGTGGCAGATTGGCCGGCGCAGGTAATGCATCTGCCGCTTCGTGAAATTCCTGCGGCGTACATTCCGGGCGTTCCGTTGCTGCAGGACTTTATTGACCTGGTGGACGGCGTGGAGGACGACGCTTACTGGAAGGAAGCGCGCCGCCCCATTGATCTGGAGCACGTCCGCATCCCGATGTTCCATCTGACCGGCTGGTTCGACGCCGCATGTGGTGGTACTATCGATAACTACACCGTCATGCACAAAAACGGCGAGGAATTGACGAAGCAAAGTCGTCTTGTGATCGGCCCGTGGGGCCACGGCGGCGCTCTGAGCGCCGTAACGGACGGCGTGGATTTCGGACAGGAAAACAGCGGTGAAGGACAGCACGTCCGTGAAATGATGAAGAGCTGGTTCGACAGATGGCTGAAGGGAAAGACGGACGAGGATTACCCGCTGGTTTACTATTATGTGATGGGGAAAAATGTATGGCGCTCCTGCGAGGAGTGGCCGCCTGCCGCCGAATACCGCAAGCTGTATCTCCACGGCGGAGAAGGAAAAAACGACGGCAGCCTGGATGCCAACGCGCCCGGCGACGAGGCGGCGCAGCGGTATGTCTATGATCCGGATAATCCCCAGCCCTCCGGCTTCCAGGATGCACAGGGCCATACATATTTCGCCGACCCGGCTGTGTTGGAAGATCGCGAGGACGTACTGGTTTACCGCTCCACACCGTTTGAGGAGGAGACGGAGGTGACCGGCTGCGTGAAACTGGTGCTGTATGCGTCAACGACTGCGGTTGATACGGATTTCTTCTGCAGAATGTCCGATATGGATGAAAACGGTGCTTCCCGTCAGATCCTGAAGGGAATTGTGAGAGCAAAATTCCGCAACGGCCGGACGCCGGAACTGCTTGTCCCGGGCCAGGTCTATGCGCTTGAAATCGAACTGGGCAACACCAGTTACACCTTCCGGCCCGGACACAGGGTCCGCCTGGATATCTCCTCTTCCTCGTTCCCGGAGCACAACAGAAATCTGAATACCGGCGAACGCGTCGGCGTCGGCGCACATCCCGTCAAGGCCGAGCAGACGATTTACCACGACAGCCTGCACCAGAGCCATCTGCTGCTGCCTGTCTATCACGACTGACGACAACGTTACAGAAAAAAGAGCCGTTTGGATCTCCAAACGGCTCTTTCGCATTTTCTGCAGTTATTTTTGCGTATAGGAAGTGGCATAGGCTTTTTCATAGGCGGCAAGCTGGTCCGGGGAAAGCGGCGTAACAGCTGTACCGTCCGGCAGAAGTCGTGCGCAGACAAAATCCTCTTTTTCCTGCAATGCCCGGAACACGGCTTTGTGTCCGCAAATGAGGAAATGGCGGTTATCCGAATACACGGCTTCGATCGCCGGGCTGTCGTCCATTTTTTCGAGCGGGAGTGTGGGATACAGGGTGCGGGGAGAAAGCATCATGCGCGTACCCTGCCAGGGATGTGTACTATACGCGGTAAAGCAATTGTAAATGGTCTTGCAGATGCTCTCCGGCGTTGCGAAGGAGGTGTCTATGATCAGGTCATAGTTGTGATAATCAAGATTATCTACGTGGTAGATGTCACGGAAGCGCGCGTTTTCCACCAGACCGCGTTCCAGCAGCTTATCCCGTGCATCGTAGACGTCGCGGTAGGTCTCCTCGCTGCCGCGCGGATTCAGCATGACGCGCTGGGCAGCAATCAGCGGATCCACAATCACAAAAATTTTGAAGGAGCGCTCCGCAAAGTGCCAGGCCATGCGGGAATCGAAGATGATCGCATCGTCGCGGCGTTCGCGCGACAGTTTTGCGACCGCATCGTCGATGACATGATCAAGTGCGGGATCCGAGAGCATACGCTGGTTCAGCTCCAGCGTGCTGATGCCCATTTCCTTTGCCACTTCACGCTGTACGGCGCCCGTGGAATAAATCTCAAAACCGTGGTTTTTCTGCAGAATTTTGCAGATGGTGGATTTGCCGCTGCCAAGTTTGCCCGCGATTGTGATATGCATGAAAAATGCACCCCGTTTCACGTATGTTTAAAATATATCTTACTTCTGATACCGGAAATTGTCAAGGTATGAGGCGTGTTATTGCAGGGAACGGTAATATAGGCCGTTCGTCCGCGGAAAATCAGGCGCTGCGTGCGCTGCAAACAGGGAGGCAATGCATTCGCACGCGGCGGTAGATTCGCGCGTGAAATAGCAAACCAGATAATCAACGCCGGAAACCGGCTTATCCCCGATATACAGCGGAACGGAATTGAGAAGTGTTGTGTACTCTTTCCTGTGGCAGAGCAGCGGGAAGTCCACGCCGCGCCGGTCGGTCAGAGTGGGATGTCCGCTGCACGATGCACAGCCGGATTTGGCCGGACAGGCACGCAGACGCATCAGCGGCAGCTGGCCATAGGCCAGAATACCGCGCGGCAGTGCGCCGCCCAGCGTTCGTATTTTCTGCATGGAAAGTTCAAAGGAAAGCACTGCGTCTGAAAGGCCCAGGCGCTCGTACTCAGACAGTGCACGCGTGTTCAGAATATTCAAGCCGAATCCGCCGTGGACGCGGAAGCCAAGACGTTTGGCAAGGCGGATGCCGTAGGCATTGTCCGTCAGAACGTCCTGCACGCCAAGCGCTGCAAGCCGGGAGAGCAGCTGCCCAAACGCAGGTTCTTTTTCCGGAAACAGCAGCGCGGGCAGTTCTGCGATGAGCCGGTCGCCGAACTGTTCTGTCAGTGCGGGCTCCTGCGCCAGAACCTCTGCCGGCAGGAGGATGCGGTCGAAAAGCCCCGTATCCGGCGGAAGCTGTGCTGCCGTCTCAAATCTGCCCCAGAGTGCCGGCTGCTGCGGGCAGGCATGGGGAACCTGGTTCTCAGGCAGTGCGGGACGGCAGGGGTGCGGATGAATCTGTCCGCGCATGGCCAGCAGTTCCTCCAGCGCTGCGCGCCGGAGTGCATTGAATCCCGAAACGGGCAGCATGATGCCATCCGCAATCTGCGCCTCAAAACGGCGCAGATAAAAGGGCGTTCCGCCCATTTTCTCAAGACTTTTTCGTGCTGAATCGGCATCCGTCGGACGGGTTCTTGCCGCCTGCGGCGCGGGGCCGGTCACGCTGACCCGATCTTCTCCACAGACTGCGTCAAGCCGGGATTCGGTGGAGGTCAACACCAGGGACAAATCAACCGGCAGCGTCTGCCGCTCGGCTTTGTATAATCCGGCAAGCTCGCCCAGCACGTTTTCGGCTGCCTGCACATCCTCGCGTCGGCGATGGCCGAACATCTCCGGGCTGCGCCGCCCGGTGAGGTAGCCATCCGTAAACCCGCTGCGCGAAAAAACGGCACGCAGGCGCTCGAGATCGGGCCGGTTGCCCGCCAATGCCTCGCGGCAGGCGGTAACAGCAGCCGCCACATATTCCGGGCGCTTCATGCGCCCTTCAATTTTCAGAGAAACTACACCGGCATCGGATAATTCCCGGATATGTGTTATAAATGAGAGGTCTTTCAGCGAAAGTGCGTATTCCTGCGTGCCGAAACGGAAATTGAGACGGCAAGGCTGCGCACACATCCCGCGGTTTCCGCTGCGCCCGCCCAGCATGGCGGAAAGATAGCAGGCACCGGAAACGCTCATGCAGTGCGCGCCGTGGACGAAGGTTTCCGTTTCGATCTCCGCATGGCTGTTAATGCGTTCGATTTCGCGCAGAGAAAGCTCCCGGGCGAGCACGACCCGATCAAAACCGAGTTCCTGCATCAGCAGTACGCCGTCTGTATTGTGTACGGCCATCTGCGTGGAGGCATGGCGCCGGATGGTGGGATACCGGTCGCGAAAGAGCCGCATAACGGCAAGATCCTGAATAATCACGGCATCCGCACCGCTTTCGGCGATCTGGCGTGCAGTTTCCTCCAGAGCCTCCATCTCATCGTCCATGACCAGTGTATTCACCGTTACATGCACATGCACGCCGCGTGCATGGCAATAGGATACGGCGTCTGACAGCGAATATTCATCGAAGTTTTCTGCGCTGCGCCGGGCATTGAACCCCTTTGCGCCAAGATAAACGGCGTCTGCACCGCAGCGGACTGCGGCCAGCAGCTGTTCCTGCCCGCCGACAGGCGCGAGAATTTCCGGAAGTCCCATAACGATCCTCGTTTCCTTTTCTGGTTACCCCTATCATACCATAAAGTGCGCAGTTTGCCAACTGATGCGGTGTTTCGGCCGGCGCACCTGTCAAATCAGCGTCCGCCCAGCCGGGCTTTCAAAATCCGACTTTTTATGCTATACTATGCAGCGTAACCGACGGGAAAGGAGTGCTTCCAATGCGTGATCTGCTTCAGAAAGGAAACCGCCGCAGTGGATGGTGGCTTTGCTTCCTGCTTGCCGCAGCGCTCTGCGCCCGGGTGTATGCCTATGCGTTGCCGGCCCAAACGGGGGAAGCGGACGCAGTCTCCGAAACCGAGACGCAAGGGGAGAACGAACGCTGCTTCCTGTCCGAGGACAGGCCGATTTCCGGTCTGCCGGGGCCGGGTGCAGATACGCATACGGCGGAGAAACCTTCCAAAGAGGCGGATGCGGACGCGGGTGCGGATACTCCTGCGGAACCTGCGGAAGATGCGGCAAAAGAAGCGGAGCGTCAGGCGGAAGTGGAACGTTTACTGCGTGAACGCCTTGCCAATGACCCGAACGCATATCATATTATGGTAAACCGCGTGCAGAATACAGTCACGATATACGAACGCGACGAGGGCGGCGCCTATACGGTTCCGGTGCGTGCAATGGTATGCTCGACCGGCGAAAAAACGCCGCTTGGCACCTATCAAACTTCCAGGAAATATGAATGGCGTCCTTTGTTCGGCGGTGTGTATGGCCAATATGCCACGCGGATTACCGGGAATATCCTGTTCCATTCGGTGCCGTATACGGCGGACAGCAAAGATACCCTGGAATATGAGGAATATAATAAACTCGGTACGCCGGCCTCTATGGGCTGTGTGCGCCTCTCGGTCGAGGACGCAAAGTGGATTTACGACTATTGTGCATCCGGTACACGGGTGACCATTTATGACGGTGAGGATCCGGGACCGCTGGGCAAGCCGGAGCCTCTCACTATCGACGTGGATAATCCAAACCGCGGGTGGGATCCCACAGACCCGGATCCGGCAAATCCCTGGGCATCCAGTGAAAGCAGCAAAACGGAAAAGTGACTGCCCGGAAATGCAGGAATCTCTCACAGTTTTAGACCGCAATTTCCGGGAAAGATTTGATAGAATTGAGATTGACGAAATTTGTTTTTTCCAATATAATATATTATTATTGCCACAGAGGGTAATTGCCGGGAATCGCTGCGCGTCCTGCAAAAAGTGCGGAGCGGCGCCGATCCGGTAAAAAATTAGGCAGACAAGGAAAGGCCACACACAAAAGTCATGCAGATACGTTGCTATTTACATAAAAACAGCGTGGCTCCCTGCGGGAGCGCGCCGTCATATCCTGCAACGGGTACCTTCCATGTGCCGGCGGCTGCACAGATGCGCATCAATGCGGCCGGATTTGCACACATGGCTTTTCACAGTGCGGCTCGCTGCCGTTTTGCCAGGCAGTATCTGTACCGATTGATTGTTTCGCGGCTTGCGCGGGCGGGGGTCATTATGAGCGGCGCCCTGACTCCCATCGACGTGCTTTCGTATGCGCCGCGGTCTGCGGGGGAAGTCTGCGTCTTTTGACGGCAGAGTCCTTCCTCCCTGTCAAAAAAACAGGAAATTGATACAGAGGAGATTACCATGAATACCATACTGCGTTCCGATAAATTAAAACACGTACATTCCGATATCCGCGGCCCGATTTATTTCGAGGCGCTCCGGATGCAGAGAGAGGGCATTGACGTCCTGCGTCTGAACACCGGCAACCCGGGTGTTTTCAACTTCAAAATGCCCGACAGCGTCCGTGAAGCACTGGTGAATCATGTGGATGAAGCGGTTGCTTACTGCGACCTGAAGGGTATGCCGGATGCGCGCGAAGCAATCTGTGCCTATCACAAGGCAAAAGGCTTTCAGAACATCACGCCGGACGATATTTTCATTGGAAACGGTGTCAGCGAGCTGGTCACCATGGTACTGACCGCCCTTTTGAACTTTGACGATGAAATACTGATTCCTGCGCCGGACTATTCCCTGTGGACGAACTCCGCCTGGATGGCCGGTGCGAAGCCGGTGTATTATATCTGCGACGAGGAATCGAACTGGTACCCTGATCCGGCCGATATCCGCCGCAAAATCACGCCGAAAACCAAGGCACTGCTTTTGATTAACCCGAATAACCCCACGGGCGTTTTGTATCCGCGCGAACTTTTGGAGGAGATTCTGGACATTGCGCGCGAGCATGACCTGGTGGTCTTTTCCGATGAGATTTATGACCGTCTTGTGATGGACGGAAAGGAGCATACCTCCGTTGCGGCGCTGGCGCCGGATCTGCTTGTTGTGACCATGAACGGCCTTTCGAAATCTCATATCATCTGTGGGTTCCGCTGCGGCTGGATGGTCATCAGCGGCGCACGTGGACGTGCGGATGATTTTGTCAACGGCGTTGTCTCTCTGGCTTCCATGCGTCTGTGCGCCAATGCGCTGACGCAGCTGGTCATTCCTGCGGCGCTGGCTGATGAAGCAAGCACCAAGGCCATGCTGGTGCCTGGCGGCCGTCTGTATGAACAGCGCGAAGTGACGGTGCGCGAGCTGCGCAAGATCCCGGGCGTTTCCGTCGTGAAAAACGACGCGACCTTCTATATTTTCCCGAAGCTGGACGTCAAACGCTTCCATATCACGGACGATGAAAAGTTTGCCATGGACTTCCTGCACGAAAAACACGTGATGATTGTGCCCGGACGCGGTTTCGGCTGGGCACAGCCCGATCACTTCCGCGTGGTTATGCTGCCGGAGCCCGAAATTCTGGAAAAGGCCGTCCATGACCTGGGCGATTTCCTCGCAACGTACCAGCAACAGGCTTAAACTGCCGGCTGACAGCCGGAAAACAATGGAATACGTGCAAAACTCCCCCTGCGGCTGCATATACATGAAGTACAAGCACGCCGAGGGGGAGTGGTTTTTTATATGGGCACCAGAATTGCCGATCTGCAGTGCAAAGAAGTCGTGAATATCTGCGACGGCGCCCGGATGGGCTTTGTAAACGATGTGGAACTGGATATCTGCACTGGAAGGCTCGTGGCTATCGTTGTGCCGGGACCATGGAGCTTTTCCTGTCTTTTTGCAAAAGGCGAAGAATTTGTGGTTCCCTGGTGTCAGATCGAAAAAATCGGGGATGATATCATCCTCGTACGGTTTGACACGCCGCCGCAGTCGCGCCGTAGGAAGAGGGAACGGCGGCACAAATTCTTTATATGATGACGTAGGAATAATAGGAGCCGGCTATGCGGCGGCCATCCTGCAGAAACGTTTCAAACAACCCGTCTGCCCGGCAGAATTCCTGCTCCAGCAGCGATGCATAGGCGAGCAGGACGGAAACGGTCTCCGGTGAGTCGAGATATGCGTTAGAAAGCGTCAGCAGACGAGCCGTATCGCCCTCCGAAAGAATCCGGGCTGTTTCCGCATCACACGCGCGGGCCGTTTGTTCGTCCTGATAATGTGAAAAATCGGCGGAACCAAGCACCAAAAGCGATTGCTGCTGCGCCGCCCCGGCCAGCGTGCCGGCCAGAAGCCGCAGTGCTGCGTCACCAACTCCGCGCGTGAGCAGCACGGTTACAACGTGCGTTTCAGGGAAATAATGCGCGAGATAAGGGACGAGAAGCGAAGCAGACCAGTCTTCCTGTGCGGCGGAATCGTCGGTTTCGACATCCAGCGCCGCAGCAAGCTGCGTGGCCAGCTCCGGATTGCCCTGCAGGGAGCCGGACTTCCAGTAGTATCCGTTTCCGCATATCTGGATGGCTGGGCCTTTCCCGGCGTGGTTCGGCGCGATGATTACAACGGTTTCCGGCGCGTCCGCCACGGACGCAAGCAGATCGGCGGCCATATACATTGCGGGCGCGTAGTGCGGCACTACGGCGCCCGCAATGTTTTGATACGCATCGCAAGGCGATGCGGCGTCAATCTGTGCGCGGACAAGTGCTTCGTCGTAATACTGGCAGGGCAGATATGCGCGAAAATCCTCCGTTTCGCCGGGATTATCCGGGATTTCCGGCGAAACGGGCAAACCGGCACTTTTCTCCGGGACAATGATCTCCTGCGGCGCACAGGCACAGCAGAAAACCGCCATAAGAACGGTCAGAACAATGTAAAACAACCGTTTCATTCGTCAATTGTGAGGATACTCCGGTTGCCCAGGGCGATCAGAGAGGATTCGACGCCTGTTACAATCGCTTCTTCACACACAAAACTGCCTTTCAGCACAGTTCTGGCATGGATTTTGATCAGGAAGCTGGAACGCAGCGTGGAATCACCCTCCGTCTGGCTGTGCCGGTCAAGAAGGAAAGTGAGACGGTTCCCTTCCTGGGAAATCAGGGAATAGCCGGCATCGTAGTTGTATGCAAAGCTGGAATACCGCGTGCCGGACGGGAGAACCAGATCCAGCGTGTAGGTTTCGCCGGGGCAATTACCGGCGAACGTGACACAGGTCGTGAAGGTGACCGTATGGCCGGTCGTCAGAGAGTCCGGCTGACAGGAGGATTCCACGTGAATCAATCCGTCCGCATTCTCCTTCACGGCGTCTATACCGCAGGCATAAACCGCGGTATAGCTTACCTCGCCGGAAAGCACCCGGAAATCTGCGCTTGCCAGCCCCTCACGGTCGAACTGCAATACAACGACAGGATTGTCGGAAAGCGTCCAGCTTCTGCTTTCGCCGTTGTAGCTGCAGGAGAAGGCTGCGTCGGAGGCGGGAAGGGCGGTGTGTGTCACATACATGAGCAGGGCAAAGGCAGGAGATGTTTCGCTGCTTTCATTTTCCAGCAGATACCGGATCATGCCGTCCAGTTCCGGTGCGCCGGTCAGAGCGGCCAGCAGGGCGGAGTGGGCAGTGGCAGCATAGTTTTCCTCATAAGAACCTGCGTCCACATACGTCCAGGTAGCGGACGCGCGCAGTGTGGGGAGAACCAGGGTCTGATAGAGGGCCGCTGCGCCGTCATCATCACCGAGCAGAGACAGGGCGCAGGCAAGCAGGATCCGGTCGTCTGCCGTGAATCCATCCGGAGAAGCGGTCAGCACGCGCAGATCAGCCAGAACCGGCTCGCGCATGGCGGCAAGTCCCAGATAAGCTGCCGCTGCTTCACCGGAGGAGATGTCGCGGTCGTCCAGAATCTGATAGAGGTAATTGACCGCTGCACCCGCGTCAAACTGCGGGGAGGCGGAGGCAAGAGCCAGCGCCGTTGTCAGCGCATCCGGATCGGCATAGGGCAGCATCCGGATGCCGCCGTTGTAGCTCTGATAGGCTGAAAATTCCGGACGATCCATGGCTGCCGCCGCTTCCGGATCCAGTGATTCCAGAATTTCCATAGCGGTAATCCGGCCAAGCGTCTGATCGGCCCGATTTCCGTCTGCGGACAGCAGCTGTGTCAGCGCAGCAACCGTAAGCTGACGCTGTGCATCATAGCAAAGCACGGTAACGGGATATCTGACCGCGTCGATCGCAACGGGTTCCGAGAGATTGCCGGTAGTCATGCCGGTCAGCTCATGACGGCTATCCTCCACGCGGATTGTGCGGGTGATCGCGTCGCTGAAGGAACCGGAAACCGCCGAAACGGTGATTTCATAGCTTCCGGCGTCGAATTGGCCCAGATTCATGTGCGTGTATTCGCCGGCTTTTCCGTTTGCGGAGAGCACGGCTTTCCCGTCCGCCAGCACCGTGTATGTGACATCAGTCCCGTTTTCCACGCCGGAAACTCTGGCAGAAAGGGCAATGTCATCGCCGGACGTATAACTGTCGTTTAAAACAAGGTTCAGGAAGAAGGGGAGCGTGACCGTGATGTTGTGTACGGTGCTGCCGGCACAAAGCGTGTCTGAAACGGCTGCCGCCGTGATGCGCCAGGAGGTCAGATTGTCCGGCAGCTGGAAGGAAAACGCTGCGCTGCCGTCTGCATTGGTCTTTCCGGTCAGGAAAGCGGCCGTGTCGGCAAAATCATCGCGCGCCTCTGTGGCCAGACCGTCGCCGCCGCCTTCGGCATACATATCGCTGAGCAGTTTATCCACATAGGAGGTGAAGCGACGCGGCGTTTCGTAATAATACATTTCGTAAAGCGAGGAGAGCGGATCGACAGACTGATCCAGGATGGCAAAAAGCGCCTCATCCACAACGCCGATGGCGTAATTTGCCGAAACGGGCTTGCCTTCGGCGTCCTTCAGCCGGATCACGCCGTGAACGCTGTCGCCCGGCGCATAGGTTTCGCGATCGGTTTCGATTTCCGCATACAGCTGACGCTCGGCGTAATCATAGGAAACATAAGCCGGCCAGACGGAATAGACGTGCCTGCCATCAAAATAAGCGGCATACACCACAACATTCGGAAGCATCTCTTCGGTGAAGGTGAAGGCAAAGGTCTCTTCTTCCGTAATATCATAGCGCAGGAGCCGGTCGGTCATGGTTGTATACAGCGTGGAGCCGCCTTTGTGGTCTGGCTTACCGTAGATGCTGAAGCTGGCAGTTTCTCCGATGGCAAGCCTGCCGTCGTCATCATCCTCGCGCAGGATGCTGTAACCGTTATAGAAGCTGCCGGGATAGTAACCGCTGCCGAGATAAGCGGAGGTTTCAAAGGATACGCCGTCCGGCGACGTGTATGTGATGCTCATCCGGTAGTAGGCGCCGTCGCTGTAATCGGCATCCGGGAAGGGCATCGAGGTGTAGGAGCCGTTTACCGTCTGAAATTCCTCCACGCGGACGATTTCTTCGCAGTAATCGTAGTCATAGGTGTCAACGGTTACTTTTTGAATGGCATCGTAATACTGTCCGGTGGGTCGCTTCTCATAATAGCAGCGGATCAGGCTGATTGTACCGCTGACATCAGCCGCCGCGCCGCGCAGCTCGTCAAGATAGGCGTGGTAATTCTCCATATGCCGCTCAAAGGAATCAAAATCAATGGCGTTTGACCGGATATCCACGCGCAATGTGTCCCGGTCTGCAATTTCGGTTGTCAGCATATAATCGCTGGGGAGAAAGTATGCCTGGTCGAACGCATACACGGAGACATCCTCTGCGCCGCCGATGGAAACATTGACATACTG
>JAHAYX010000012.1 GCA_018384365.1 Clostridiaceae bacterium
TCTTTACATAGAATTGATAGCTATAGTATTTCTTCCCATTTTTGCCGGTATATTCATCGTCCTCATGGTTTTCCATGCGGCTCCATGTTGACATCTTCCCGGCAACGAGTTTCTTCCCAGCAATGAGTTTCTTGCCATCAGGAACATTTCGCTTGAACCATTCCAGGGTAAATGAGTCCAACGGCATATGACAATATTTAAAATAATCTTGATATTCCGATGAATCCTCGCAGCAGAGCAAATACTTGAAAGACATATTTATAATTTTTTGGGCTTTCCCGTATGTCCCAAGGTCGCTACCGGAAAAGTGTCGGCACCAAATGGCACACAAGTCGCTATGCTTTTTGTCGAAGTCTTCTTCTTTCTCCGGCGCCTTTTCCTCAAAAAAATACTTCCGGAGCTCGTCTCTGATTTCCGTTATCGCCGCATTCTTTTCCTTTTCGTGTTTGCCGATTCCGGTCATGGTTCGTTTGGCATCACCATAAGCCAAATCGACGGCCGCCTCAAACGCCTTCTCATCTTTTATAGAGGCAAGTTTCTCGTAGTCATTAGGTCTGCTGCGCTTAAGGCCTTCCTTAAAATCCTTAATCGCATTTTTGCATTCTTCTATCATTCCGTTTCGCCATCCTTTCCTTTTGATCCGTCAAATTTGCAGGAATTTCCACATAAAGTATACCACATGGAACGCAAAATTCAACATCTTTCATATATTTTCCCAAAATAAATATCAAAGGAGACAAACGATGTCATTCAATGCGCTGAATATTGATTTTTACCTGTGTGGCGGCATCCACAGTAAGGGCTACGCTCCGGGCGAACAAACAACCGCCCTCCTCCAAGAGCTGACTGCCATTCTGGATCGGCTCAAGTCGGATGATTACGAGCCTAACCTGCACACCATATGGCTCAGCGCCAAACGGCCCACTTTCCGGCAGTATTATGAGCAATATTACCCGGAAACGCCCTATGATACGGTCGATGCCGAAACCGAAAAAAATGCCCGGCGAGCCTATACCATTGCCTACCCCTGCGCAGAGGTATGGTATCAGATGTCGACCAACCATTTTCCCGACGAAAACGGACAGGAGGTCTATATACTCTGCTTGAATAATGTAAAAGCCTTCGGCACGGAAAAAACCACTGATTGCCGGTGTCGTGAGGACACGGAGCTGCTTCGCTGGGCGATGGAGGGGGCAAGGAAATTCGTTTCCGCCGTGGAACGGGGCACTTATCAGAAGGAATTTTTAAATCGGATCGCCTATCCCTATCGGGAAGGCTGGATCAAGCGAAAGGAGCTGTGGGCAGTGTGTCCCGAATTGCGGCGCCGCTTTTTGGCACCTCTCACAAAACGGGATATAGCGAAATTCATGAAGACTTATAATATGGTCGGAAAGAGTGCAGCTGCTCCGCTGAAAAACATGACGGCGCGGGTATACTATGAAGCCTGTGCAGCCCTGTATGAGGCATGGGGCTTGCACGGAGATTCCCCCTTCACGGACAGCGAATCGGAGCATGAGCACTACGGGGAGAATAAGCGGACGCCCAAGGAGCGGTACTATGCCATTGCCGGAGATGAGGATAACGGCCTTAAAAATGTACCCATGGACGACCCGGAGGCATTCCGGGAATGGCACCGGCGCAGGGGCCCTTTTTTCCGCAAGGGAAAAAGCAGTACCGCCTATGGAGTTGTCGTGCCCAACTTGAATGGCAATTTGACCGTAGAGCTGATTCCTGTGACCGACGATGACGCAAAGAGCGGGTGGCGTTTCATTGTTTTTGCGGATTTTTCATCCTATACCATCCTTGCCGCAAATGCCCTCTGTGATGCAGGCTATCCGATTCAGGTGGGGGAGCCGGAGGTGTTTTTCTGTATGCTGACGGGAGATGATGATGTTGAGATCGTCCCCGCATGGGAGCCTGCGTCGCCTTTTTCTATTCACCTACCGCCGGGTGCTGTTGGGAAAGCTGTTGCGGAAAAGGCAACCTGGAAAAATGACTGCTATGAAACGAAAAGGGACACAGCGGAATAGGGGGATTATTTTGGGATACTTTTCAAATTTAGCGGTGGAGGTCTGTCCTGCGGATAGACCGGATGACAGCTATCCCTCTGCGGAACGGCAGCTTTTGCAGAGGCTGGAGGACTTGAGGGAGCGTATGAAGGAGTTGACCATGGAGGGAGCGCTGTATTGGAACGGAGCCGCTTACCGTGAAAACAGCCTTCGATATGTCTTGCCGGAGTATCTATGCGATATTTATTCGGCGGAACAGGCAATGAGGCTGGCAAAAGCGGATCTGCTCAGTAAATACGCCATCGACGCCTCGACACCGGATGACCGATCCATAGCGGGCGAAGAAATGGATGGCTATGAGCAGATCACATGGATCAGCCTGCTTTTTCCTGCGGGTGTGCTGCAGAGTGCATAGACGGCTTTATGGAAGGCTGTCAATGAGGAGGTATTTCTAAAAACGATCCACTCGATATTTGTGTTGTTATTTGCACATAATTTCGCTATTCTGTTCTCAATAAAAACGAGGAGGGAAAGCTCATGCCCTGTATTCGACCCATTTCAGACCTGCGCAACAATGCCAATGAGATTTCTGATTTTTGCCGACAGACCCGGGAGCCGGTCTATATCACCCGGAACGGAACCGGGGACATGGTGGTGCTCAGCATGGAGGAATTTGAGCGGCAGCAAGCCCTCATCGACCTGTACGGAAAGCTGGCCGTGGCGGAGCAGAAGAGCAGTGCCGGTGCGGAGGGGGAAGACTTTCTGACTCTGGCCGAGGACCTGCGGAAGCGTGTCCATGGGAGCTTGTAAGGTCAAGATCTTCCCGCCGCCCAGCGCGACTTAGAACAGGCCATTGACTATCTGAACACCCTGTCACCCCAGGCGGCGATTCGTTACTACGATCTGCTGGTGTGCGAGATCGCCGGTCTTTCCAAAATGCCGGAATGCTGTCCCTGTCCCAAGGATCTGGCCTTGGCGGCCAAAGGATATAGATACTTGATCGTGAAGAATTATCTTGTGTTCTATGTGGTGGCCGGAGACACGGTGCAGATCCGCAGAACCCTGTACGCCCGCCGGGGCTATCGGGCACTGCTGTAAAGATGAATAGAGAACCCGGGACGCACTTGTCCCGGGTTTATTGCGAATATTTTTCTGCGGAAGTTTTTTGTTACCGGCTGGTTAAAAAAGCCTTTTTGATACTGCCTTATTCTCATCATAGGAACAGCACCGAACTTGGAAAATATCTCCGTGATCTCATCCGGTTACATTCCAAATTAAATGTTCCGGAGATTCTGCAATATTTGCTTATGCCAAGTCATAAAATCCTATTTCGTGTTTTTAGTCGCACTGGAAAATCAGCCATATCCGATCAAAGCGGCGGGCTGCCAGATCCTCTTTGGTAATATTGGGTTAATGCAAATGGCTGTTTTAATTTCGCCGGCAATCACGGTACTTAATGCCGAATCATCTTAATGCTCTCCACTTCACAAAATGTCCGCAATGAGCATCCGCCCGCTCGTGATTGCGGCTTGCGCGGCCGCTGTCGCCATAGCACGGGCCGCACAAATCATCCGTGTCATAAGTGACTGCGCTGCCGGCTCTGTTAACCTCCCGGCTCCCGCCCCAATATTCACAGGTGGCACATTTTTTCTGGTTATAGGAATAAGTATGTTCCATTTTAAACGCTCCTTTCGTCTGTTTTCATCAGTATAACACGGCTCTTTTGAAAACTTAAATTAAATTCCAGTTTTCTTAAAATTTTTTATTGGCTGATTGCACCTGTAACAGTGGACGGTAATGTTTCTATGGGCACTGTCGGGATCATTTTGCAACTCGCTCAAGCTCCTGCCACACTTTAACCATAGCATAGGTATCCAGTTCGCAGTACTTCAGCAGATTGTGCCGGGCCTTTGCCTGTTCCTCCGGGGGCATGAACTCAATTTTGGGGAAGATGTCCATGGCCTCGCCGCCATTGTGAACGCCTTCCAGATTGTGATAATCCAGGCTGGGATCATCGGGAAAAATAGCCGGCAGCACACTCTTGATGGAAAAAGAGCCGCCCATGGCTCGGTTATAGTAGTAGCCGGACTGAAACGGAACCAGCAGGTCAACGATGTTGTCTCGGATATTCAGAAGATGCTCCGCCAAATCGGGAAAAAGTGCCGCCAGCTCCCGGATCCTTGTGCACTCGAAGGCTTTGTTATACGCCGTTACGCAGGTGTTCATGGGGATATCCGCACACAACCGTTCGGCAAGAGCTCTTCTGGGGTCGGGACCGGATTCTGCCAGAAACTCCTTGTGCTTCAGCTCTCCCCCCTCGCACTCGATATAGTGCAGAGAATACTGAAACGGGATCTGCGCATAAGGCTTGGTGCCGACAAATTTTGGGATCACCGGCTGCATGGTTTCAAAATCCAGAAAATATAGTGGGTAGGAGAGACTGCCGAGAAAAAAACGGATATTCTCTTTTTCTATGTAAGTCCCCTTGTCCTGCAGCGCAAACTCGATCTGCCGGAGCTGCTTGTCGTTTGTGATAGCCGGGCAGCTGAGGAGATCCTCATAGGAAATGATCCCCTGCCGATAGAACTTGATCTTCTTAGAAAATTGCATCCGATAGAGGTCGAAAACAGACGGCTGTGGAAGGTGTCTGCTGCAGTATTTCCAAAAACTGCAGAGATAGGGCTTCTTGCAGCCGGCGAACAGGTCGATTTTCGGCTCATTCGGCGAAAGAAGCAGTCTTTCGGCAACGAGGAGATTTGTCTCAATCTTTTCCGACTCAACAGCCACGGCCTCCGCCACATCCGATACGGTGAAAAGCTTGTGGATGTCCAGTGTGCCATCAAACACATAGTCGCCGTTCAGGCAGACGAGATAGACGCCGCTGACCTTGACCCCGCAGTTTTCCAGCACATATTTTTGGTAGGCAATGTCGGCAATATACACCGGCTTGTCATCAGAGTCTCCGCCGTGCTTGGAGGAGCTTTTCACTTCATAAATCGCCCATCCATCACCGTCTTTGCGCAGAATATCCACCGCACAGTAAAGACCGTTGTATTCGAAGGACGCTTCGCAGATGACAGGCGTTCCCTTCTCCATTTCACGGCGGGTGTTCTCCATCATTTTTTTGAGATCCGGATTTTCGCCGGTGTAGGCGGTAATGTCCACAAAATCCCCATATAGGCTTCTCGCCAGAGCCCCCACTTCGTTGCCGGCCTCCATGCGGGCGAGTACACTGTCATCCAACCGAGAGGTCTCTGGTTTGTATTTTCTCAGCCAGGCAATTTTCGGGCATTGCCACAGACCACAATATTTGGATTTTGACAAATATACCATCGCGTATCCCTCCGGAATATAAACAATATTCAGGTAATATATTTTGATGGTATCACGAAAAGCAGGAATTTTCAAGGATAACTGGGGAACTACAGGAGATCAATGTTGGGATGGGATGCTGTTTATATCGGAGGACTTGCAGTCTTCAGCGGACTATAGCTGGCGAGACAGCTCCGGCGGTTCATTGGGTGGGCATGAATGGATTATAGGAATATATTCGGTTTGTTCCCACTGCAAATTTTTTTAGGAATTGTGCTATATAAACATTTTGCAAAACATTTTAAAACGTTTTGCAACGAATCCTCCAAAGGAGATTAACATTATGGATATGTACTTTTCTGCAAGAACGCATTTAAGCTATTCCTGTCCCTCAAGGCGAAAAAGCATTAAAAGCCCATTGACGAACAAGCGTTCTATATGATATACTATATTCTACTCTCATAGCAGAGTCCACAATTGAATATCTGAAATGAAACACAGGCAGCCGCCGAAAGAGATTGCGGCTGCGCCGCTCCTGTTGCTGAGTCTGCCAGCGGAGCGGAAAAAGCAGACATTGAAGGTTTCTGAAAAGCAGAGCCGGTACATAGTTTCATCAAAGA
>JAHAYX010000021.1 GCA_018384365.1 Clostridiaceae bacterium
CCGGGATTGATTTTTTTACACACACCACGCGACGACCGCACGCAGCCATGCGGCAATTGCGCCGCTTTGCGGCGGAAAGGAAGCTTCATGAAACAGCAGAAAACAGATGAGTGTAAAACCCGGCAGATCCCGCCGGTTCTGGATACAGACCCTGCGCAGGGGCTGAACGCCCGGCAGGTGGAAGAACGCCTGCGCGGCGGCTGCGCGAATACGCCCGTCAATCCGCCGTCCAAAACGGTCGGGCAAATCATCCGTTCCAACGTTTTTACCTATTTTAATTTGATTTTTTTCATTCTGGCCGCCTGCATCATTGCGGTCGGATCCTGGCGCAATCTGACCTTTCTGGGAATTGTGCTGGCAAATATTGCAATCGGCATTATTCAGGAGCTGCGCTCCAAAAGAATGCTCGACCGGCTGAACATCCTCTCCGCGCCAAAAGCCACGGTGATCCGGGAGGGCGAAACTTTCACCGTGGCTACCGCAGAAACCGTCCGGGATGATATCGCCGTTTTTGCAGCCGGGAATCAGATTTATGCGGACGCTGTTGTCGTATCCGGCACTTGTCAGGTCAACGAAGCGCTCATCACCGGTGAAGCGGATGAAGTTCCAAAAGAACCGGGGGATACACTGCTTTCCGGCAGTTTTGTCGTCAGCGGAAACTGCCGGGCCCGTCTGACTGCCGTTGGCGCGGAATCCTTCGTTTCCAGACTGACACTGGAAGCAAAAAAGGCGAAAAAACCGCAGATGTCCGAAATGATGCGTTCTCTGACAAAGCTCGTGAAATGGATCGGCTTCATTGTCATACCCTTCGGCGTCATTCTCGCCGTGAAGGAGATTCTGTGGCTCCACCGAGACCTGGCAACCGGCGTCACTTCCACTGTTGCCGCACTGATCGGTATGATTCCGGAGGGACTTTACCTGCTCACCAGTCTGGCGCTTGTCGCAAGTGTGATGCGCCTTGCGCGGCGCAAGACGCTTGCGCATGATATGGAGTGTATTGAAACGCTCGCGCGCATTGACACGCTGTGTGTGGACAAGACCGGAACCATCACGGAGAATAAAATGATCGTCGAGGACGTCGTCCCGCTCTGCGAAGAGCAGGTTTCCGAGGCAGACATTCGTTCCATCATGGAGGACTATGTCTATGCCGCCCAGGATGACAACGACACTATGGCGGCCCTTCGCCGGTATTTCACCGGCAATTCCCGCCGCAGTGCACTTTCCATCCTTCCCTTCACCTCCGCAAGAAAATATGGAGGCGTTTCCTTCGGGCGCGGAGAAACCTATCTGCTGGGCGCGCCGGAAAATCTCCTGCGCGGAGACTATGACGCCTATGCGCCGTTGATCGAAAGCTATGCAGCAAAGGGCTGCCGCGTTCTCCTGCTGGTGCAATACGGCGGCCAGCCCGGGGAGGAGCCTCTGGATGGGGAAATGCTGCCGCTGGCCCTTCTTTTACTTAGCAACAAAATCCGCGAGGAGGCGCCGGAAACCTTCCGCTATTTCCGGGAGCAGGGCGTCACCGTGAAAGTCATTTCGGGCGACAATCCCGCAACCGTTTCCGAGGTTGCAAAGCGCGCAGGTATTCCAAATGCCGAGAAATACATCGACGCCCGCACGCTTCGCACGGAAATTGCCCTCAACCGCGCCGCAGAGGAATATACGGTTTTCGGCCGCGTGACGCCGGAGCAAAAACGGAAACTCGTGCGCGCCATGAAGGCGGCAGGACACACGGTTGCCATGACCGGTGACGGCGTTAACGACGTTCTGGCCCTGAAAGCGGCGGATTGCTCGGTTGCCATGGCCTCCGGCAGCGAAGTGGCCTGTCAGGTTTCCCATATCGTTTTGCTGAATTCAAACTTTGCCTCCATGCCGGACGTTGTGCAGGAAGGGCGGCGGGTGATCAATAACATCGAGCGTTCCGCATCCTTATATCTGGTCAAGAATATTTTTTCCTTCTGTCTTGCCTTTATCACGCTGTTTGCCACGCTCCCCTATCCGTTCACGCCGGCACAGCTCAGCCTGGTCAGCGCGCTGACTATCGGTTTCCCTTCCTTCGTGCTGGCCATGGAGCCCAACAAAAGCCGGGTCGAAGGCCATTTCCTGAAAAACGTCATTTTCCGTGCATTCCCTGCTGCGGCCGCCGACCTCTTTCTGATGGTCGGAGTGCTGCTCTTCTATTTGGCCTTTGGACTCAGCGAGGCAGCGCTTTCCACCATCTGTACAGCCGTTATGGGCATCGTCGGTCTTTTGATGGTGCACCGGACCAGCAAACCCTATAACAAGCTGCGCCTTTCCATGATGCTGGTGATCACCGCCGCATTTGCCGTTTCCTTCTTCTTCCTGAAGGATTTCTTTGAGCTGGCGGTGCTTGCCTGGCCGGATATTCTGGTGCTTGTCGTGTTTGCGCTGCTGGCAAACCCCGTCATGAACACGGTGGCTTCCGCGCTGGCAGCCATGCAGAAGTTCTTCGACCGGCGAAAAGCAAAGAAAGCATAGCCTTCGATGCATAAAAAATTTGCCCCCGGATTTTCTGTCCGGGGGCAAATCGTATTTTTTCATTTTTCAGCTCAGATAATCGCCGACATCATAATTATTGTACTGCTTTTTGATCCGGATGACGAGAGAGCCGTCCGGCTGCGGCAATTCCTCCACAATTTGATACTTCACCCGCTTTTTATCCAGCATTTTGCGGTATTGTTCGTATTCCGCACGAACTTCCAAGACAGCCAGTTCATGTTCCATTTCTTCTTTCATCTGAAAATGAATGGTCTGATTCAGGCACGCGGATTGGATGCGTTTCATTTCCTTCACCTCTTCTATTTTTCGGTCCCGCTTCCCTTTCCGAGGCACATGGAGCTCGGAAAGTACAGCAGGGATCGGTTTTGCTCTGCAATTTCATCGTCCGTTCCTGTCGGGACGCTGCGTGTGCACTCGCCCTCCGGCGGTATCCCGGATCACCAGCTGTCCTCCTTCACAATTTTCTCGATGTATGCCTCCACCCTGTCCAAAGGAATTCCAAGGACTGCGGAGACTTCGCCATGAAAATAGTTTCTGGCCCGTTTGCCATAGTTTCTTTCCATCGGCGTCAGACGATGCTCCTGCTCCCGGATATACACAGTCTTGATAACGCAGATCCAGTCGACCCCGTCATACTTTTCCATTGCCATGTCGTAGTATTCCCGGCGAATACGTTCGTTTGGCGCCTGAATGGTCCGGATATAGGGCACACGCCGGATCAGTTCCTCCATATCCTCCCCTGTACAGACGGCACGCACAATTTCATTGCTGTTTGCGGGTATCGTTTTCGTGTTTTGTCCGCCGTGTTCTTCCAGAACAACCGTATCGCCGGTTTTTTCCCGGATGCGCCATACGCCCCCGCTTCGTCCGATCACATACGTTCCTGTTTCCATTTCCCGGCCCCCTTTCCGGATTATGCCCTTACGGCTTCGTTTTTTCAGATACCTCAATCTGCTCCAAAATGAATGGGAGCACCTGCTCCTGCCGAATATTCAAAACCAGAGCAAATTCATCATAGAGTACGCGTTCCGCCTCTTTTAAAAAGCGCTCATCTGTAACGCGCAGCCTGCGGCCCTGCGCCTGTCTCCGCTGCTGCTGCCCATATAAAGCCTTGATCATACGGACAATCGACCTTCTGTCGCCGGAATTTAAAATTGCCTGATAGGTTTCCTTCCGTTCTGTCTCGTTTTCAATCCATTCCGAATCGGTCTCCGGCATGGAACGAATCAATTCATAGATTTCTGACGCCGACAGAATCCGCCGCATTTTTTGCGTCAATTTTTCGTTGTCCACCGGCACAAAAATGGTGGAGGTATCATTGAATACCGGCTTCAGCACATAATATTCTTTCGTCTCCCCATTGAAGTTTTTTGTCGTATCCCCTTCGATCCGGCAGATCTGCGAACCATAAAGGATCGTGTCATGCACCTTATACATACGGTCCCTCCCGTCTTTGTCAGATTTCTTTCCAGGGCATCTGCCCGTTGTAGTATTTGACAGCCGTTTTTTTCTGTTCCTCTGCACTCATGGCGCGCAGTGCACGTATCCATTTCCGGCGGGATTCTCTGCACGCCGCCTCTGTCTTTCGGAATGCACAGTGTTCCCCCTGGCACTCCTCCACGCGCAGGATTCCGCATCTGCACCGTTCCGTCAGGTGGACGCAGTCCGGCAGTTCCAGCGGCTTCCTGTTCCGGCCGGTCGCGGTCGGAATGAACCGACCTGTTTTCATCGAACTCATATCCGTCTATTCCTCACGATCCATCCAATGCTCAGACTGAAAAAGAAAAAACGTGCAGCATGCTTCAACTGGACTTACGTTTCCACAAAGCAAACTACACGTTGAGTTCTTGTTCATTATAGCATATAATTCGCAAAAAATCACGGGAGAGCGAAATGAAATTTCAATTTTTGTGAATTATTCACGAGATATGGCCGGGTGAATTTCAGTCAGATTGCCCATTCCCTTCCGGCAGTTTTTTTGCTAACATAATACTAAGCGTGTGGCCGTTTCAGCGTAAATCCAGCTGAGGCAGCCACACGCTTATTTTTTGTTCCCAAGGAGGTCCCATATGTCAAACATTGTCGCCGGACAGGAGGAAAACGCCCGACTGGCCAAAGAGCCGATCGGCAGGCTGCTTTTACAGTTTTCCATTCCCTGCGTGCTGTCTATGTTAGTCAGCGCACTGTATAACATCGTTGATCAGATTTTTATCGGCCGCAGCGTCGGTTATCTTGGAAATGCAGCCACCAACGTCGTCTATCCATTCACTGTAGTTGCGCTCGCCCTTGCCCTGCTCGCCGGGGACGGTTCCGCCGCACTTCTGAGCCTCTCCCTTGGCCGCAGCGACTACGACATCTGTCACAAATGTATCGGAAACGGCATCGTTCTCTCGGCCGGTATCGGTATTCTTCTGATGGCTGTCGGCCTTTGTTTTACGGATTCCATTCTGACGCTTTTTGGCGTGACAGAGGCCAGTTATTCCTACGCAAGAGAGTATATCGACGTGATTCTGCTCGGGATTCCCTTCTATGTTTTCACGTCCGGTATGAACGCCGCCATACGCGCTGACGGGGCCCCCGGTTATTCCATGTTCGCCACAGTGCTCGGCGCTGTCATCAACCTGATTCTGGATCCCGTTGCCATTTTCCTGCTGGACATGGGGATCCGCGGAGCCGCAATTGCAACGGTAATCGGCCAGGCCGCGTCCTGCTTTGTCACGCTGCTGTATTTCCGCCGGCCCAAATCCTTCCGCTTTCAGAAATCCAGCTTCTGCTTTTCCGGAAGACTCGTCCGGCAGATTGCACAGCTCGGAATTTCCAGCTTCATCACGCAGATTGCCATTGTCATCATCATCAGCGTTTCCAACAACACCATCGTGAACTATGGCCCACAGTCCATTTACGGCGCTGATATCCCGCTTTCCGTCATCGGCATCGTGATGAAGGTTTTTGGCATCGTCATTGCCTTTGCAGTCGGCATTGCCGTTGGCGGCCAGCCGATCGCAGGCTACAACTACGGTGCAAAGAAGTATCACCGCGCTTTTTTGACATACCGCTGGGTTGTAGTCTCGGATGTCCTTGTCGGCGCCGTGGCCATGCTGCTGTTTGAATGCTGCCCGCAGGTGATCATCCGGATTTTCGGCAGTGAAAACGACCTCTATCATGAATTCGCAAACCTGTGTTTCCGCATTTTCCTGGGCGGCATCCTGCTTTGCTGTGTGCAGAAAGCAAGCAGCATCTTCCTGCAATCCATCGGCAAACCGGTAAAGGCTACGCTCCTTTCGCTTTCGCGCGACGTATTCTTCCTGGTACCGGGCGTTGTGCTCCTGTCGAGGTTCTTTGGCGTCACGGGGATGCTCTGGGCCGCGCCGATCGCAGACGTTTTGTCGTTTTTCCTGACGCTGGTGCTTCTTGCGCTGGAATATCGAAGCGTCCGGAATCAGATGGAGGAACACGTTCGCCCCAGAAAAGAACCGCAGCAGAATTGAATAGCAATACCCGGACTGATGCGGATCAGCCCGGGTATTTTGGCAGGATGCGGCCTGCTTCCGGCATATTTCTTGCCGGATTGCGCAAACTATGGCAAACAGGCAGGAAAGGACATTCTTCATGGAATCCATTTGGACAGACTCCGCAGTGCCCTCTTTGCGCGATCCGCTGCAAACTGATCTTCGAACGGACGCAGCCATCATCGGCGGCGGACTGGCGGGAATTCTGACCGCATACTGGTTGAAAAAACGCGGCATCCGCGCCGTTGTACTAGAAGCCCGTCAGATTGGCAGCGGGCAAACAGGCCGCACAACGGCTAAAATCACATTGCAGCATGGACTGATCCTCAGCCGTCTTTCCGACAATCTCGGTGAGAAAACCATGCAGGGTTATGCAGCGGCAAGCGAAGCCGCCATCCGCTCCTATGAACAGATTGTGCGGACGGAAAATATCGACTGTGATTTTACACAGCGTACAGCCTGCCTTTACACAAAGCAGGTGCCGGAGATTTTACAGCGGGAGCAGGCGCTTGCGGAATCCTGTGGGATTCCGGCGGAGTTTCGCACGCAGTCTGAACTTCCCTTTCCCGTTGCAGGTGTTCTGCGATATGAAAACCAGGCGAGCTTCCACCCGTTGAAATTTCTCCGGGCACTTGCAGACAGTCTGGAAATCTACGAAAACACGCAGATTTTGCAGGCAGAAGAGGATATTCTCATCACGCAGCGGGGCAAAATACAGGCAAAACACGTGATTTTTGCCTGTCACTATCCCTTTGTCAACTTCCCGGGCTTATACTTTGCGCGGATGCACCAGGAGCGCAGCTATGTACTGGCGCTGGAACACACAACGGCACTGCAGGGAATGTATTACGGCATTGATCCGGACGGCTATTCCTTCCGCCCCGCCGGAAGGTACCTGCTGATGGCCGGTGGGAATCACCGTGCGGGCGAAAACGATGCGGGAGGCGCGTATCAGGAACTGCGCACGGCAGCGCAGTGCTTCTTTCCCGGGGTAGCAATCGCGCGGCAATGGTCGGCGCAGGACTGCATGACGCCGGACGGGATCCCCTATATCGGCCGTTTCGCCGCATCCACACCAAACTGGTATGTCGCGACCGGTTTCGGAAAATGGGGCATGACAGCCTCCATGGCCGCGGCAGAGCTGATTACCGATCTGATCTGCGACGGTGAGAGCCCTTACGCCCCGATCTTTGATCCGGGACGCTTTACGCTGACGGCGTCGGCGCATGCCGTTGCCGCAGAGATGGCGCACGCCGTCCAGGGGCTTTCCAAAGGGTTTTTTCATATTCCGCAGAAAACACTGGACTCTCTGCCGATGGGACATGGCGGTATCGTTGAATTTGAGGGGCAGAAAGCCGGTGTTTATCGCGACGAACAGGGCGAGATTCATGTGGTCAGCGCGCGTTGTCCGCATCTGGGCTGCGAACTGGCCTGGAATCCGGACGAAAAAAGCTGGGATTGTCCGTGTCACGGTTCGCGGTTTGATTTTTACGGGAATTTGCTCGATAATCCCGCGCAGACAGGTATCGGATGAGATGCCGCCTCGGTTATAAAAGAAAAAGAAGCGTTAGCGCATACGGCGCGCACCCGTCTTGGGTCTATTTTGCTTACAGGGCCGTTTCTGCCCCATATTTAAGGATTTTAGCAAA
>JAHAYX010000027.1 GCA_018384365.1 Clostridiaceae bacterium
TTTTCCGTGCAGCTCGATCTGCCGGAATGTCTTCCTGTAGACGAAATCAATCTGTGTCTGGTTCTCTCTAATCTGCTGGAAAATGCGCTGGAAGCCAGCCTGCGCACCGCGCCTGCCAGACGCAGAATCGAGCTGACCGCCTATCTGCATGGCGACACTCTGGCACTGATTCAGGTTGAAAACACATATGATGGAGTTATCCGGGAAAAAGCCGGGGTATTTCTGTTATCCAAGCGAAAAGGAGACGGTGTTGGTATCCAGTCCGTCCGCCATATCGCAGAAAAATCCGGCGGGGTGAATACGGTTACCTATCAGGATGGCCTGTTCTGTGTAAAGGTCATGCTCTGCGGGTAATTATACCCTGCCTTTCTAAAACGGCACGACACAGATTTCAACATTCTCGCCTCCGGCAATCTCTGAACAAACTGTATCGCCGTTTTTGCAAAGATGTTTGACTTCACCGTGTCCCAAACTGCCAGTTTTACGATCTCCGCTGTGCCGCTTTCAAAATCAAACCGAATCTCACCCCATTCGCCGTCGTTGTCCACCAGATATTCGTAGACAGCGGCGGTGATCGTTTCACCTGTTTTCCGACACTCCGTCTGCCGCAAAGAGATCGTGTGTGAGGAATTGCCATTCGATTCTTTTGCCGCCTTCGTCAGAGGGAGTGGTCTTTCCGGAACGCCCATCTCAAACGGCACGACCGCGGATTTCAGCAGCCTCGCTTCCGGTAAGCACTGAACAAACCGGATCGCCGTATTTGCAAAGATGTTAGATTTTACCGTATCCCAATCCGCCAGCCTGACGATCTCCGCTGTGCCGTTTTCAAAATCGAACCGAATTTCGCCCCATTCGCCGTCGTTGTCCGCCTGATATTGGTAGACAGCGGCGGCTATTCTTTTGTTCTTTTTTCGCATATCGGTTTGTTTCAGTGTCACGGTATGGATCACACCGCTTTCCAGCAGCTTCAGCCGTAGCTTGTCTAATGTGCGCCGATAGAATCGCTCCGCACCGCTGGCTGTCGTTCCTTCAAAATCCACCGCTAAATCTTCAAAGGTGGACTGCGTGGACAAGGGGCTGACGCGCCCGCAGGTCATGCAGATGGCGTTCCGCTTTTCCAGATACCATTGCTCTTTGTAGGAAAGCTGCTCAAACGCTGCCGTGACCGCCTTTGCCTGTATTCCGTTCCATAGGATTTCGGCGTAGTTCCAGCTATCGTCGCGCGTCACATCCTCGCCGGTTTCTTCGCCGTCCTCGTCCTGCTCCGTGCGGTAGAGGGAAACAATGCTGCGGTTGCGCTGGGCAATGGTCAGCAGCTCATCTGCGGATACGCTATCGTCCTTGTACCCGCTTTGAGCGGCAAACTCGGAAACGACCTCTGCGCGACTCTTGCCTGAACCGTTGTAGATTGCGCCGATCTGGCGTACACGCCGGTACTCTGCAAGACTGGCAAAGGAACCGGCTTCTCCCATCATACGGCAGAACAGCAGCCCGTCCTGAATATAATGTTTCGCGTATTTCAGGAATTCTGTTTCCTGCGCCGGGTCGAACCTCGGCAGGCAAAACAGCAGCATTTGCAAGATTTCCAGCTTGTAGTCCAGAAAACGCGCCGGGTCGTAGCGGTCAATTCCGCTACGGGTGAGAAACCGGTAAATCACGCTGTTCAGACGCTTTTCAAAGTGGTGCAGGAAGAAGGAAAAGTATGCAAGGTCTTTGTGACGGACAGCTTCGCATATGTAGTCGTTCAGCTCCATTTGCGGCGGTTCCGGGTCAAGCTGAAAGACGTTCCGGACTTCGCGCATGGTCAGGCTGTCCTCATTGGCGAACGGCACTTTGGACGCATAACCGGACAGTTCCCATGTGTAGCCCGCAAACTGTGCCGGTATCAGTTTGTCACGGTTATCCTCCATGTCTGCACCTCTTCCATCGTGGATTTTGATTACCGCTTCCTATTCGCTTTCGCTTCTGCCAACAAAGCCGCCTGCTCCATTTCGGCGGCGTAGCTGCCCTGCGCATAGTCATTGTCTTGCAGCGCCTTTTCCAGCTTGCTTTTTGCAAGTGCTTTCATCACGGCGGCAGTCTTCTCGTCCAGCGTGCCGCGCCCAAGATACTGCGTGATCGTGTTGAACCGCTTTGTATAGATTTTCTTGATGGGATGATCTGCGGCAAGCTCCCGCTGCTCCCGTCCACGAAGATTCCCGACTTGACGGCAGGTGCGCCCGCGTTTGTCTCCGGGAGCCAGACCGTCACAGTACTTGGCATATCTTGCGTCAGTGGTCAGAAACCATTTTCCGCAGACGGCGCATTTCCTCGGCGCGTGTCCGACGCATAGACCCTCGTACAGATCGGAGCGGAACATAGATACGAAAGACATATAGTGCATCCGGCGCATGAGCTGCGGCGCGTCTTGAGCGGAGCGGACGGCAGACACATATTGAATTGTTGTGTTGGAAAATGCCTGCCATGACTTGTCATCCAGCGACAGCTTCGGCTGTCCGGAGAATATCCTGCCAAATACCTGCGCATAGCCGTCCGGAGTCCGCTTCCCCTTATGCAGCTCGTCTGCAAACGCCGTCATACCGCTTTTGTAGTTGCGAATGGTGGCAGGGAGCTCCTCCGCAAGGGTGATGATCTTCGTTATGCCAACGCCCTGCCTGAACTGTTCGTTGAAGGTGGCCAGCAGCCCAACCACGGCGGCAGCCTGCACATAGGCAAGGGTATTCTGAATCCCTTCCTCCGAGAAGATATGCTCCACACGCCCGTTGTAATAAGCAGCGTCGGCACGGGAAAACGGCAGTGTATCCTTCGCAAGCTGTATCATATGCAGAACACTGCCCTTGGCAGGACGAAGCAACTCGGCAGTCAGATTGTTCTCTTTGATTGCCGCGACGATCTTCTGCAAGGGAATACTTGCCTGTGCCAGCTTTTCCCTCAGCGTATCCGGGATGTTCAGAGCTTCACAGCCAATGGTGCCGCCGGGTACGGTTTTGCCCTCGTAGGTCACGCTGTCCTGCCAGTAGTCCAGCGTCAGCAGATTGTGGTCAATGATTGGTGCAGCCATGCGCTTCCTCCTGTCACGTTTTTTTAATTATACCATGCAAATATGAACATGAAAAGACCTGTCATGTTTTTTGAAATGAAGTTGTCATGCCATCCGCCTGTTTTTTACGAATCCGAACATAAAACAGACAGAGAGGTGCGAAAGCCGCCGCTCAAATCTATTTTACGGAGGATAACGCATGAATTGCTTTCAGAACGTCAAATATGGCGTAAGCTGCCGGAAGGCGGCGGAGCGGTACGGCGTGGAGGTCAACCATTACGGCATGGCTCTTTGCCCGTTCCACAATGACCGGCATCCCAGCCTGTATGTGGCGGACGACCACTACCATTGCTTTGGCTGCGGGGAACATGGAGATGTGATTGACTTTGCCGCAAAGCTGTTCGGCTTGCCGCTCTATGAGGCGGCGCAGCAGTTGGCCGCAGACTTTCACCTCACACCGGAGAAGCCGCCCAGCGCAGCGGCGCTCCACGCAAAGCGCATCCGAACAGAAGCACAGCAGCTCATAGAAAACGAGCGGCTGTGCTTTTCTGTTTTGTCCGATTACGCCCGCGTCCTGCGGAGCTGGAAGGTACAGTATGCGCCGCAATCACCAGCAGAAGCACCGGATGAACGATTTGAGGAAGCCTGTCACAAGCTGGACGAGGCGGAATATTACTTGGATATTCTTGCTTTCGGGGATTCCTATGAACGCGCCGAAGTGGTCAGTTATCTGTTTGCAGATGGTCGGTTGGACAAGCTCAAGGAAAAAATCAATGGGAGGGATGCAGCGTGAACAAGAAGTATGCCGGGCTGGATATTCCAGCATGGTTCGATGGCAAAGACATCAATGAGGCGGCTTTTTGCCGGGAATTTCTGTCAAAGAACAAGCTCATCTATGCGGACAACGCATTTTTCACATCGGACGGACGGCTGACAGACCCGCTGCTGCTGAAAGAGAAAATCTATGCCGAGCTGGAGTGCTGTGCTGCAAAGAACATTCCGCGCACCATTTCCAATATCGTGGAGATCATGAAGCTGGCGGCTCACACGGAGAGCTTTCCACAAAAGCAAGATGAAATTCATGTGCAGAACGGGACGCTCCGCATCGATGGCAGCTTTCTTGCGGGGCGGGCTGAGATCGTGCGCAGCCGGTTTCCTATTGCCTACAATCCGCAGGCGGGAAAGCCGGTTGTCTGGCTGCGGTTTCTTTCCGACCTACTTTACCCGGAGGACATTCCAACCTTTCAGGAGTATATCGGCTATTGCCTCGTTCCCAGCACCAAAGGGCAGCGCATGATGATCCTCAAGGGCGAGGGCGGCGAGGGAAAATCGCAGATCGGCCCTGTGCTGGCGCGTCTGTTTGGCTGCAAT
>JAHAYX010000013.1 GCA_018384365.1 Clostridiaceae bacterium
TTAATATATACAATATATTCAAGGGGGCCTCCATGAATATACTCATCAGCAATGCAAGCGGACAGCCGATTTATGATCAGATCAGTTCGCAGATCAAATCAAAAATCATTTCCGGCGAATTACAGGAAGGAGACGCGCTGCCTTCCATGCGGCTGCTCGCAAAAGAGCTTCGCATCAGCGTCATCACCACAAAACGTGCCTATGAAGAACTGGAACGCGACGGTTTTATCGTATCCATTCCCGGAAAGGGCAGTTTTGTTGCGGGAAAGAATCTGGAGTTCATCCGGGAGGAGCACCTGCGAAAAATAGAAGAGCTGCTGCAGGAGGCAGTGGCTCTGTCAGGCGGCTGTGGTCTGACGCTTTCGGATCTTCAGGAAATGCTGGAATTGTTTTATAAGGAGGAGTCGTGAGTGAACGCACTCGAATTACACAATCTGACCAAGCAGTATGACGGGTTTTCGCTGGGTCCGGTCAATCTCACCCTGCCGTCCGGCTGCATCATGGGTTTTATCGGGGAAAATGGCGCAGGCAAAAGCACAACCATCAAGCTGATTCTCAATCTGATCAGGCGGGATGGGGGAGAGATTTCCATACTCGGTCAAACTCTCAGCAGCAGGAATCCGGCATTGAAAGAGCAAATTGGCGTGGTCATGGATGAAAGCAGCTTCCCGGATAATTTGTCCTTAAAAAACGTTGATTTGATTTTAAAAAACTGCTATCAGACCTGGAGCAGCGAGCGGTTTTTCAGATACTGCAATAAATTCGATATCCCGGAGAAGAAAGTGATACGTGAGTATTCCCGCGGCATGAAAATGAAACTTTCCATTGCTGTCGCGCTCTCCCACAACAGCCGTTTGTTGATTCTGGACGAAGCAACGAGCGGGCTGGATCCCGTAGTCCGGGATGAAATTCTCGACGTCTTTTTGGAGTTCATTCAGGACGAACGCAACAGCATTTTTATCTCCTCGCACATCATCAGTGATCTGGAGAAGATCTGCGATTATATCACCTTTATCCACAAGGGACAGATTCTGCTCTGCGAAGAAAAAGATGTGCTTCTCGAACAATACGCAATTGCGCACTGCACCAAGGAACAATTTTCGGCGCTTGCGGCAGACGCGGTCATCGGCGCACGGCAAAACACCTTTGGCGTGGATGCACTCGTTCTGAGACACAAAATACCCAGAGATATCGCCTCGGATCCAGCGTCGTTGGAAGAGATTATGCTTTATTATGTGAAGGAGCATCAGATATGATCGGATTGTTTTTAAAGGATGTCATCAATCTGAAGCAGCAAGCAAAAATATTCCTGGTCATTGCTGTTTTGTTTATTGGAATCAGTATCCTGCAGCAGGACAATAGTTTTTTTGCCATGTATATGGTGGTATTCACGATTCTGGTTTCCACCACGGCATTTGCATATGACGATAAGGCCAAATGGGACCGCTATGCGCTGACCATGCCGGTTTCCGGCCGCGACATCGTCCTCTCAAAGTATCTACTGGTCTTTGTTTTCACAGTCCTGGCCTTTCTCCTGACTTTTCTGCTTGCTTTTTCCATGACACATGCTTTCCACGAAAGCCTGACGGAGTGCCTGACAATTTCTCTGGCCAGCCTTGCACTTTCCTCCATAATTTTGCCGGTTTTCTTCAAATTCGGCGTGGAAAAAGGTCGCATCGTCATGATGGCGATTGTTCTGGCGCCATCATTTTTGTCACTTCTGCTCTCAAATCTGAATTTCTCTGCACCGGCTCCGGCAATACTCAGCAAACTGGAAATCGTCGCGCCGTTTGCGGTCATTCTCATCCTGGTGCTTTCTGTTTTTCTCTCCATACGAATTTACAAAAAAAAAGAATTCTGACAAAAGCTCCCGACGGTATGAATTCCGTCGGGAGCACTCTGTTATTCCGGTTGTAAATTGCCGTCTTTCAGCACATACAGACCTCCGGACGCATCTTCATAGTAAAATATGGAGGCCGAATGATCTGCGCCATACAGGAATACATCGCGGCCTTCATACTGTAAAAGACGGAGCGCCGCTTCCTGCGGACGGGTCAGCAAATCATACGAGCGGTCACACCGGCGCTTCCACAGCCGGTTATACTCTGCGTCCGTCACTATACGGCAGGAAAGATCCGAGACATTCCGGATGCCATACCGTTTTGCCCATTCCACATCGGCGCGGTATAGCTTTTGCCCCACTTCACCTGTCACAAGCTCGCTGTGGTCCAGTATAACAGGAATCGACTGTAGTCCCATCCGATATGCCACATAGGCGCGTGAGTGCCCGTCAGTCAGGTGCAGTCCATCGCCAAAGTCATAGACGGGGAGAGGCGCATAGGTATCCATGTTCGCAGGGTGAAACCACTGCAGCACAGCATCGACCTTTCGACTGCTCAGATAGAGCTGCGTGACCCCCAGCGACAGAATGTCTGCATAAAAAACATTGCTCTGACTCATACGTGTTCCTCCTCTCACACAGCGCGACGGTTCCCGCATCACGCGAAGACTTTGTTCGTCGCATGCCTCAACAATTATTATGTATTCTGCACATAAAACATTCCTGTTATCGGAGAAAACTATTTATTTTACATAATCATCATACCATACATTTCCTGTCCCGTCAACTGCAAATCACAATTCCGCCACGGTTATACGCCTGAAAATTCCATAAAAGAACCCGCTTTCTTCTTTCAGAAAGCGGGTTTTATTATTTTGCGATAACACACACAGCCATTTTCACGAACAATTCCCGTGTCAGCGGGAGTTTTGCCAGCGGACGCACAATGCTGCGCAGGGGAATTTCCGCATAATATTCCGGTGTGATCTGAAGCGCAGACAGAATCCGTCCAAACCGCTTCAGAGTCATGTGGTTGATGTAGCCAAAGTATTCATTACCGTTTTGATCTTTCGCAAGGCGCAGATCCAGCCGCTCCTGTTCATCCGGCAGACCGTGCACCAGATCGCGGTAAGCGTCTACCAGCATATGCTCCGTGAAGAAAAGATGGACCCACGGCATATTGATTACATCGGAAAGGTGTGCGCCATACGGATGGTAATAAGGCGGAAAATTGATGAAAATACGTCCGCCCGGCGCCAGAAGCCGCATACTTTCCCGCAATACTCCCTCCGGATCGCTGATATGCTCCATAAAATCGTTCATGATCACTGTGTCAAACGACCCGTCCGGGAAGGGGAGATCCAGTGCGCTTGCGCTGACAAACTCAAAACGGTCGGACAGGCCAAGCTGTTCGGCCAGTGCCTCGGCTTCCGCCTGATAATGGGAAACAATCTCCACGCCTGTCACTTTTTTCGCGCCCTGCGTCACATAATATAAGCTCTTGCCGGCCGCTCCGCAGCCCAGATCCAGAACCCGTTTATCCCGAAAAAGGTCATCCAGGGAATATCGGTCCAAAAACAGGCGAATAGTATCCTCTCCCTTTTCAAACTGCCACATGGCATAGGTCTTCTGGCTGTCGTTTTGCAGATTAAAGGGGTGCACCACCTTCGGAAAAATCCGGTTCGTCAGTCTGATGATCCCCGTTGCTGTCTTTCCCATAAAAATCCTCCGTATGATCTGCGTTTCTGTTCTTTGATACACAGTATCTGTCAAAACTTACTCATGAGCCGCGAACAGCGGCAACAGCCGCCTGCAGCACCCGATTGGCGGCAGCACCCGCCACTTTGGAGCCTGATCCGCCGTTTTCAATCAGCACAACAAAGGCAAGCGGCGCATCTTCGTTGCGCAAAAAGCCCGCAAACCAGGCGTGCGGCTGTGCATCGCCTCCGACTTCGGCCGTTCCGGACTTTGCGCAGAGGTCCAGACCGGGATAATTAGCCGTTCCGTAGTTCGCCGTGACGTTATAGGCCATCAATTCACGCATGGCATTTGCCGTTTTTGCGTTCACCAGACGTTCGGAGGTCTGGGGCGTGATCGTTGTTCGGATCCCGGAAGCCCCGGTGACCGAAAGCACAAAGCGCGGCGTCACAGCCACGCCTTCATTGGCGTAGGCGCCCATCAGGCGCAGGAAGGCGAGGGGATTGACCAGATCAGTGGACTGACCGATGCCGGACCAGGCAAGTTCCCAGCTGTCGTCCTCATGCAGGTCATAGTTTCCCGCGGCGGCCGCAATACTGTCCATAGAAAAGGACTCTGTCAGGCCGTAGACCTTCGCATACTGTGCCAGCGTATCGCTGCCCAGCATCATGGCTATTTCTGCAAACGCGCAGTTGCAGGAAACAGCCAGCGCATTTCCCAAAGAAAGCGAGCCGTGTGTGCTGTGACAATTGATGGTTTTTCCATCCACTTCGATGGAGCCGGGGCAATCGAAACGCATATCAAAAAGCCCCTCGATATTCTCAATTGCGGCAGCGGCCGTGACGAGTTTGAAAATAGACCCCGGCGTAAAGGTGGAGGATACCGCACGGTTCAGATAAACGCCTTCATAACCGGCTGTATCCGAGGAGAGATCCGGCTCATGATCCGGATCAAAGGTCGGGGAGCTGACCATACAAAGAATTTCCCCCGTCTTGTAATTATAAACCGCAATGGTTCCGCTGGCCCCATTCAGGGCCTCCAACGCAACACGGCTGACTTCCGCATCAATGGAAAGCTGTACCGTGCCGCCGCGGTCGGAAAGGGAATACACACCATTTATCGGATCATAACCAATCAGCTGCGAAGAATACCGGTTCAATACCGATGTTCCAATATTTCCGGAACGATCGCCCACCACGTGCAGCGTAGCCTTTCGGATTTCGTCATCTGCGTGATACCAGCGGCTTCCGTCCCGGGCAGAAGTTAAAACCGTACCGTTCCGGTCCACAACGCTGCCGGTCAGCACCAGTCCGTTCGTATAAACGTTCCGGTTTGCCTGAAAAGAGGCCCACTCCGCGCCGTTTTGCAGATAGGTAAACACATAAAACAGCAATCCCGCCAGCATGGCGGCCACCAGTACCAATGCGGTGATCGTTCTGGTTTTCACTCTGTTCAAGCCGCGTCACCGCCCTTCCTTTTCCGCTCCAAGCGGATGGCAAAACTGGCGTTCTGGCGCGTGTCCGCCGCCTTGAAAAATGCCAGCAGCGCCCAGCAGGCAACCATACTGGAGCCGCCGGTGGATACAAAGGGGAATGTTACGCCGGTCAGCGGCAAAATATCTACGGAGCCAAATACATTCAGAGACATCTGGAACACCATCAGACAGGCGGCTGCACAGGCCGCAATGACATAATAGGAGGAACGGGCGGCAGAAGCCGATTTAAAAGTGAATACCGCAAGAATCAAAACGGCGCTTACAGCCATCAGTGCCAGAAGCAGCCCCATTTCTTCACACAGGATGCCAAACACCAGATCCGTACTTGCCGCGCCGATATTCTTCAGCCAGCCCTCGCCCGCGCCAAGGCCAAAAAGTCCGCCGCTCGCAGCGGCAGCCATGGTGCGCGTCTGCTGATATCCCAGGCCCGAGGAATATTCCCACACATGACGCCATGCGGCAAAGCGATTTGCAATGTAGGGCTTTGCGCGGATCACCAAAAAACCGCCGAACACGGCCGCGGCCGCGATAAACGAAACCGAAGCCAGATCCCCGGAGCGCAGGAAAGCAATGACCAAAAAGGTCACGAAAAAGATTAAGGCTGTGCCATAATCTCCCTGCAGGGCCAGCACAATCACGCACATTCCGGCCAGCACAATAAAAAGCGCCATATTCCGGCGTGCAAACAAACGCTCCAGCGTTGCGGCGCCGGCTAGAATGAACGTCACCTTTGCAAGTTCGGAGAGCTGCAGGGACAGTCCGCCGATGTTGATCCAGTTTTTCGCCCCGTAAAGGGTTTTACCGAATACCAGCGTCACCGCCAGCAGCACAATTGTCGCAATTGCTGCCGGCCAGCGCAGTTTTTTCACGCGCTCCAGGTCACGCAGATACCATCCAAGGGAAATGAACACCAAAAGGCCGATCAGCATGGCACAAAACTGCTTCATTAAACCGGAGGGATGGGAGGAGACCGTAACGATAAGGCCAAGCGTAGAAAGGAAAAAGGCCAGCGTATCAATTTCAAAACCACGGCGGCGCAAAGCGCGGAATACCAGATACCACACCCACATGACAACGATCAGCGCCAGAAATACGCCCGGAATGGCCCAGGTAAAGCTGTCGTATTTGGCAATCATAAGCTGGATACAGGCAAAAATCTGAAATTCCGTCAGCCAGAACAGGATCAAAGCCGGATTTACCCAAAACCCGGGGCGGATTCTGTGGCGGCGAACTTCTTCCTGTTCCTTGGCAGGGGCCGGAAGCAAAACCATCTGCACGCCGCCTGCCGAAATCAAATCGCCGGATTTGACCGGGGACGTGCCCGTAATCGCCTTTCGGTTGACCTGCGTGCCGGTTTTGGAACGCAGGTCTGTGACTGACCAGGCGCCGTTGCTGTCGCGCATCAAAACCGCATGACTGCGCGAAACGCTTGGGAAATTCAACACAATATCGCTCCGTTTGGAGCGTCCGATCACGTTTTCCCAATGTTCAATTGCCTGGCGCGTTCCGTCCGGCATGGAAATATATCCCCATAATTCTTTATCGTGTTTTCCGCGAAGCAGAGAAATTCCGCAGCTGACCACAACAAAAAGCGCAAGCACAACCAGTGCATAGCGAATAAAACAAGTGATATATGTGAAAATCTGCGGATACCTGGTCATCGCGGCGGCAATATTCTCTGAAACCTGTCCAGCAGACAGGAAACATAACGAAGACACGACTTCACCTCCCTTTGATCGTTCTGCCAGTCTCGCTTATCGGAAACAGACTCCGTCTTTTTGGATTATACCATATTCAAAAGCAGTTTTTCTTTAAGATTACATGAATTTCGCAGGACTGCATCTCCGGAATCTTTGGTAAGCGGCATCATACTTTTCCGGTTTTCTCCATAAGATAGTTTTTCAGAAGGACACCTCGGCGCTCCACATGTTGTGACCGCCGCACGCGATACCCGCGTTTTTCAAAAAACGGCCTGGCTGTAACAGAGGCCTGTGTGCAAAAGCGTTCGGCGGTAACAGCGGACTCCAGCCGGTCACATATTGCAGTGGCAATACCCTGTCCCTGATAATCTGCGTGGATATAGAGCCGGTCCAAATAACCGGATGCGTCCATATCGCCAAAACCCACCAATCGCCCGTCAGCTTCCGCAACCAACGTTGTGTGTGCCAAAAAGGAACTGTTCCAGGCTTCCAGATCCACCGTTCCGCAAGCCCATGCCTCCAATTCCTGCGCAGTGTAATCCTTCGCATTGACCGTATGCACTGTATGATAAAACAGTTCAGCCAGTTCAGTGCAATCCTCCGGACGATAAGCGCGAATTTGCATATTTCCCCCTTGCAAGACTTTTCTTTAGTCTAACATATTGCCGGGCGCGTTGCAACTTTTTCGGCTGTCCACACCGGATTTCCCGAGATTTTTCCGGATATCCCGGAATAATGATTGACAAGTCCAGCCGAAAACTGATACAATATTTGAGTTGGCAAGAGAGATTTGTTTTGCCGGCCCCGGCCGTGAACGTCCGGCCGTTTTCTCATGCGGAAGAAACTGATCAGGAGGTACTGTGATATGGCAGGTACGATTTCAAGAGGCATTAAAGCGCCCATTATACGGCAGGGGGACGATATCGTCAAAATCGTCGCGGATTCTGTCTTGTCTGCGGCAAAGGAGGATGGCTTCGAACTGCACGAGCGCGATGTCATCGCTGTGACGGAAGCCGTTGTTGCCCGTGCGGACGGCAACTATGCTTCGACGGATGACATAGCGGCGGACATCCGGGCGAAATTCGGCGGTGAGACCGTCGGCGTCATTTTCCCGATCCAGAGCCGCAACCGCTTTGCAATCTGCCTGCGCGGCATTGCAAGAGGCGCCAAGAAGATTGTTCTGATGCTGAGCTATCCGGCAGACGAGGTCGGCAACCATCTTTTCGACGAGGACGTTTTAGATGCATCCGGCATCAATCCTTATACCGACGTGCTTTCGGTCGAGCAATACCGCAAAGCCTTCGGCTATGAAAAGCATCCCTTCACAGGCATGGATTATGTGGATTACTATGCAAAGCTGATTGAAGAAGAGGGCGCGGAAGCAGAGATCATATTTGCGAACCACGCAGAAGCGATCCTGCCCTATACCAAGAATGTGCTCTGCTGCGATATTCATACGAGAGAGCGTTCCCGCCGCCGCGTGAAAGCCGCCGGTGCAGAAAAAGTCTATACCCTCTGCGATATTTTGAGCGCGTCCGTAAATGGCAGCGGCTATAATGCACAATATGGCCTTCTGGGTTCCAACAAAGCTACGGAGAACACGGTCAAACTCTTCCCGAAGAACGCACAGGCTGTGGCCGAGGGGATTCAGAAGGAGATTCAGGCCCGTACCGGCGTGCTGATTGAAGCCATGGTTTATGGTGATGGCGCCTTCAAGGATCCGGTCGGTAAGATCTGGGAGCTGGCTGATCCGGTTGTCGGCGCGGGATACACGAGCGGGCTGATTGGCCTGCCGAACGAAGTCAAGCTGAAGTTCCTGGCGGACAATGACTTTGCCGATCTTTCTGGTGAAGCGCTGGAAGAGGCCATTCGTCAGCGCATCCGTGAAAAGGAAGGTAATCTGGTCGGCAAGATGACCTCTGAAGGTACAACGCCACGCCGTTTAACCGATCTGATCGGCTCGCTCTGCGATCTGACCAGCGGCAGCGGTGACAAGGGCACGCCCATTGTGCTTGTTCAGAACTACTTCAATAACTACGCAACCAAATAAGAAACCAAAACAGACTGCTTTTCAAAAGCAGTCTGTTTTTTTCCACGAAACAAAAATGCAGGAGGTAGATTCATGCCAAACAGGAAACTAAGGCCGTACACATCGGCCACCGTCCTTCAAAGGCTGCTCCGGGGGCGCGAAATCACCGCAGAGGAACTGACCCGGTATTATCTCTCGCGCATCGAGCAGTACAATCCCGTTTTGCACGCCGTGGCAGAGCGAAACCCCGCGGCACTGGACGATGCGCGCAGGCTGGACGCCTCAGCGCACACGCACGATCTGCCGCTTTTTGGCATTCCCATCCTCATTAAGGACAACATTGACGTTGCCGGCCTGCACACCACAGCCGGGAGCATGGCGCTCTCCGATCACATTGCCGCGGCCGATGCTCCAGTAGTCGCAAACCTGCGCAGGAATGGCGCGATTATACTGGGAAAGACGAATCTGACCGAGTTTGCAAACTATACGACCGAAAATATGCCCGGCGGTTTCAGCAGCCGGGGAGGGCAAGTCCGCCATGCCTATGATGCCGCCGCCAGTCCCAGCGGTTCCAGCTCCGGTTCGGCCGTTGCGGTTTCCGCAGATCTCTGCGCGGCAGCGCTTGGAACGGATACTTCCTTTTCCGTCGTTGCCTGTGCCACCGTCCATGGCCTTGCGGGCTTGAAGCCGCCGCATGGCGCACTGGACGGGGAGGGGATCCTTCCCATCGCCCGTACGCTGGACAGCGCCGCACCGATGGCGCGTACTTTTGACGATGCGCTGCTTTTGTATTCTGCCATGCGAAGTACGCCTTTTGCCAAATCGGAGCCCGCCCGGCCCGATACACTGCGCATAGCCGTGAACCTGGCAAACCGTGATATGGTATCGGCTGCTCAGCTGGCACTGTATGAAACGCTGTTTGACGCCCTGCGTGCATCCGGCGCACAATTTGCGGAGGTCAATCAGCCTTACACGCCGTATCTGAAAACCGTCATGACCTGTGAGTTCCGTCGGGATCTGGAAGCGTATCTGAACGGCACCGACGCCGCGCGGAAAACGCTGCCGGAAATCATTGCTTTTTACAGGGAACACCCTGCCTGCATGCCCTATGGTATTACCTATTTGGAGGAAGCCGCAAAGGTACCTGATCCTGCACTCCACAGCGCTTATCAGGAGGCTTTGGCGCAGCGCGAAAGTCTGCGTGCGCAAATTCTGGCCGAGCTTCGGAATTTTGATGCCTGCGTCATGACCGGGCCAACCAACATCATGCACTTCACCGGTCTGCCCTCACTGGCCCTTCCGCTGGCTATGGGTGCAGACGGACTTCCGCGCGGTATCATTCTCTATGGAGCAGAGGAAACGCGGCTTTATGCAGCCGCACGCACCATTGAAAAGTTCTGCAGCCCCATTCTGCCTCCCGTTCTTTGAAGAGAAACTGTTGAAAAAAAGAGTCCCGCATCCTTACACGGGTGCTCATAAGAAAGTAATTCAAGAAATTACGACTATGGCATCTGTCAGACGGGGTTGGTATACGAGATAACGGGTATTCGGTGCAAGCCGAGTACCCGTTATTTTTTTGCCCATGCGTGTAAGCAATAGATTTATTCACATTTTTCGAGTATAATTAACTCATATCTTTTCTATCCTTTCCATACCGAGATTTTTTCAAAAAATCTCAAAAAATTTTGGAAACATTGGAACAATTCATCCTTTCTCATGCCATATATAGTAGAGGGCTATTTCAAAACGATTGGAGGTGACGCTTATGGAAAAGCGGAAAAGCCCGAAAGGTTTCATTGTGGTACTGCCCGGTGAGATCATCGAAATACCGCAGGACAGCGATAAATCATGGCTGACCCTGTTTTATAGTCTGCCGAGGGAGCTTGCAGAAAAGTGGAAACCCGCCTATGAGCTGCCTCGCTGCCCCTATGAGGTGCTACGGACGGACAAGTATGACTGTGTCGTATGTGACGATATGTTTAAGCTGCTTGTGTGGGATTGCTACGCATGGTGCGCATGGCAGTTTTTCCAAGTCAAAGACAGCAAGGGCAATTATCGTGACATCCCCGGTAACTGGACGCAGTACGCAGGATATTTCCCCTTGTGGCGTTTGTCGTACAGCATTATCCCCTACATCCGAATGAAGTTTGAGCAGAATGGGCTTGGCTTCCAAAACCTTTACAATATCCCGCAGGGCGTGGAAGTGCCATGGCTGACCTATCAGCAGTTCAGCAATCTGATCGGCAATGTCACCGATATGGTGGTTGCAGAACAGGAATGGCAGCCCGTGATTGATGCTATCTGGGAAAACAGGACAATCGAAGACTACGAAACCACAAGCAGCACCGTTAAGACTGACTTCATGCGGAAGTGGCAT
>JAHAYX010000030.1 GCA_018384365.1 Clostridiaceae bacterium
AATTCTTTCCGTATGGTGTTTACATAGAGGAACTCGGGCAGTGGCACCAGGCGACGTTCTTCTACGAATCTGCACTGAATACACTGCTGCTGATTGTCATGCTGATCTCCTATCCGCATTTCAGAAAAAAAGGGATATCTGCTTCCGTTTTACATGATCGGCTATGGCGTGATACGCTGCTTTGTAGAGGGACTTCGTACTGACAGTCTCTATCTGATGCCAGGTGTCCGCGTGTCGCAGGTGTTGTCTGGCTGCCTGATTCTATTGGGTGTTTTACTTGTAGGTATTATTCGCAGAAGGCAGGATATACAGGCATGAAACTAATTTGCTCTTTATTTATCACATTCTTAAAAATCGGTGTGTTCACCTTTGGCGGCGGATACGCTATGATTGCGCTGCTTGAAAATGAGTTCGTTGAAAAGAAAAAATGGCTTGAAAAAAGCGAGTTTCTGGACATGGTTGCGGTAGCCGAATCCACGCCAGGACCAGTCGCCATCAACAGTGCAACTTACATTGGTTACAAAATTGCAGGATTTGCGGGTGCAGCCATGTCCACACTTGCTGTCTGCATTCCATCTTTCTTTGTAATTTATGGTATCTCACTGTTCTTTGATCAGTTTCTCAGTTTGCGCTGGGTTTCCTGCGCATTCCGCGGGATTCAGGTATGTGTGATCTATCTGATCCTTACCGCAGGGCTGAAAATGCTTAAAAGTATTGACAAAAACACACTAAACTTGACGCTTCTCACGTTGGTCATGGCTTCCATGCTCTGCTGCTCGATCACAGCAGTTTCGTTTTCCTCTGTGTTTTACATCCTGATCTGCGGCGCGGTCGGGCTTGTTGTTTTCTTTCTGCGAAAAATCCGGAAAGGACATGGGAAAACGTCATGATATACCTGCGTCTCTTTCTGAACTTTTTGATGATCGGTGCCTTGTCTTTCGGCGGCGGCTATGGAATGGTTTCGCTGGTACGCGAAACGGTGCTTTCCAACGGCTGGCTGACAGAGAACGAGTTTCTGAATTTTATTGCCGTATCTGAATCCACACCGGGGCCCCTTGCCGTGAATATGGCAACCTTTATCGGCTCAACACAGGGCGGAATCCTCGGTTCATTTGCTGCAACGCTGGGCGTGGTGTTGCCGTCATTTTTGATTATTCTCTTAATTGCATCCGCACTAAAGAATCTGATAAAATATGCACCCGTCAACGCCTTTCTATCGGGAGTTCGTCCGTGCGTTGTAGCGATGATCCTTGCGACCGCGCTCAGCATGGCGCTGTCTACACTGTTTGGCCTCACAGATTTACAAGCCGGATTTGCGCCCGATTTGCGCTCTATCGCAGTATTTGCCATGCTCGGAGCAACGCATCTGATTTGTAAAAAAATCAGAAAAACAGCTCCATCGCCAATTCTGATGATCCTGTTTTCAGCAGGCCTCGGAATCTTGTTTTGGTGCATATTCTAGCATGGCGATTGATTTTATTTCCAACTTCAATAGCAATTCCTGCTGAACCGCGCTTATTTCATTGCGTATAATTTCGAGCGACATCACCCTTCATTCATGATGCCGCTCCGCGCTTCGGCCATACCATTCTGCCACAAATGAGCTGACCATCGTTGTAATAGCGAGGACTTAAAAGTCCTCGCTATCCTCCATGATCTCTCCCTTTCCGTAAGCGTCAAACCTCCCCGCGTATAAAAGGCCGCCATCTCAAGGAGACTGTTGCTCACTGGGATGGCGGTCTTTTATTTATGAGGCATATAGCATTCTTCCGGGGCATTTGCGGGAAGCAGGCTTTCAGCCCATGCTTTGTTAGTTTCGCTCAGCTGCGGCGCAGTCTGCAGGATCCACAGCAAGTATCGGTACGGATCTAAGCCGTTCGCCTTCGCCGTTTCAATCAAGCTGTAGATCACGCTGCTGGCCTGTGCGCCGCCCGGCGTATTGGCAAACAGCCAGTTTTTCCTGCCCATCACAAAGGGCTTGATGCTGCGCTCGGCACGGTTGTTGCTCAGCTCCAGACGCCCATCCTCCAGATACCTCGTCAGGTACGGCCACTGCTCCCGCAGGGAATGGATCGCCTTTCCCAGCGCGGATTTCGGCGCGGTCTTCGCCTGCATCCCATTTGCCCATGACAACAGCGCGTCTAAAACAGGTTTCTCCTGTTCTAGCCGCTTTTCATACCGTTCCTCCGGCGGCAGCTCTGCCAATGCCTGCTCCAGCTTGAAAAGCTGCGAGCAATAGCATTCGCCCATGGCCGCGGGAGAATCCTTCAAACGGTTCCCTACTCATAAACTCTCCTTTCTCGCATGAAAAAGCAGCAGCTACCATTTCGGTATCTGCAAGGTCTGCAAGACTCCGTGCGGCGAAGCGCACACCGCGGGCACGACCTGCCCGGTCTGCGGCAAATACACGCCGATCCCGGTCATTCCTGCGGGCGAACCCGCGAAGAATCCGTTCAACCCCGACGCCGGTAAGACCAGATTTGCAGACGTTTCCGGCAACGCATGGTACGCATCCGCCGTCAACTATGTGGTCGACAAGGGTCTCATGAACGGCACGGGCGAGGACAAGTTCTCCCCGAACGCGGATACCACGCGCGGCATGATCGTCACGATTCTCGCCCGCCTCGACGGCAAGAACACCAGCGGCACGCCGTGGTTCGCCGCTGGTCAGCGCTGGGCGATGGAGTACGAAATCTCCGACGGCACGAATATGACCGGCGCGATCACGCGCGAACAGCTCGTCGCAATGCTGTTCCGCTATGCGGTCAAAAACGGCCTCGAAGCGGTCACGCTCTCTGAGAATCTGACGCAGTTTACGGACGCTTCCGACATCAGTGCGTGGGCCGTCTCCGCGATGCAGTGGGCCGTCGGTCAAGGCCTGATTCAGGGTTCGAACGGCCAGCTGCGCCCGCAGGCGAACGCCTCCCGCGCCGAGGTCGCCACGATCCTCATGCGCTTCTGCGAGTTAATGAAAAAGTAAATCGTGATGATTCATCGTTGCGCTTGCGGCATACGCAGCTTGCTGGAACATCACATCGCAAAACCCGGAAGAGGCGGCTTGGCCGCCCCTTCTTTCTATTGGAATACCTTCCTTGGGCCGTGCCCCATTTGAAGAATAATCGTTAGCCGTTTCGTTCCAATATCAAAAAGTTACTCAAATGCGCTATTGACAAACGTTTGTTCTAATGCTATCATATGAATCGTGACAGGAAATCCTGCCGACAACAGAATATTCCAAAGCGCACCATAAAACGTAATGAAGGAGCGCTGCGGCCGAGAATTGCCGCAGCGCTCCTTTTGGTGCTCGTTAGGGGAAAAAGGGAGGTGGGGAACTCAAATCCCAAACAACTGAATAGCCAGCAACGCGGACAACACCGCAGGTTGGGAAACGCGCACGGCGCGCGCGACGACCTCGTCGAAGCAAGCTGCGTATCTTTCGCTTCCGTGCAAGCACGAAAGCTCAATCACTACGCTGCTTCTCCTCTCCCCACAAAGCCGTCCGGCTTTGCGGGGTCCCCAAGACGGGCGAGCGAGA
>JAHAYX010000032.1 GCA_018384365.1 Clostridiaceae bacterium
CATATACTCTTTGCCTACCTGCCGCATCTGCTCCAGTTGATAGGGCAGCGTCGCCGTAAAGTTGTTGTGGGCGTTCTGGCGCTGTTGCCATCGGTTGGCGTCGGAGTCCACGGACATAATGACCTTAGGTTGATTTGATAAACTTCAATTTCCCGTTCTCCTGAAAACAGAATAAGATATCTTACATAGCCCCGCAGTGATTTTCGTCACTGCGGGGCTTTTGCCGTCTCCGGACTTTCCCGGCGGCAGGGCCGCAAAAAAAGCCGAAAAGGCCCTGATTTCCAGGACCTTTTCGGCTTTTATAGGATTGCGCCGACGCAAGCAGAGGCCGGAGGACGCCGCAGACGGAACCGTAAGTGACGGGGCAGGGGGGAAATGAACTGCTCTCGCCGTATGACCGACAAGCCGGTTCCCCAAGCTTGCTCACATGGCGCTTCAGAAGTGGGCTGTGTAAGCGGCGTCAGATACCGACGACGCCTTTTTTCAGAATAATATTTGCGTACTGGGCACATTCGCCGGTGGCGACGATGCAATACGCTTTTTTGGCCCGTTCGTAGTAAGCAAAACGCTCCAGATAGGCGGGGACCGTGGCCGGCTCGGCCGTTTTCAGGATGTCGCGGTAGGCATCGTGAATGACCGGTTTGACCGTGTCGCCGGGCGTGACCTCCATGAGGATAAAGTGCTGGCTGTCATATTGATCCAGCGGAATCAATTGCAGAATTGCCTTCAAAAGCTCCTCGGTGCCCAGTCCGTCCGCGCGGACGACCGGAACTCCCATAGACATGGCCGGGAAATGGGCGTCCGCCAGGACAATTTCGTCACCATGGCCCATTTCGCTGAGAATTTTCAGCAATTCCGGAGAAATCAGAGGAGAAATTCCTTTCAGCATATGTATACGCTCCTTTTTGTGTACGTACGGGCTTATTCCGCCATGCTGTGGATCAGCGGCATCTCCGGCAGTGCGCCGAAGCGGTAAAACGCGTGGGCGTTGTCGTGGAAGAAGCACTGCTTTTCCTCCGGCGTGAGCAGCGGTGATTTTTCGATGAAATCCCAGCTCATCCGGTAGGTGATGGCCGTCATGGTGCGGGGGTAATCGGACCCCCACATGAGCTTTTCCATGCCGCAGATGTCCCGCGCCTCCAGAATCGCCCGGACGGCGGAGGGATAGGGATAAAATTCACTGTTATAGAGCCAGGTAATGCCGCCGCTTTCGATGCGAACATTGTCGTGCCGCGCCAGCCGGATCTGTTCCTGCCAGCCGCGGGTGGTTACCATGCCGAAATGGCCGATGGCTATGCGCAGTTCGGGATACTGGCAGATCATTTCGTTCAGCGAGGCGGTCTGCGTATCGCCGTCCGCCAGGTCTATGGCAAGGAAGCAGCCTGCTTTCGCCGCGTGTTCAAACACCGGGGCGTGGTGCGTCAGATCGAGGTCGGCCAGACGTCCGCCGCAGATCTTAATGCCGTCCATACCGATGAGATCGGGCAGCTCTTTTTCTTCGTACAGGGTGCAGACCCGGAAACGCTCCGGATATTGGGCGCGCACCTGCCGGAGATACCCATCCTGCGCCCCATCGATATACTCCTGGGTGACAACAGCGGCGGCGACCTGCGCAAAATCCATGTTTGCAAGCAGCCGTTCGGCGGAATTCACGCCGTCGGTCATATAGGCCGGAAGCATCTGGCGCACTTCGCTGCCGAATTGACTGCGTCCGCCGCCCAGATCATAGACCGGGAGCCCATTCACGCGGCCCTGCTGCCGCTGCCAGAGATGTACGTGCGCGTCAATCATGCCGGAACCCTCCTTATGACGGATCTGCCATGTGAAGCAGCACTTTTTCCAGAGAACCGTCGTTGTGCACCAGTGCCTCAAAGGCGGCGGGAGCGTCCTGCGCCTTATATTCCGCACTGACCATCCGCAGAATATCCGTCCGTCCGGCCGCAACCATGTCGATCAACGCCTCAAAGTCGGCGGTATAGGCATTCCGGCTGCCGAATACGTTCAGTTCCTTTTTCAGCAGGATGGAGTGGAGGAAGGTTGTCTCCTTCTTGCCGTTACCGATGAGAATCAGGTTTGCGCCCTGGCAGGCGTAGGTGATGCAGTTCAAGAACGTGGCGGACAGGCCGCAGGCCTCCACGCATACGTCAAAGCCGTGCATTTCGCTGATTTGACGAAGCTGCTCGTCGGCGTTTTCGTCCTTCATGCAGACCACATGATCGGCACCGAATTCTTTTGCTTTTTCCAGGCGGCCCTCCAGCACATCCGTCACGGTGACAACGGCGCCCTTGAGCTTGGCTGCCAGTAGGGCAAACAGGCCGATGGGCCCTGCGCCGGCGATCATCAGACTGTCGCCGGGGCGGATTTCGCAGCGGCTGATGGCGTGCTGGGCAATAGAGAACGGCTCAATCAGCGCGAGTTCCTTTGCACTGAGGCCCTTGCCGGGGATCAGACGCTCCACCGGCATGGCGATGTATTCACAGAATGCGCCGTCGCGCTGGACGCCCATCGTCTGGTTGTCCTCGCAGGCGTTTACAAGACCCTTCCGGCAGGCATAGCAGCTGCCGCAGTTGAAGTAAGGATTGCAGGTGACGATGTCGCCGGGCTTCAGGCCGCGGTCGTTTTCGGGAACGGAAATGATCTGCGCGGAAAACTCATGGCCGGGGATGCGGGGATATGTGGTAAAGGGCTGATTGCCCGTGTAGCTGGCCACGTCTGCGCCGCAGATGCCGCCATAGAGCACCTTCAGCAGCGCTTCGCCCTCCTGAAGCTCCGGCATGGGCAGCTCCACAACCTCAATACAGCCGGGACGCTGAATGGAAATACCTTTCATAGTAAACACCTCTTATTTTTCAAAATCTATGAGTTCCCTGCGCCAGACAACGGCGGTTTTCATGGGTGCGCTCTTGCTGTAAATCTTGTTTTCATAAGCGCCCATGGGATCCGCGGCAAATTCGTCGCGGTCAATGAGCTCCACGATCTGGTCGTAGCGGCTCTGCGACAGCATGGTAATGGCCTTTTCCATGTGATCCTGCCGGAAATTGATGGAACCGAAGATCAGATGGTTTTCAAAGCCAAAGGGCATGGTATCGAAAGCAATCTTCGGGCCCAGAGAGAAGCTGTTATACAGGCCGTTGCAGCCCAGCACCTTATGCCGGAAGGCAATTTCGTGCTCCACCTGTGCACCGCTGACGCCGATGAACGTCGTAGCGCGTCCGCCCAGTGCTTCGCAGATGGCTTTGGCGCAGTCGGCCGGGTCGGCATAGTCATTGCGGACGTAAATCGCCTTTGCCTGCTCCAATGCGAAGCGGACCTTGGGACTGTCCTCGCTGCTGCGCGCCACAAAGACGATCTTCGCGTCCGGATGGGCCTGGCGGATGACGTCGCCAATGAACATCCCCGTGGTGCCCAGACCAAAGATCACCGTGCGGGCGAAAATTTCATCGGCAGCGATGTCGCGCGCCTCTGTTTCGCTGCAGTGATGACGGCGCGCTGTCTGGCGGAACCAGTGTGCGCTGCCCAGATCCTCCATGCGCTCCAGTTGGAACAGCATGCAGGCAAAGGGATCGGGAAAGACCATCTTTTTGGCAAACGAAAGGGCCAACTTGCCGTTTTCCACATAGCCGTCGGGAATCGGCAGAAGCATATCGGGATTGACGTACATATCGTCGCAGAACAGGCCGTCCGCCTGGTCGCAGCCATACTCGAAATAGCTCTCGTCCTCGGTGTAGCGGGTGGGATCAATGCTGTCGCCGCCGCGGATCAGCACGATGGCAAAGCGGTTCTGCGAAGGAACCCACACAACGCCCTCATGGCCGTTGATCAGGCGGTTCGTGCCGGGAGGAAATTTTGCCCCCAGCAGACCCTTGCTGCCCATGACCATCAGTTCGTGGTCCGTACCGCAGAAGCCCACGATCACCGGATGAACCAGCACGCCCTCCTTCGCCTCCTCGCCGCGGAGGCGCTGGCGGGGCGGGTTGATCAGCTCGACTTCGCCATACACGAGAGGATGCACGGGGTCATTCTGAAAATAGGTGCCAAGGCTTTTCATGGAATGTCACTCCTTTTTTAGTTGATGGTAAAAACCGCGCTGCCGCCGCGCCGTTCACGGACTGCGGCGGCAGAAACGGGAAATTTATGTGTTTTGCGAAAGAGTCAGGACAGCGTCCGGCAGCCCGTCCGATTTGCAGCGCACGAGCACAGGCTCCGGCTGGCCGTGCTTCCTTCGAAGCACCAGCTGCACGTGCCCCTGCTCCATAGGCTGAACGGGACTTGTGTAGTTGGCGGTGGTGCAGATGGCGCCGCTGCCAGCTGCCAGAAACTCTGCGCCGCCCTCCACTTCAAAGGACACCGTGCGGCCGTTTTCCAGTATGAGCTGCCCCTGACCGTCGGTCAGTTCTGCATCCACAAACAGCAAACCGTCCTCGCTGCTGCCCGGCCAGGCGCCGGAGAGACGGATCACCCGCTTTTCATCGGGCGTGCAGATGGAATGACTGGCACAGGCCTGCCCCTGCCGGTACTCCACGGCCGTCAGCGTGCCCTTTTCATAGGGCAGTTCAAACCGCGCAAGATAGGCCTGCGGCTTTCCGGCAGGCGCGCGGCCGATTTCTCGGCCGTTTATGAGAAGCGCCACTTCGTCCGCCGTACTGTAAACGGTAACGTGGGTGGGCCGTCCTTCCCAGCCGGGGTAATTCCAATATTCCTGTACAAGAGGCCAGCCCCACCACATGGGATAGACCGTTTTGTCGTAGAGCGCGGGATCCTCCACGGCCAGATAGGGCCGGGTGGATCTGTGCCACACGCAGTCGCGGTAATAGGAGCGGGGCTTTCTGCGGCAGCAGATGTCCAGATCGCCGCAGCCGGAAAGCCGGAAAGGATAGCCGGCAAGGATCAGGGGGCGGTGATCCACCTCCGTGCGGCCAAGGCCAACCTCGCCCAGATAGTCCACTGCGGTCCACAAAAAGTCGCCGATGACCCACGGACAGCGTTCCACCACGTCCCAGCCGTGGAAAATATCGCTGCCTACGGTTTCCGTTGCGCACAGAATGCGCTGCGGATAGACCGCATGATCCTTTTCCAGGCGGTCGCGCATATAGTTATAACCGACCACGTCCAGCGGTTTTGCAAATTCTTCGGTGGCTGCAAGGAAATAATCCTGCTCCTCCAGCAGATTCGCGACGAGACCGTTTGCGTTTCCGTCCGCGGAGACATTGTTCAGTGCATGAATGACCGGGCGCGTGGGGTCCAGCATACGCAGACAGTCCGCCAGCTCGCGCGAAATGCGGTTGCCGTCGGCATGGCCGTCGCGTTCGGGAATTTCGTTTCCTGTGGAGTACAGAATCACGCAGGCGTGGTTTCTGTCGCGTCTCACCATGGATTCCAGATCGGTGCGCCAGGTATATGCAAAGAACCGGCTGTTGTCATATGTCATTTTCGGCTCGCGCCACATATCAAAGGCTTCATCCATGACCATCATGCCATATTTGTCACAGGCACGCAGGAGCGCATCCGAGGCAGGGTTGTGCGCGCAGCGGATGGCGTTATAGCCGCATTCCTTCATCGCCCGGATCTTCCTGTCCTCCGCAGAGGGATAGGATGCGCCGCCTAAAATGCCGTTATCATGATGGATGCAGCCGCCGCGCAGCTTTGTGGGAACTCCGTTGAGCAGGAAGCCCTGCTCCGGCGTGAAGGAGAGGGAGCGCAGACCATAAGCCAGACTGACGCTTTCCGCCACGCGATCGTCCTGCAGCAATTCAATCTGCGCCTGATACAGGTTCGGCTCTGTATCCGACCAGAGCTTTGCGCCCTGTATGGAAAGGGTCAGCGCGGCTTCCGCCGTGCTGTGCTGTGGGATGTCCACGCAAACGGTTCCCTGTGCCGCAGCTTTGCCGCAGTTGTCCGTCAGGGTCAGGCGAACCTGACGCCGCGCGGGCGCGGCGGTTTCGTTGCATACGGGGACGCGGGCGGAAACCCGGGCAGTGCGACCTTCAAGCTCGGTGCACAGCGCCGCGCTGCGGTAAGGCAAGAAAACGTGCTCCTGAACCAGAAGCTGCACTTCCCGGAAGATACCGGTGCCCGTATACCAGCGGGAATTCGGCACATCGCCGTTCGGCGCAGAAACCTGAATCAGGTTCTCGCCGCTGTGCAGCAGCGGCGTGAGGTCGCAGCAGAACGCCGTATATCCATAGTGGCTGCGGCAGGCAAACTTTTGATTCACCCGCACGAGCGCGTTGTGATACACACCGTCAAAGGCGAGGGAGATCCGTTTGCCTGTCCAGTCCTCCGTCAGCGTCAGTGTTTTTTCATATTCCGTGGAGCAGGCGGGATAGTAGGCGCCTGCGTGACTGGAAGGGCTGTCCGGTGCGGTATCATATCGGATGTTGTCGTCATGGGGAAGGTCTACTTCCCGGGAAGGCTGCGGAAGATGCGATATTTCATGCTCCGGCGTGGGAAACGTGCGCCAGGAGCGGTTAAAATCCAGAATCATAGAGCGTCTCTCCTGTTCATCAGATGGGCAGGATCCTCATGCGGACTGCTCAGAGTGAGAAAACGGCTTCGTTTCCGTCATACACGATATTCTGCGGCGCGCTTCCGATGCGGTGCACGCGGAAAATCCGCGTTTCCGGCATATCGGGGTAAGTTCCGGTACGTTTTCCGAGCACAAGCTCGCCGGAGGCATCCTTCCAGCGGAGGGAGACGGCGGCGCTTTCGCCCCGTTCGTATCCATAGCCGTCGCCTGCGTCGTCATACAGGGTGAATTCTCCGTCTTCGCCGGGGAAAACAAGGATTTCAAGGGGCAGACCGGCCTGTTCCTTTGTAGACTGCGCAACAGTCCCGAGAGGAAGAACGGTGCCTGCACGGACAAAGACCGGTACGCTGCAAAGCGGCGCCTGCACCTCTGCCGTCTGGCCGCCCCGGAAGGCTTTTCCTGTGGCAAGCTCATACCAGACATGGCCGGCGGGGAGCACCACAGTTTCCGTTTCGTCCGGCTGTTCGATGGACACAGATTCGGGAAGATAGTACATCGGATGCGTGACAGGCTTCACAAGCAGACCATCACCCAGCAGCATCTGGTCATCCGTACGGCGCAGGACTTCGTCCTCAGGATAGACAAGCGCCGGAACGCGAAGCATGGGAACACCGGTACGGTTGGTCTGTGCCATCAGGGAGTACAGATAGGGGATCAAACGGTAACGCAGATGAATGGTTTCTTCCATGGCGTCATAGAAGAGCTCGCCCTTTTCGCCAAGACGCCAGATTTCTCTGGGTGTTCCGGTTCCGTGGGCACGCATCATGGGCAGGAAAGCGGCATACTGCGCCCAGCGCACGAAAAGCTCGCGATAGCCGGAATCGTCCATACCACGGTCGAAGTCTCCGCCGAAGAACCAGGGTTCCCAGTTACCGTTTGTGAAGAACGCGCCGATATCCGTTGACCAATAGGGTTCGCCCGAGGCACAGAAATTCAATCCTTCGGGGACATGACGGCGCAGCGTCTCCCAGCTTGCGCTGACGTCGCCGCTCCAGGTTATGGTGGCATAGCGGTGCTGTCCGGCATACGAGGAGCGGGTGAGGTTGCAGACGCGTTTCTCGTCCGTCACCTGGCGCTGGCCCGTGTAAATGCCTTCGGCGTGATGGATGCTGTATAAGTTGATGGCCGCCGGGTCGAGATAGCGCTTTGCGGCGTCGGTGTTGAGCTGTGTACGTGCAAAAGGCTCCGGCTTGATTGCGCCGCGCCAGTCGCTTTCAAAGGGCTCGGTGCAGTCGCACCACCAGGCGTCCACGCCCTTGGAAAACAGCCCTTCATTGGCCTGTTTCCAGTAAAGCGCCCGGGCCGCCGGATCGAAGGCATTGTAAATCGTGCGGTTTCCCAGCATCAGCCCCTGTTCCAGCATGGCGGCGCGGTCGGCATTCTGATCGCCCTGCATGGAGGGCCAGATGGAAATCATGAATTTGATATCCTGCGCGTGAAGCTTTTCGATAAACGCGGTGGGATCCGGGAACCGCGTGGTATCAAAGGTTTTAAAGCCCCACTGTCCCTCGGGCCAGCTTTGCCAGTCCAGTACCAGAAGATCCAGCGGGACGCCGCGGCGGCGGTATTCCGCTGCAACCTGCAGCATCTCCTCCGCATCACAGTAGCGTTCCTTGGATTGGACATAGCCCAGCGCATAGCGGGGGAGCATGGGCGCTTCTCCGGTCAGTATCCGGTATTTTTCCATCGCGGAGGCATAACTGCCGCTGCCATAGAAGAAATACCAGTCCAGCTCATCGGCGCAGTCCGCCCACAGATAGGAGCCCTCCGCATCATCGTGGAAGGAAAGCAGACAGCCCATGTCAAACAGGATGCCCCAACCTTTCGTGGAAACGAGAACCGGTACAACGGCCTTCATATTCTGCTGGTAAAGCAGGCGGGAATGTCCGCGCAGATTGCCAAAGCCTTCCTCGTGCGAACCCAGGCCGTAAAGGCCCTCGGTGCGGTCAAACAGGAAGTTTTGCCGGCATTCATATGCGGTGCGGTCCTGATAGGTCTCCGACGGCTCCGCGGACGCGCGTGCACCGTCCACACTCTGGCTCTCCACGACGGTGCTGTTTTCAAACCGGTTGCGCATGACAGGTTTTTCCACCAGGATATGCGGCCGGCGATCGGGCTCACGCAGGAGCAGACGCCCTTCGGCGTCATAAAAAGACAGTGCGCCGTTTGCTTTGGAATAACCGGCCGTTACCGGTCCGGCGGTGAAGAAAACCGTTTCCTCGGTTTCGCGGAGTTCCCCCTCATAATTGCCGGTGCAGATCACTGCGGGACTGACGTTTGTCAGAAACTGTGCCCTGCGCGTGTGGGTGACGCGGAGAATACCCTCTGAAACGGCGCGCAGGCGGGTTTGCACGTCGCTGTGCTGCAGAATGATTTCCTGTGCGGCAGACATAGATTGCTCTCCTTTCAAAATTAGTTGTATGTATGGCCACAGGCCGAAGTTTCTGCTTACTTGAAAAGACCGGAACAGTTTGTTATAATTTTTAAGAGTGCAGGAGGTGGAAAAATGGCGGTAACGATGAAGGATATTGCACGGGTTACGGGGCTTGGCCTTGCCACAATTTCAAAATATTATAACGGCGGCAGCGTGCGGGCCAAAAATCAGAAGCTGATTGAAGATGCGGCCAGAAGTCTGGGATATGTTCCAAATGAAATTGCCCGCAGCCTGAAAACGAAGCATACGTATACCATCGGCGTGGTGATTCCCGAACTGAGCAATGTGTTTATCACGTCCATCATTTCCACCATGGAAGACCTTCTGCGGCAAAAAGGTTATGCCGTCATTGTCTGCGACTGCCGCAGCAATCCGGAACTGGAGAAGGAGGCCGTTTCCTTCCTCCTGCGCAAGCAGGTGGACGGCCTGATCAATATGCCCTACGACGTGACGGGAGATCATCTGCGTCCGGCAATCGAGGCGGGAACGCCGGTTGTGCTCGTTGACCGTATCCTGAAACCGCTGGAAGGGCAGGTGCCTGCCGTGGTGCTGGACAACGTGGATGCAGCGGAACAGGGAACGCGCTTTCTGCTGCAGCAGGGGCACAGGAACATTGGCCTGGTGCTGGGTGACCGTGGTTTTTATACAACGGAGTGCCGTTTGCAGGGGTATTTAAACGCATTTTCCGGATTTGACGTGCCGGTGCGGGAGGAAAACATCCGCTGCGGCAATTATACGATGAACGGCGGCTATACCGCCGCAAAACAGCTGCTGGCTCTGCCGGAACCACCCACCGCGCTGTTTGTTACCAATTTTGAGATGACGCTGGGCGTCATGTTGGCTCTGCGGGAGGCGGGCATCCGTATTCCGGAGGACTTGTCGGTGATGGGGTTTGACAAGATGGATCTGTTCGGTGAAATCTTCCCGGATCTGACGCTGGTTCGTCAGCCGCAGGACGCCATTGGCCTGCAAACGGCCAGACTGATGCTGGAACTGCTCTCTCCGTCGGGTAAAACTGCCCCCGGAACCATCACGCTCAGTGCGCAGCTGCACCGGGGAAAATCTACCCGCGAATTGCAGAATCCCTGAAAAAAACGGCTGCCCGGCCGCGAAAACTGCGGCTGGGTATGTCTTTATTCTAAAAGCCGAAACGTTTCGCTTCTATTGTATCAACTGTTCCGCAGAATGTCAACAGGACGCCGCAACCGAAACATCGGCAATTCTGCCGGGAAACAGCCAATTTTGCCCGGGAACAGGACTTTGACGAAGTAGAGAGGGGGGATCTGCGTGCCTTTCGATCAGGACATCTCTTTCAGAAATGAAAACCACATCAAATTCCGGCAGGGCTGTCCGGCAGATCTGGACGCAGTGTGCAGTCTCGTCGCCGACGCGATTGCGGAGATGGAACGACAGGGAATTCACCAGTGGGACGCTCTGTATCCCACGCGGGAAGACTTCGCCGCGGACATTCAGAAGAAAACCCTGTATACAGCCATGATGCAGGGACAGATAGCGGCTGTTTATGTTCTCAGCAGAGACTGCGACCCGGCCTACCGTCTGGTGCGCTGGAGTTGTCCAGATGAAACGGCCTGTATTCTGCATCGCCTTTGTGTTGCGCCGGGCATGCAAAACCGGGGTGTGGGGACGGCGGTTCTTCGGCATATGGAGAGCCGGCTGCGTGCATTGGGATTTGAATCCGTACGCCTGGATGTGTTTTCGGAAAACCCCGCTGCGGTCCGGCTTTACGAGAAAAACGGATATGAAAGGCGCGGCTTTGCTGACTGGCGCAAGGGCCGCTTCTGGCTGATGGAAAAGACATGGACAGCCCCCGGTCTGTGAAAGATATTCCGTATGGCAAACTCTGTTTCCCGTCGCGGCGAAGCTGGGGCGATGGTTATTCTGGAGAAAAGAAATGATGATGCGGCTCTTTTTGCGCAGTCGATGCTGCAGAGTCAAGCAGCCGCTCCTGCCAGAAATAAAATGGACAATTTTGTCATTACAGGAGTGGATTTTTATGGGATAGTATGCTATAATGATATAACCGATTTGTGATGCGGCGATCAAGCGAGGTGATGAACCATGATGACGAATCAACGTGAATTTGACGGGACGGGTGGATACACAGAACAAAGTGTATTTTCCCAGGTGTCACGGAGCCCGGAAGATGGATGGAGAGAATGTATGCAGCGTACAGCAAAAAGAGAGAACGACGCAGGAAAGAAGAAAAACAGGAAAGGATTCACGCTTGTGGAGCTTCTTGTTGTGCTGGTTATCATCGCCGTTCTGGCCGCAATGCTGATCCCGGTTTTCACCAAGTATACGGAAAAGGCAAAAAACGCAGATTTGATCGTCATGGCAAAGAGTCTTTACACAGCAACACAGGCTGTGGCACTCGAGGCGTATGCAAACGGAGAATTTACGGTGGAAGGAACGACCACGAACACCAAAACCAGCCTCCCGGATATCCGCGAGATCATAGCCTTATCGAAACTCAAAGATTCCGGTGATGCGGGATTGAATTATGCTTTGAAAAACGCCGGTACGACAGGCATCATCAACGGCTTTGGATATGGGCAAAACACCAATTCTTCGAATCAGAAAGGCGATGCGACTTATCATTTCAAGGCATTGATTAACGAAGACGGCGCCGTCGTAGAGTTTGTTGTCTGTGATGGAGAAAGATACGCCGTGTTTAAAGGAGGCAGCTTTGAAATCGTCGAAGCAGCCTGTAATGACAACCATGACGGACATAAGCTGTATAACTACATTATTCTGGATAAAGACAAAGGCGCCGCAACATTTGCCAATATGTTCAAAAACCGGGGAAACTACTAACTGCGAAGAGAAAAACAACGGATTTACATTTGTCAGACCGCGAGTGCCTATGAATGGAGAATCCAACCGGTCAACGGCTGAATACGCCGATACAGCACAACGAGTGACTATGCCATAATCAGTTTGAAATATAACTGCAAAACCAAAAAACGCCCACCTCCTGCTGGTGGGCGTTTTTTTGATCAGCGGTCAGTGCAGTCAACCAATTGTCAAAACCGGTACACAAGGCGACCTGTTGCCCTGTCTTGCCTATATCCGACAGCTCATCTTTCATATTCCGGGCGACGATTTCCCGATATGCTTTTTCCTCATATGGAGAAGCTCCCACACAGAAAACGATGATTTTCTTACCCTGTAATTCTTTGATGTTTTTCTTTAAGAAAGATAAACCCGCTATGCCCGATGCGTAGATTCCCCCGCCGAGAAGGAAAGTGTCGTATTCCCGAACAGCAGAAACTCTTGCCTGCTTTGTTTCGACACAGGGAAAACCTGTTTTCTCTGAAAGCCACTGCGCGTATTTTTTCGTGGCTCCGTATTTTGACTGATAAAGTATAATGCCGTTCATATCCGATTCCTCCGGGTTAAAACGATTTTCAAAATCCAATGGCTGTTCGACAACCCGTCAATCCAAATTCGCTGTTCGCTGATAGAGTCTGAAAAACTGCTGGATGTGCTTACTCACAAGCGCCATAACCTCCGTCTCCCGTTCCGGCTCCCGGTCGCATAGGTCAATCCATACGGAAATGGGAAGACAGAATTGGGCCGCGATGATTTCCGGGTCATCTTCAGCCAGCACTCCCTGCCGGCTTAACTGCTTCATGAGTCCGGTAAAATACCCCAGCACATCGGAATAATTCTGCCTGGTCTGGAGCATTGCCAGCTCTGCATTCTGGAACTGTTCGATGACCAGCATTTTCCGCGCCCTGCTGATCGCGGGATCGTGGAAGATATAGCGGATCTGTCCCTGGATCATTTGAACAGCAGCATCGGAAGTCTGCGGAAGGCTGTCGGCATTTTTCTCCCAATCCGTCCTTGCAAAAAGAGAATGTTCCTCATACTGCTTCAGTACTTCCTGTACCAATGCATCCAAAAGGGCCTGCTTGCTTTCAAAATGACTGTAAAGAGATGCTTTCCGAATGCCGACTGCGCTCGCAATTTGAGAAATAGAGGTCGACTCAAACCCCTGAACAGAAAAACAGCTCCAGCGCCGCCTCCAGAATTTCCTGCTTTGTGTTTCCTCGATCCATACAGAATTCTCCTCCACCACGACCAAAACATTCTGTTTGCAGTGCGTACAATATTCGATATCATCATGATAACTACCTATCGTTCGGTAGTCAACAAAAATCCGTTTTTTTGTGTTAGCTTGGGCCGTCCCGGCTTAAGCCTTCTCTTGCACAAGCCTGCGAGTATCACTTTGTCATCTGTTCTCTGACAGGAGAAAGGTTGCCTTGCTCCAAGTGTAAAGAAAAGAAGCTGAAGCCAGGACGAAGTTCCACCAAGCTGAGCAGGTTTCGGAGGATGTGAATACAAAATTGCGGGAGCGTCTGTATGAAGCGATTGGGCGTGTTATTGCAGCCGAGAATATGCGGATTGAGACCAAGCGGTTATTTGCCGTACGCAAGCCCCTGGAGACGAACTGCACGGTTCCGTTATCCGCAGGTTTTGCGGAACAGATGCCGTGCCCGCGGAACGTTCAGTCTGCGCCCGGGAATACGAAAAAATCCCGGCCGGAGGGCATCCGGTCGGGATCAAACATCTGCATTCAGTTTCCCATGAGAAAATCGAGAATATTCCAGCCGTCAGAGGAAACGCCTTTGTAAAGCTCTGTATAGCCGCATCTTGTGCAGGTGACCGTGTAGAATTTTTTGTTCTGAATATCGAAAATTTTTGCAAAATTCCCGCCGGTCGCCTGAAATTGATCAGACTCATAGTGCTGGTTGCCGCACTTCGGACATACATATTGTCTTTGCTCCATGCCATGGACTCCTTTTCGGGAAATTACTCTTTTTCTTCGTCTTCCGGCAGCGGATTCACCGTTACCTTGATCTCAAGAACCTGCTTGTGGTCGGTTTTCAGAACTTCGATGGAGAGGTTTTCATAGTCAAAGGTTTCGCCCGGCTCCGGAATGTGGCCGAATTCTTCCGTTACCCAGCCGCCGACGGAAACGGAATCCGAATCCTCGTCCGGCTCAAAGCCAAACTTGGAAAGCATGTCGTCGAGATCCATATCGCACAGCACGCGATAGGTGTTTTCACCGGTCTGGATAAATTCCTCCACAACTTCGTCACTTTCGTCCCAGATCTCGCCGACAATTTCCTCTAAAATGTCCTCCATCGTGACGATGCCGGCAACACCGCCGAATTCGTCCACGACCATGGCCATGTGCGTACGTTCGCGCTGCATATCCTTCAGAAGGTCATGCGCGGGAATGGTTTCCGGCACAAACTTGGCGGGGTGCAGCAGCTCTGTCAGCGTGTGGGGGAGGTTATTCTGGATGGCCAGCAGGTATTCTCTCGTATAGAGTATGCCGGCGACGTCGTCGATGCTGTCCCGGCAGACGGGCAGGCGGGAATACCCGTTCTCGGTGATAATTTGCAGAATTTCCTCCGGCGTGTTGTCCAGCCAGATCACCGTGGTGCGTGTGCGGTGAACCATCACATCCGCCGCCGTGACGTCGTTAAAGGCAAAAACGTTTTCAATCAGCTCTTTTTCATCCGGCTCGATGGTGCCGTTTTCCTCGCCGATGTCGAGCATCATGATGATTTCCTCTTCGGAAACCGTTTCTTCCTCCTCCTTGGGATTGACGCCGAAAAGGCGCAGGACGCCATTGGTCGAAACCGTCATAAACCAGATGACCGGCTTCAGGATGCGGGAGAGCACCGTGATGATGCCGCATACGGCGCGTGCTACTGCGTCGGCTTTTTTCATGGCGATGCGCTTGGGAACCAATTCGCCCAAAATCAGCGTGAAATAGGAGAGCACCAGCGTAATGACCACGACGGAAATGGTGTTGAGCGCGGATTCGGAGATCACCGTCAGACCGCAGTCGTGGATCAGCCAGCCGACCAGGCGGTCGGAGAAGTTCTCGGCCGCAAATGCCGAGCCGAGGAAGCCGGCCAGCGTAATGCCGATTTGAATGGTGGAGAGGAATCCGGTGGGCTCCGTCACCATTTTCAGCATTTTGGCCGCCCGGGTGTCACCCGACTCCATCTGTTTTTTCAGTTTGTTTTCATTGAGGGAAATTACGGCAATTTCTGTCGCTGCAAAAAATGCATTGACCAGGATCAGAATGAATTGCAGGAGCAGCTGTTGTCCAAGAGATGCCGATGGCATGGTTATGTAGTTCCTTTCTGATTTCAATTTGTCCGGAAACGCAAAAAAGCATAGCCCACGAACCTGAAAAGCCGGTACGCGGGTTATGCCTGTTTATCATCCCGATTGATAACGCTTCGGTCTGCGGCGTTACTGTCGCTGCCGTCCATGGAAAAAGAAGTCTCCTTTTTTCAAAACTTGATAGAGTACTATGCTGTATTGATGCCAATTATAATATGACGTTATAAAAAAGTCAAGTGTAAATATGGGGAAAGCATGGCGTACCCCGCCGGGTGGCATATGCGGTATGTCCCTCGCGGAAAGGCCGTGGCAGCGAAAGAACCACCGGGGAAAGAAACCGCGGCTCCTTTTCCCGGTGGAAATCAGCAGAAAATATCAGGCTTCCGGTTCAAACCACATCACACCCAGCACCGTGACGCCGAGATGAATCGCCAGCACGGGCCCCAGTTTCCGCATCATGACTTCGCCGCCCCGCTGTTCGCAGATCATACCGGCCAGGTCGCGCGCTGCACGATATTCGGAAATATACTGAACGGCGACCTCGCTTGCGTTCTGCGGCACGGCGCGGGCAAGCTGGCGCAGCTGGTCATTTGGCCCGTGGGTGATGCCGCAGGCAACGACTGCACCGTCCCGGCAGGTGAGGAGGGGACGAATATTTAAAATGGTGCTGACGGACTGCCGCACCGGGCCAAGACGGCCGCTTCGGCGCAGCGGCGCCATGTCGCTGACGGAAAAAATGGTTTTCACGCGGTCGCGTATCCGGGTAATTTCATCCGCCGCCTCGTCCAGCGTGGCGCCGGCCGTTATCAGGCGGCGCGCTTCCCGCACAAGGAAGCCAAGCCCGATTGCCGTAGTGCGGGTATCCACGACGCGGATGCCGTCATCGCCCAGATCATGCGCACAGGCGGTGGCATTGCTGAAGGTGCCGCTGAGGCGGGAGGAAATTGTGAGGCATAACACCTCGAAGCCGGCCTTTCGCAGCGTCCGAAACGTATGAAGATAGCGCCCGACGGCGGGCTGTGAAGTGTGGGGATCCGGCTCCGCTTCGAGAAGCGGCACGAAGTCGCCGTTTGCTCCAATGAAACGCTCGGTGTATGTTTTGCCGCAGAGCGTGTAGGTCATCGGCACATAAATGGCACCCAGATCATGCGCGCCCTGCCGGGTCATGCAGGCACTGGAGTCTGTCGCGATCACAATCATACGTCCAGCCTCCCGATCTTCCGGAACTTTTCATAGCGTGCCTGCAAAAGTTCGTCCGTCGGCAGAGCCTGTTTCTTGTGGAGCGTGTCAAACAGCGCATAGCGCAGCGTGTTATAGACGGACGAAAAATCGGTATGGTCGGCGGGCTCCGGAATGATGCGCTCGATGATTTCAAGCTCCAGCAGGTCGTCCGCCGTGATTTTCAGGGAATTTGCCGCTTCTTCGGCATGGTTTGCATCCTTCCAGATGATGCTGGATGCGCCCTCCGGGGAAATGACGGAATACACGGCGTTTTCCAGCATCCACACTTCGTCGGCTACAGCAAGCGCAAGCGCGCCGCCGGAACCGCCCTCGCCGATCAGGATGGAAAGAATGGGCGTTTTGAGGGACATCATCTCGAGAAGATTGTGCGCGATGGCGCTGCCCTGGCCGCGTTCCTCTGCGCCGATGCCGCTGTATGCGCCGGAGGTGTCTACAAAGCAGATCACGGGCCGCGCAAACTTCTCCGCCTGATGCATCAGGCGCAGCGCTTTGCGATAGCCCTCCGGATGCGCGGACCCGAAGTTGCGTGCCACGCGTTCGCGTGTGTTGCTGCCCTTTTCCAGGCCGATCACCGTGACCGGCATCCCGCCCAGACGGCCCACGCCGCCGATCACGGCATGGTCGTCGCCGTAAAGACGGTCGCCGTGCAGCTCGCAGAAATCTTCAATGATGTTTTGAATAAACGCGGAGGCTGTCGGCCTGCCTTTCGCACGGGCAAGGCTCAAATGTTCATAGGCTGTCATTCCGGCCCTCCTTGTGCAGCGCGAGCAGCATGGAGATCAGGCTGCGCTGCTCGCTGCGCGGCGCGATCTTATCCACAAATCCCTTTTCCAGCAGGAATTCTGCCCGCTGAAAGCCTTCGGGAAGGGTTTGGCGCATGGTTTGTTCGATGACGCGCGGACCGGCAAAGCCGATGAGCGCGCCGGGTTCGGCCAGAATGATATCGCCGAGCATGGCAAAAGACGCCGTAACTCCGCCGGTTGTGGGATCGGTCAGAATCGTCAGATAGAAAAGCCCGGCGTCGCTGTGGCGGCCGACGGCCGCGCTGGTTTTGGCCATCTGCATGAGGGAAAGCATCCCCTCGTGAATACGTGCGCCGCCCGACACGGTGTAGCCCACGACAGGCAGGCGCTGCTGCACGGCATATTCAAACAGACGCGTGATTTTATCGCCGACGGCGGCGCTCATGCTGCCCATCATGAAGCGTGGCTCCATGACAAAAAGCGCTGTCTTGTTTCCGCCGATCGTGCAATGTCCGGTGATCACCGCCTCGCGTTCGCCGGAGGATTTTCGCGCAGCTTCCAGCTTTTCCTCGTAGTGGGGAAAGGAAAGTCTGTCGCGGGCATCGGCTTCCGCATCGTGCTCCACAAAACTGCCCTCATCCGCGATAAAAGCAATTCGTTCGCGTGCGCTCAGCCGGAAATGATAACCGCAGCCGGGACAAACGGAGTGATTTTCGTGCAGCTCGCTGACGAAAAGCGCACGTTTGCAGCCCGGACACGCCGTCATCAGGCGATCCGGGATAGAAGGCAGCAGCTCACTGCTGCTTTTCTGCGGCGTTGTCTCGCCCTCCAGGGAAAGCTTTGGTTTGATAAAGGAATTTTTGTTGAACATGAAAACGTCCTCTTACTTGAGCCGTGAAGCCGGCTCCAGATAGCGGTTAACAAAATCCGTGGTATAGCTCCCGTCCCGGAAAGCCGGTTCGGAAATCAGTTCAATCTGCAGTTCCCGGTTATTCTGGATCCCGTCAATAACCGTTTCGCACAGCGCGGCATTCATCTTGCGGATAGCCTCGGCGCGGGTCTGCGCGTGGACGATCAGTTTTCCGACCATGGAATCGTAAAACGGCGGAATCTGATAGCCCTGGTAAAGTGCTGTGTCAAAACGTACCCAGGGACCGCCGGGAATATGCAGAAGCGAAACGGTTCCACAGCTGGGGCGGAAGCCGTGACGGGGATCCTCCGCATTGATGCGGCACTCAATGGCGTGCCCGTTCAGGTGAATGTCTTCCTGCGTGAAATCCATGGCAAGTCCCGCCGCGACGCGGATCTGCCACTTGACCAGATCCATGCCGGTGACCATTTCCGTGACGGGATGCTCCACCTGCAGGCGGGTGTTCATCTCCATGAAGTAAAATCTGCGGTCGGTATCCAGCAAAAACTCCACCGTACCGACGCCGCGGTAGGATACGGCTTTTGCCGCCGAAACGGCAGCTGCCATCATCTGCACACGCAGCCCCTCATCCACGGCGGGAGAAGGGCTTTCCTCAATCAGCTTCTGGTTTTTGCGCTGCATGGAACATTCGCGCTCGCCCAGGCAGACCACACCGCCGAAATTGTCGCACAGCAGCTGCATTTCGATATGCTTAACGGGAGAAAGAAAACGTTCCAGATAGACGGCGCCGTCGCCAAAGGCGCTGGATGCCTCACTCGTTGCGGCCAGGAAAGCCGGAACAAGCGCATCCTCCCGCTCCACAAGGCGGATACCGCGGCCGCCGCCGCCGGAACGCGCTTTGACAAGCAGCGGGAAACCGATTTCCCTTGCCGCGGCAAGCGCCGCCTGCTCGTTTTGTACAATATCGCATCCGGGCACGACCGGAACGCCCGCCTCCCGCATGGTGCGGCGGGCCTCGTCCTTATCGCCCATCCGTTCAATGACTTCCGCCGGTGGGCCGATGAACACAATGCCGCACTCGGCGCACAGGCGTGCAAAACGGGGATTCTCGGAGAGCAGTCCGTATCCCGGATGAATGGCTTCCGCGCCGGAAAGTACGGCGGCGGAAAGAATGGCCTGCATATCCAGATAGCTCTCGCGCGCAGGCGCAGGACCGATGCAGATGCTTTCATCCGCAAAACTGACGTGTAGAGCGTCGCGGTCCGCTTCCGAATACACGGCGACTGTCGCAATGCCCATTTCCTTGCAGGCACGGATAATCCGAACGGCGATTTCGCCGCGGTTTGCAATTAAAATCTTGGAAAACACGGGTCAGCGTCCCTCCGTAATGGCAAAAGAAAGATCTCCTTCACAGCACAGCTTGCCGCCGACCGTTGCGCGGGCGTGCGCAAAGTAAAATGGATGCTTGCTCCGCGTCAGGTTTGCGGTGACTTCGATTGTATCGCCCGGACGGACCATCTGACGGAAGCGGACATGGTCCAGGCCGGTATAGTATGCCGTTTTGCCCGCAAGCAGGTTTCCCAGCAGGATGGCGCAGGCCTGCCCCATGATCTCGCACTGGATGACGCCCGGCACAACGGGATTGCCGGGGAAATGTCCCTGCAGGAACCACTCGTCGCCGCGGACGGTATAGCGCCCGTGAGCCGTGCCGTCCTCATCCTCGTATATTTCGTCAACCAACAGCATGGGTTCACGGTGCGGGAGCAGGTTTTTGATTTCATTTCTGTCCATAAAATCCTCCGATGACGGTTGAAAACGTCTGACTGGCTGCAAATGGTCAATGCCGGATGGTAAATGCGCGTGAGTTGCCCTCAGATGATCTTGAAAAGCGTCTGGCCGAACTCCACGACGTCGCCGTTCACGGCACAGACATCCACGATTTCGCCGTCACATTCCGCCGTGATTTCGTTCATCAGTTTCATGGCCTCGATGATGCAGAGCGTGTCGCCCTCGTGCACTCGGCTGCCGACCGAAACAAACGGCTCACGGTCCGGGGAGGGCGCGGCATAGAAAACGCCGACCATGGGGGAGGTGACGAGTTTGACATTGTTGAAATCCATGCCGGGATCCTCCTCCGGCACGGAAACGGCGGCTGAGTGCGCGGAAACTGCCGGAGTCGGCACTGCCGCGGAAGCTGCCGGTGCGGCAGCAGCAGGAACGGCGCGTTCCAGCCGGATGGTGCAGTCGTTTTCCTGGATTTCCAGGGAGGTCAGTCCGGTCTCCTGCATGAGATGAGCGAGGGCACGGACCGTGGAAGGCTTTGTATTCATACGGTTAACCTCCGAAAGTGCGCAGGGCAAGACAGCCGTTGTGTCCGCCGAAGCCGAGCGATGTGGAAAGCGCGGCTGTGAAGTCTGCTTTGCGGCAGACATTCGGGATGTAGTCAAGATCGCAGGCCGGATCCGGCTCTTCGTAATGAATGGTGGGCGGCGCGGCGTGACGCGCCAGAGTCAGCGCACAGACGATGGCTTCCACGGCGCCTGCTGCGCCCAGCATATGCCCCGTCATGCTCTTTGTGGACGAAATAGCGGCGCGGCGTGCCATTTCCTCTCCGAGTCCAAGCTTGAAGGCCAGGGTTTCGGAGCTGTCGTTCAGCGGCGTGCCGGTGCCGTGTGCATTGATGTAAAGAATGTCGTCCGCCGTAATCCCCGCTTCGCGCGCGGCCTGTTCCACGGCGCGCGCCGCACAGGCGCCGTCGGGACGGGGCGCCGTCATGTGATATGCGTCGCAGGTGTTGGCATAACCCGAGATTTCCGCGTAGATCTTTGCACCGCGGGAAACGGCATGCTCGTATTCTTCTAAAATCATCACGCCGGCGCCTTCTCCCATCACGAAACCGCCGCGGCGCGCATCAAAGGGCAGAGAGGCGGCGTTCGGATCCTCGGAGAGGGAAAGCGCCTGGCTGTTTGTAAAGCCTGCGACGGCAAGGGGTTCAATGGTTGCCTCGGCGCCGCCTGCAAAAATGGCATCCGCATAACCGTACGCAACGGCGCGGAAGGCCTCGCCGATGGCATGGGTGGAGGTGGCGCAGGCCGTGACAACGGGAAGGCAGGGCCCCTGCGCATTATATTGAATGGCGATGGTGCCGGCAGCCATATTGCCGATCATCATGGGAATGAAAAACGGCGAAACACGGCCGGGACCACGCTTTAAAAGCTTTTCGGTTTCTGATACAAAGGTGTGCATACCGCCGATACCGCTGCCCAGATAAACGCCAAGGCGTTCCGGCGCGACAGTGCCTTCGATACCGCTGTCGGCCGCCGCCTGGCGTGCCGCCGCAAGAGCATACTGCGTGTAAAGATCCATATGGCGGGCGGTCGGTACGTCGATGCCGAAATCCGCAGGCTTGAAACCGCGGACTTCACCGGCCAGCTTGACCTTATAGTCGGTGGTGTCAAAACGCGTCAGCCGGTCAATGCCGCAGACGCCGTTTATCAGATTGTCCCAGAAGGTTTTGGTATCGTTTCCGACGGGGGTGATGACACCGACGCCGGTGATGACAACACGTTTCATAGTTGATGCCTCCGTATTACATGGCAAGCCCGCCGTCCACGGGGATGACGGTGCCCGTGATGTAGGACGCGGCCGCGGAGCAGAGGAATCCGGCCAACGCCGCGACCTCCTCCGGACGGCCCGGACGCCGCAGCGGAATCATGGGGATCATGGCTTCACGCGCTTTTTCCGGCATGGCGTCCGTCATGTCGGTTTCGATCATGCCGGGCGCGATGGCGTTGCAGGTGATACCGCGCGGCGCAAGCTCTTTTGCAATGCTGCGCGTCAGACCAATGAGGCCGGCCTTTGCTGCGGCATAGTTTGCCTGTCCTGCATTGCCGGACAGGCCGACGATGGATGAGATATTGACAATTCTGCCCTCGCGGCGGCGGACAAAGCCGCCGTAGCAGTGGCGGATCAGGTTAAATGCCCCTTTTAAATTGACGTCGATCACGCGGTCAAAGTCCTCCTCCTTCAGTTGGGAGGCAAGACGGTCGCGCGTGATGCCCGCATTGTTGACCAGTGCATAAATGGGGCCGAGCTCGGCCGTGACCTGCGCCACCAGTTCACCCGAGGCGGCAAAATCGGACACATCACAGGCAAAGCAGGCGGCGCGAACGCCGAGTGCCTCCACAGCCGCGCGGGTTTCCTCCGCTGCCGCCGTGTTTCCTGCGTAAACAATGGCAATGTGCATGCCCTGACGCGCAAGCTCCAGTGCGATTGCCCGGCCGATGCCGCGCGAAGCGCCGCTGACCAGCGCTGTTTTCTGTTCAGACATAGTTTTCTTATTCCTTTACTGCGGACAGTGCCGCCGCAAGCGTTTCTCTGTTTTCCACGTTCAGCGCAAGCGCCGCACCGCCGATTTTTCCCATAAAGCCAGTGAGCGTTTTGCCCGCACCGACTTCAATGAAGTTCTGACAGCCGTCTGCCAGCAGGCGCTCGATGGTGCGCTGCCAGCGCACCGGCGTTTTCACCTGCTGCGCCAGAAGGGAGGCGGCATCACCGTAGGGCTCCGCGTTGGTGTTGGCGTAAAGCGGAATACGCGGCGCGGCAAACGAAAGCTGCGCCATATACTCCGTCAGCCCGTGGGAGGCTTCCTCCATAAACGGGGAGTGGAACGCACCGCCGACCTTCAGCCGGACCGCACGGCCGCGCGCGGCTGCCACGTCCGCTTCAAAAGCGGCAAGCTGCTCCGGAACACCGGAAACAACGGTCTGACCGGGACAGTTATAGTTGACAGGAAAAACACAGTCATATTTTGAAGCAAGCCGTTCGACCGTTTCGGCATCCAGACGCAGAATGGCGTCCATTGCACCGGGGTTTGCCTCCGATGCGGCCTGCATCAGCTCCGCGCGGCGGCAGACCAGGCGGAATGCATCGTCGAACCCAAGAATACCGGTGAAGGCCAGCGCCGCGATTTCGCCGAGGGAGAAGCCGGCTGCCGCATCTGCCTCTACGCCTGCGGCATGCAGCGCTTCCGCACAGGCCAGATCCATGGCAAACAGGCAGGGCTGTGTGTTGCGGGTGATGGCAAGCTCTTCTGCCGTGCCCTCAAAGCACTGCCGGATCGTGCCGGGACGCAGGCGTTCCGCCGCGTCAAATACGGCGCGGGCAGCGGGGACGGCCTCGTAAAGGTCATGTCCCATGCCGGGAACCTGCGAGCCCTGTCCCGCAAAAAGAAAAACGGTTTTCGCCATGCGTCAGTCCTCCGTTACAAAGCGCGATGCGCCGCGGAGTATTTCCTCCGCTTCACGGAACATATCGCGGATGATTTCCTCCGACGGCTTTTCGTCGTGGATCATGGACGCGCATTGTCCGGCCATCAGGCCGCCGTTGACAACGTCGCCGTCGCGTGCGGCTTTACGCAGAGAGCCTGCGCCAAATTCATTGATTTCTTCGTCGGTGATGGAGGTATCGTATTCCATTTCATAGAAGCGGCGGCTGAATTTGTTCTTCAGCGAGCGCACCGGATGACCCAGGCGTTTGCCGGTGACGATGGTGTCGATGTCGCGCGCATCCAGAATCTTCTGCTTGTAATTCGGGTGTACGGTGCATTCGGTTGCCGTGAGAAAACGGGTGCCGCATTGTACGCCGACGGCGCCCAGCATAAAGGATGCCGCAATGCCGCGGCCATCGGCAATACCGCCTGCCGCGATCACGGGAATTTTCACGGCGTCCACAACCTGAGGAACGAGCGTCATGGTAGTCAGGTCGCCGACGTGGCCGCCGGACTCGCCGCCCTCGGCGACGACCGCACACGCGCCCATGCGCTCCAGACGGCGCGCGATGGCGGTGGACGGCACGACCGGGATGACCTTGATCCCGGCGTCAATCCAGGACTGCATATACTTGGACGGCATGCCGGCGCCCGTGATGACGACCGGTACGTGCTCGTCGATGACGATCTGCGCCACTTCGTCCGCAAAGGGGCTCATGAGCATGATATTGACGCCGAAGGGTGTGTTCGCGTCCTTCAAAAGAGAACGGCAGCGGGAAATCTCCCCGCGCACGTAGTCGCCATTGGCATTCATGGCGGAAATGACGCCGAGTCCGCCGGCATTGGAAACGGCGGAGGCAAGTTCCGCATCCGAAATCCAGGCCATACCGCCCTGGAAAATCGGATAACGGATACCGAGCAGCTCACAAAGCGGTGTACGGATCATCTTACAGGCTCCCATCAATGAGCTCAACGAGCTCACGGACCGTCTTCAGGCTGGAGTCCAGCTCGATGGAAATGCCGAACTCATCCTCCAGGCTCATCACGATCTCAACGGTGTCAAGAGAATCGAGGCCCAGATCTTCAAAAGTGGAATCCAGGGAGATCTCGGAAACATCGATGTCCTTATATTCTGCGAGAATTTTTGCGGTTTTTTCGAAAGTCATAGTAGTACCCTCCAAATTCAGTTATTTTTGTCTATTTACAGCGGCGAAAAACGCCGGTGTTTACGAAAAACAGGTTCTTCGGCGAAAAAACGGCTTACCAGGTGAGCAGACAGGCGCCGGTTGTCAGGCCTGCGCCGAAGGCGCTCATGGCAAGGCGCTGTCCGGCCTTCAATTTGCCTGCGCGGTGGAGTTCGTCCAGCAGGAGCGGGACGCTGGCGGACGAAGTGTTGCCGTAATGCTCCAGATTGTGCGGGAACTTTTCCACCGGCTGGCGCAGACGGGTGCGGACAGCCTCGAGTATGCGCAGGTTTGCCTGGTGCAGCACGAAGTGGTCAATTCCGTCGAGCGAAATGCCGGCGGTTTCGCACAGCGCGCGGATATCCTCCGTGGCGGAAGAAACGGCAAACTTATAAACCTCCTGCCCGTTCATGGACATGGCCTCGCCCGTGCGGCCGCTTTTGTCATAGGGGCAGTTGCCGGCGGAATTATACCCGTGAAGCACGTCGATATTCGATGCCGTATGCATCCGGAAGAGCACATCATCTCCGCCGGACGTGACAACGCAGGCAGCCGCCGCGTCGCCGAACAGCACACAGGTTGCACGGTTCGTCCAGTCCACCATACGCGTGGGTTCCTCGGCGCAAACGATCAAAATGTTGCGGTGACGTCCGCGCGCAAGATAGGCGTCTGCCATTTCCAGCGCATAGACGAACCCGGCGCAGGCACCGTTGATATCCAGACAGGGACAGGCGGCGCCCGTCAGTCCCTGCACGACGCAGGACATGGCCGGTACCATAAATCGATTATAAACAGAGGAACAGATCAGAAAATCAATGTCGGAAATGGAAAGACCGGCATTTTCCACGGCGCGGCGCGCCGCTTCCGCCGCAAGTCCTTCCAGATTTCCGTCGTGGATATGGCGTTCTTCAATTCCTGTGCGTGTACGGATCCACTCGTCAGACGTATCAAGAAAGCTTTCAAGCTCCGTGTTTTTCACCACAAGCTCCGGCGTGGCGCTGCCGGTACCGATAATCTTCATACGACACTACCTTCTCCCCTTATTCTTTGTGCGCGGACAATTCAAGCTGGCGTTTGATGAAGTTCGCCATGTTTGTCAGGGCAGAAAGCAGCACCGGTTTCTGCTCCTCGTCAACGCCTTTGATAAAGGCGCGAATCATGTGCTCGTGAAAGTAGCGGTGCATGGAGTTCACCTTTTCTCCCTTGCGCGTCAGTTCCACATACACGACACGGCCGTCTGTCTCGGAGCGGCGTTTGGAAACATAGCCTTTTTTCTCGAGTTTTTTCACTGCAATCGTCATGGATGGCAGCGTGACATCGTGTTCCTGTGCGATATCGCTGATGGAACATCCTTCGGCACGCCGCTGCCACACGGTTTCAATGATATGCAGCTCGCTGATGGAAAGCTGCTGGCCGCTCTGCGAGAGAAGCTGTTCCTCCAGCCGCTGGATGGATTCATAAATGCCGTTGAAAATGCTGTTCAATTCGGAAGCATAGGCGTCCAGCATGACAAACCTCCGGCTCTGTAAATGATTAGTTTGTTTAATTAGTTTGTCTAATCATATACCGGAACCAGGCGTTTGTCAAGACGAAAAAGTGTGAACATTCTGCGGATTCTGCACAAAAAAGAGAGGCCGGAGCAGTCCGGCCTCAAACAAAACGAGGGAAATCAGCGGGAAGAGCGGCTTTTGCTGTGCGCGGGCCGGGCTCAGCGTCCCGTTTGCGCTGCCCGCAGGAGCCTGCGCTGATACAGCACGCCGGTGACGTCGGCCAACAGCCATCCGATCGGGACGGCAATCCAGATTCCCACAACGCCGATTGCAGGAACAGGCGCAAGCAGATAGGCCAGCACGACGCGGGTACCAAGGGAAATCACGGTCAGAACGACGGAGATGCCGGGACGGTGTATGGCGCGGTAATAGCCGTACAGCAGGGCAAGCAGGCCAATGCCGAAATAGCAGGAACCTTCAATCCGCAGATACTGCACGCCGACCGCCAGAATTTCCGTCTCTCCCGGCTGTATGAACAGTCCGAGCAGGGGACGGGCAAAGATGCAGACAAGCGCGCTGATCGTGACGCAGAAGAGAAACGCCGTGGAAACGGCGCTGCGGATTCCCTTTCTGATGCGTTCGTGCTGCCCGGCGCCATAATTCTGCGCAACGAAGGTGGAAAACGCATTGCCGAAGTCCTGTGCAGGCATATGTGCGAAGGAATTGATCTTGACCGCTGCGGCAAAGGCCGCCATGACGACGGTGCCAAAGCTGTTTACAAGCCCTTGAATGAGCAAAACGCCGAAGTTCATGATGGACTGCTGCATGGAGGTCAGGAAGGAAAAGCCTGCAAGCTCGCGGATGATGTCGGCACGCCACCTGAGATGGCGTTTTGCCGGGCGTAAATCGCGCAGACGGAACAGGACATACCCGGTAATGCCGAACCCCGAAATGCACTGCGCAATCACGGTAGCCGCCGCCGCGCCCTTGACTCCTGCCTGAAGCCCCAGAACGAACAGCAGATCGAGCGCAATGTTCAAAAGCGCGGAAATTCCCAGAAAAATCAGCGGTACCAGGGAATTCCCGATTGCCCGGAGCACACCGGCAAAATAATTATACAGAAAGGTTGCGGCGATGCCGAGGAAAATGATCTGCAGATACTCCTTCATAAGCGGCGCAACTTCGGCCGGTACCTGAAGGACGCGGACGATCAGGCCAAGCCCGAAGAATACGGCAGCATTCAGAAAAAGCGTGACGGCCGCGATCAGGAAAAAAGAGAGGACCAGACTGCTTTTCAAACGTTCGGTATCGCGCCGCCCGTATTGAATGGAAAAGGCCGCGCCGCTGCCCATGCAAAGTCCCAACAGGATGGAGGTCAGGAAGATCATCAGCGTATAGGAAGAACCAACGGCCGCCAGGGCGTTTGCACCCAGATATTTTCCGACGATCCAGGTGTCTGCAATGTTATATAACTGCTGCAGCAGGTTGCCAAGCATCATGGGCAGAGCAAATTGCAGCAGATTCCCGGTGATCGGGCCTTTTGTAAAATCTTTCTGCATGGAACATGCCTTTCGTGAATGTGTAATGAGCCGGGAGGAACAGTCAGACCCTGCGCGGCCGGTCCAGCACGGGCCGGTTTCCCCGGAGCGTCAGGTCAAGCTGCCAGCCGTGGCCGAAATCCGGCTGCCAGTCATAAAATCCGCGTTTTTCCGTGCAGAACGAATCCAAAATGGCGCAGATCGTACCGCCGTGGCAGACGATGCAGGCACGATCCGCCGCAGTTTCCGCCACAAAAGCCGCAAAGCTTTCACGCACGCGGGAATAGAAGGAATTCCGGCTTTCCCCCCAGGGACAACTGCAATCGCCGGATTCATCTGTAATCCATTTGATGTAGTAGGGATCAAAACGCAGTGTGTCATACGATTTCTGCTCAAAAAGGCCGAAATTCATTTCCTGCAGTCCGGGAAGGGAAAGGCGGCGTGCGCCCCGACAGAGCAGTTCTGCCGTTTCCTGTGTGCGGTACATGCCGGTGTCGGCCACAACGTCAAAAACAGGGAGCGGACGGCTTTCCGCCAGTGTACGCAGCTCCGCCGCGCCGCCGGGGGAGAGGTGCCAATCGGTTGCCCCGCAGTAGAGATGCTTTTCGTTTGCCTCCGTGCGTCCGTGTCGGAGCAGAATCAATTCCATACAGTTTACCTCGAATCAACCGGATAAAGTAGGTTCAAAAAACAGCGGTCAGAAGAAGCAGTGACAGCGTTTCGCTGAGCACAACCGTGAAGCCGGAAACGTCGCCGTTGACGCCGCCGAGCCGGCGTGCAGCATACAGCCCCAGCAGCGTACCCAGCAGCGTGCCGCCGGTCAAAGCCGCCGTGCAGGGGAAACCGGCGAAAGGCAGCAGCGTCGCCAGCGCTGCCAGCGCTGTTACGGCCAGCACGAGTTTCACGCGCGGCCCGTTCCCCGTCTTAAAATACGCGCCAAGCGAGCTTTCCGGCATGGTCCTGACACAGAGCAGCAGCAATCCTGCCGCACAGCGGGAAAGCGTGGGCGCGCAGACGAACAGGACAGCCCACACGATCGGTCCGGCCGGTGCACTGCGCAGGACGGAAACGGAGGCAAGGTTTGCCGCCAGCAAAAAAAACAGGCAGATGACCGCAAAAGAACCGCAGTGCGGATCCTTCAGGATGCGCCGGCGGCCCTCCTCGTCGCGATGCGAGAGCAGGGCGTCGCAGACGTCCATAAATCCATCAAGATGCAGAAACCCTGTCAGCGCGTAAACCGCTGCAAGCAGAAGAACGGAAAAAATCAGTCCCGGGATGGGAAGAAATGAAAAAATCCAGGCCAGAAGCAGATACAGCGCGCCCAGAACGGCACCGGTCAGGCCAAAGCAGGCAGTCATCCGGCTGCCATGTTCCATGTCCCAGTCAAGCTGCGGCATGGGAACGGCGGTAAACATACCGAGCGCGGAGAGAAAAGAGCGGAGATAGTTCATAGCACAGCACCTGTTCCATAAGATACCTGATTGTAGCATACCGGGCAGAGCTTGTAAATATCTTTACCTTTCCTGTACCGAATACTGCCAGAAAAAGGCTTTTTGTCTTGAATACGGACACAGACCTCCAGAAAACGGGGCGTTTTTCGCAAAAGGAACATTTTGTTCAAAGAAATTTCAAAAAAAGACGGTTCATTCATATTGTATTCATAAAGAACCTGTAATCTAAACACACGGAAAGAGGAAGGTACCGGGAGGTTTTTTATGGTTATCTTGGTCACGGGCGGTGCACGCAGCGGAAAAAGTATGTTTGCGCAGAGTTTTTTCACGGAAACGGACAGGGTTGTCTATCTTGCAACGGCGGAGGTGTATGATGAGGAAATGGCGCAGCGCGTGGCACTGCACCGCAGCTCGCGCCCGGCTTCCTGGCGGACAGCGGAGCGCCCGACGGAACTTTCGGGTGTGATTCAGGGCGAGGAGGGCTGCCTGCTCGACTGCGTCACCGTGCTGACGTCGAACATCATGTTTGCGCATACGGCGCAGTATGAGCGCATTCCCAAAGAAGCGCAGGAGGAAACGGAAGCTGAGGTGGAGCGCCAGCTGGATACCCTCATAAACGATGCAAATGCCTGCGGCTGCCGGCTGGTGCTTGTAACAAATGAACTGGGGTCCGGCATTGTGCCGGAACACCATGTTTCCCGCGTATTTCGCGATATCGCAGGGCGTGTGAATCAATATCTGGCGCGACGCGCGGACGAAGTCTATTTGTGTGTCAGCGGAATCCCCGTTAAAATAAAGTGAGAACGGAGCAGAAACGATGAGAAGGGACATTTTTATTGTGAACCCTGCGGCGGGAAAACACGACCAGACCTCGGAACTGACGGGGCTGATACGCCGCGCAGCAGAGGCGCATGGGCTGAATTACCAGATCTGTACGACGGAATACAAGGGCCATGCGGCACAGATCGTTGGCCGGGAGGCCGGGAGTACGCCTTCGGAAACCTGCCGGTTTTACGCCTGCGGCGGCGATGGAACACTGAACGAGGTTGTTCGCGGTGCGGCGGAGTATGAAAATGCGCAGGTGGCATGCTATCCCTGCGGTACCGGCAACGATTTCATCAAGATATTTGCCCATCCGGAGAACTTTCTGGATATGGATGCCCTGATAGAAGCGGACGTTGTGCCGATGGATCTGATCCGCATGAATGATATGTTTGCGATCAATCTGTGCTCTGCCGGTATCGATGCGCGGGTTGCCGACTGGGTCGGCCGGCATAATCACAGAGTTCCGCTTGCGGGAAAGCTCGTGTATGATTTGTCTCTCCTCATCAATTTTTTTGGCCGTATCCACAGACGTTTTGAAGTGGAACTGGACGGAAAACGCCTGGACGGTGAGTATTCCATCATCGTTGCGGCCTCCGGCCGGTATTACGGCGGTGGTTTTTATGCCGTTCCGGAGGCGGAACCGGACGATGGGCTGCTGGACTTTGTGCTGGTCCGGAAAATCGGCCACCTGGACCTTCTGCGCCTGATCGGAAAGTATCAGTCGGGGCGTCACAACGAGCTGGGAGATTATCAGTACTACTGCCGCGGGCGGGAACTGGTGCTGCGCACGGAAAAACCGGAGCCGTGCAACTATGACGGCGAGATTCTGAACGTCCGGGAGGTGTCCATCGGCCTGGCACAGCGCAAATTGCCTGTGGCAGTCCCGGCAGGCAGCTGCATTATCCGGAATGCCGCCGAAAAACTGCGTCAGACCGCAAAAACATGAATAAGAAATAGCAAACGGGAGATAATTTTCTCTGATGGCCGATTTTACCTCTTTTTACATGGAACCACCTTGACAGAACGCTTGCGAAATGGATAGCAAAGGCTTATCATATATATCGTTAGCACTCGGAAGCTAAGAGTGCCAAAAATGCCAGTCGGGGGTGTTTCAGACCCCGGTCGATACAAAAATTGCGTAAGTACTATCAGGAGGTATATGAAATGAACGTAAAACCGTTGGCAGACAGAGTCGTTTTAAAGATGGTTGAGATGGAAGAAACCACGAAGAGCGGCATCATCCTGGCCGGCTCGGCAAAAGAGAAGCCCCAGGTTGCAGAAGTCGTGGCAGTTGGCCCCGGCGGCGTCGTGGACGGCAAGGACATCGTCATGGAAGTCGAAGTCGGCGACCATGTTATTATGAGCAAATATTCCGGCACCGAAGTGAAAATCGATGGCGAAGAGCTCATCATTGTCCGTCAGAGCGATATTCTGGCCATTGTAGACTAAGTTAGGAGGAAGAGAGATATGTCAAAGATCATTGTTTTTGATGAAGAAGCCCGCCGCGCGCTGGAACGTGGCGTCAATCAGGTAGCCAATACCGTGAAAGTCACCCTTGGTCCGAAGGGCCGCAATGTCGTGCTTGACAAGAAGTTCGGCTCCCCGCTGATCACGAACGATGGCGTTACCATCGCGAAGGAGATCGAGCTTGAGGATCCCTTTGAGAATATGGGTGCAAACCTTGTGAAGGAAGCCGCGACGAAGACCAACGACGTGGCCGGCGACGGTACCACCACTGCTACCCTGATGACGCAGGCAATCGTTCGCGAGGGCATGAAGAACGTTGCAGCCGGCGCAAACCCCATGGTTATGAAGAAGGGCATCCAGAAGGCTGTTGACGCTGCTGTTGCAGCGATCAAGGAAAATTCCCAGAGCATCAGCGGTTCTGAGGATATCGCCCGTGTTGCCGCGATTTCTTCCGGCGACGATGGCATCGGCAAGCTGATTGCCGAGGCAATGGAAAAGGTCGGTCACGACGGCGTGATCACCGTGGAAGAATCCAAGACCGCTGAGACCTATTCCGAGGTCGTGGAAGGCATGCAGTTCGACCGCGGCTACATTTCCCCGTACATGGTTACCGATTCCGAGAAGATGGAAGCCGTCTATGACGACGTCGTCATTCTCATCACCGATAAGAAGATCTCCAGCATTCAGGAGCTCCTGCCGCTGCTGGAGCAGGTTGTTCAGGCCGGCCGCAAGCTCCTCATCATTGCCGAGGACATCGAAGGCGAAGCACTTGCCACGATCCTTGTCAACCGTCTGCGTGGCACCTTTAACTGCGTGGCAGTCAAGGCTCCGGGCTTCGGCGACAGACGTAAGGAAATGCTGAAGGACATCGCGATCCTGACCGGCGGTGAAGTGATCACCGAAGAACTCGGCCTCGAGCTGAAGGAGACCACGCTTGCCCAGCTGGGCCGTGCACGTCAGATCCAGGTTTCCAAGGAAAACACCATCATCGTTGGCGGTGAAGGCGATCCGGAAGAGATCAAGAACCGTGTTGCGCAGATCAGAAATGCAATCGAAGTGACGACCTCCGACTTTGACCGCGAGAAGCTCCAGGAGCGTCTTGCAAAGCTGTCCGGCGGCGTTGCAGTCATCAAGGTTGGCGCAGCTACCGAGACCGAGATGAAGGAAAAGAAGCTCCGCATCGAGGATGCGCTGAATGCAACCCGTGCAGCTGTTGAGGAAGGCATCGTAGCAGGCGGCGGCACCGCGTATGTCAACGCGATCCCGGCGATTGCCAAGCTGGTTGCCGCAACGGACGGCGACGAAAAGACCGGTGTCCGCATCGTGATGAAGGCTCTCGAGGAGCCGGTGAAGCAGATTGCAGTCAACGCCGGTTACGACGGCAGCGTTGTTCTTGAGAAGATCAAGAATTCCCGCCGCGTCAACTATGGCTTCGATGCACTCCATGAGACCTACACCGACATGATCAAGGCCGGCATCGTGGATCCGACGAAGGTCAACCGCAGCGCACTGGAGAAGAGCGCCTCTGTTGCCGCTATGATCCTCACGACCGAGAGCCTGGTTGCCGATAAGAAGGAGCCTGTTGCTCCGGCAGCACCTGCTTCCCCTGATATGGGCGGCATGGGCGGTATGTATTAATCGACCCCCGAAAGGAAAACTTGCCGCAAGGCATTCCCGTACCCGGCAGGACAAATCGTCCTGCCGGGTATTTTTTTTGTGCAGAACGGAAGGAAAAACCACCCGCAGAGCTGCAATTTGGACGGAATAACGGTGCGTTTCCCTTGACAAAAGCACCGGAAATGAGTATGATTTAGTGTATATCAGTATACTGGGTGGCCTGTGTGGGTATTCCTGCGCCGGACGGCCCGGACTGGAGCAAAATTCCGGCCTGCGCCGCAGTGCGCGGCGGAGGCAGAAATAGAATCCTCTCAGTTTTTGAGCATGGATTGGAGGAACAGAATTTGAACAAACCTGTTTTGGTGGTGCTCGCAGCAGGCCTTGGCACCCGTTACGGCGGAAAGGCCGGCCTCAAGCAGATCGACCCCGTAGGGCCGGGCGGCGAGATCATCGTGGATTACAGCATTTTTGACGCAGTACGCGCGGGCTTTCAAAAGGTCGTTTTTGTCATCAAACGCGAGATGGAGGAGTCCTTCCGCGCAAGCATTGGCCAGCGCGTCTCCGGACAGATTGAAACGGCCTATGCTTTCCAGGAAATTGACGATTTGCCCGCCGGTTACGCCGTTCCGGCAGGCCGCGTGAAGCCCTGGGGCACGGCGCACGCCGTACTGGCGGCACGGCACGTGGTGACGGAGCCCTTTGCCGTGATCGGCGCGGACGATTTCTTCGGCTTTGGCACATTTCGTGCGCTGCACGATTACCTGGCAGATGTGGACCCCGACAGCGAAGATTTCGCAATGGCAGGCTTTACCATAGAAAACACTGTCACGCGCTATGGCTACGTGGCGCGCGGTGTCTGTACGGCGGAAAACGGCTATCTGCGCGGTGTGACGGAACGCACGCATATCACGCTTGCGGCAAACGGCCAGGCGCAGTATTCTCTGGACGGCGGCGCCACCAATGTCCCGATTCCGCGCGGCAGTATCGTTTCCATGAACACCTGGGCGTTCACGCCGCGTATGTTCCGCGAACTGGAAGCGGGCTTCCCGACGGCGATTGACGGCATGGCCGATCCGATGAAGGACGAATATTATCTGCCTTCGGCTGTGGATGCGCTGATTCAGGAAGGACGCGCAAGCGTGAAGATTCTGGAAACAAAGGAGCGCTGGTACGGCGTGACCTGGCAGGAAGATAAGCCCTTTGTCGTGCAGGCCATTGCCGATATGGTGGCGCGCGGCGACTATCCGAAGAAACTCTGGTAATCCGTCCGAAAACGAAAACATCAGTAAAGAACCAAATTTACGATACAGGAGAAATGAACAATGGAAAAACTCGGTCTGAATGAGATCCGTGAGCGGTACCTCTCGTTCTTTCAGTCAAAAGGACACCTCCGTCTGCCCAGCTTTTCGCTGGTGCCGGAAAATGACCCCTCTCTGCTGCTGATTCCGGCAGGCATGGCGCCGCTGAAGCCCTATTTCATGGGCGAAATGACGCCGCCGGCCCCGCGCGTCACAACCTGTCAGAAGTGCATCCGTACGAACGACATTGAAAACGTCGGCCAGACGGCACGCCACCTGACTTTCTTTGAAATGCTCGGCAACTTCTCCTTTGGCGATTATTTCAAGCCCGACGCCACCAAATGGGCGTGGGAATTTGTCACCAAGGTGCTTGGTATGCCGGAGGACCGCCTCTATGTCTCGATTTTCGAGAATGACGATGAAGCCGGACGCATCTGGACCGAGGATGTCGGCGTTGCGCCGGACCATGTGTTCAAGATGGGCCGCGAGGATAACTTCTGGGAGATCGGAACCGGTTCCGGCCCCTGCGGCCCGTGCTCGGAAATCTATTTCGACCGCGGCGAAAAGTATGCCTGCGGTCCGGATTGTCACCCCGGCTGCGACTGCGACCGCTATGTTGAGTTCTGGAACCTTGTGTTTACGCAGTTCAACAATGACGGAAACGGCAATTATACGGAGCTTGCCCATAAAAACATTGATACCGGTATGGGTCTGGAGCGTATTGCCTGCATTATGCAGGAGGTTGACTCGCTCTTCGAGGTCGACACCATGGTCGCCATCACCAATGCCGTTTCGGCCCTGTGCGGCGTAAAGGTCGGTGCTTCCCATAAGACCGACATTTCTCTGCGCATCATTACCGACCACATCCGTTCGACGGTGATGCTCGTCTGCGACGGCGTGATCCCGTCAAACGAAGGCCGCGGCTACGTGCTGCGCCGCCTGATCCGCCGCGCTGCGCGTCACGGACGCCTGCTGGGCATTGAAGGCGAGTTCCTGACCGGGCTTTGCAACACGGTATTTGAAGTCTCCGGCAAGGCCTATCCGCAGATTTTAGAGAAGCAGGACTATATCCGCCGTGTCGTGAGTCTGGAAGAGGCTCGTTTTGCCAAGACGATCGACTCCGGCCTGGTGCGTCTGAACGATATGATTGAGAGCCTGAAGGCCGAGGGCAAGTCCGAACTCTCCGGCGAGGATGCCTTCCGTCTTTACGATACCTATGGTTTCCCGGTCGATCTGACGATCGAGATCCTGAGTGAGCAGGGTCTGACCCTGGACCGCGCAGCCTTTGACGCCGATATGGAAGCGCAGCGCGAGCGCGCAAGAAGCGCACGTGAACGCCAGGGCGGCCTCGGTTGGGTCGAGGGCAACCGCGACTTTGCCGCGGACATCAAATCTGCCTTTACCGGTTACGAAAAGAACAGCGATACCGGCCGTATTCTGGCTATTGCTGCGGAGGGAGAGGTGGCCGACTCCATCGGCGACGGCATGCACGGCGTGCTGATCCTCGATCAAACGCCTTTCTATGCCGAAAGCGGCGGCCAGGTTGCCGACCATGGCGTGATCAAGACCGCCGGCGCCACGTTCCGCGTAACGGATGTGCAGAAAACGCCGGACGGCAAGATCCTGCATACCGGCGAGATGGTGGAAGGCGGCATGGCTGTCGGAGACGACGTGACGGCGGAAATCTGCACCGTCCGCCGTGCGGCGATCCGCCGCGCACACTCTGCCGCGCATCTTCTGCAGGCGGCTCTGCGCCGCGTGCTCGGCAATCACGTGGAACAGGCGGGTTCGCTTGTCGAGCCTGACCGTGTGCGTTTCGACTTTACGCATTTCTCCGGCATGACGGCTGAGGAACTTGCCAGGGTTGAAGCACTGGTAAACGAAACAATACTCGAAGGTAGCCCGGGCGTGACGCGCGAGATGCCGATCGATGAGGCAAAGAAACTGGGCGCGATGGCGCTGTTTGGCGAAAAATATGGCGATACCGTGCGTGTGGTCAGCTTCGGCGACTTCTCGCTGGAGCTTTGCGGCGGTACGCATCTGGATAATACGGCAAAGGTTGGCCTTTTCAAGATCACGAGCGAGGCTTCCGTGGCGGCGGGCGTACGACGCATCGAGGCTGTGACGGGCAAGGCTGTGCTGGAGCTGCTTGCATCGCGCGAGAGCGAGATCGCGGACGCCGCACAGGCGCTGAAAACGACAGCGGCAGACCTGCCGCGCCGCGCCGCACAGGTCAGCGAGGAACTGCGCACGCAGTCCCGCGAGATTGAGTCCCTCTCCGGCAAGCTGGCGCGTGTGGATGCCGAGCGTATGCTGGGTGGGGCCGCGGCGGTTGGCGCCGTGAAGCTGATTGCAGCTGTGGTGGACGGCCAGACGGCAGCGGGCCTTCGCACGATTTGCGATACGCTGCGCGATATGGACGAAACTGTGGTTGCGGTACTTGGTACCGTAGCGGATGGCAAGGTTGTGTTTGCTGCCTGCGCCGGTAAGGCGGCTGTCAAGGCCGGCGCGCACGCAGGGAATCTGCTGAAGTCGGCGGCAAAGGTCTGCGGCGGCGGCGGCGGCGGACGCCCCGACTCTGCAACGGCCGGCGGCCGCGACGCGGACAAGCTCCTGCAGGCTATTGACGAAGTGGCCGCAAATCTCGGCGGTATGCTGAAATAAGAGGTGGCATATGGACTGCATTTTCTGCAAAATCGTGGCTGGGGAAATCCCTTCCACCAAGGTTTACGAGGATGACCGCGTGCTGGCCTTCCGCGACATTGCACCGCAGGCGCCCACGCATATTCTGGTGATTCCGAAAGAGCATATTCCGTCTTTCGCCTGCATTACAGAGGAAAATGCCCCACTGGCTGCACATGTTCTGGCTGTTGCCGCGAAAATTGCACACGACGAGGGCCTGGAAGAGGGCGGTTACCGCATTGTGTCAAACTGCGGCGAAAATGCCGGACAGACCGTCCCGCACCTGCACTTCCACATCCTGGGCGGCCGGAAAATGACCATAGAGATGGCGTAAAAGCGCCGGAATGGGAGTGACTATGCCGAAATACGCACTGCTGGCAAATCCCGGACACAACCGCGTTTATTTTGAGGAATCGAAAAAGCTTGCTGCGGCGGAACTGGCGCTGGCACTGCCGTGCCTGTCCGTATCCTGCGGCGAAATTGCGCCGGCCCGGTACGGCGGCGTATACTATCTGACCTTTACAGCGGAGGCGGCGCTTGCCGCCTCCGATCTTGCTGTTTTGTCCCGCCTTTCTTTCGTGTACGCGATATTTGAAGCCGCGGAGCAGGACGAAAAAACCGTACTGTTCCCGTGCCAAATGGCGGATTATGCGTACATCCCTGCGGATATCGGCACGATTTTGAAGTATACGGGAAAAACGAACGAACTCTTTACGCGCATGATGATCAATGCGGCGCTGTTTGCCTCCGGCGACTGTGAACCTGTCGGGAAACGCCTGCTGGACCCGGTTGCCGGAAAGGGTACCACGCTCTTCGAGGGCTTGGTTTACGGCATGGATGTGTACGGCGTGGAAGTGGGCGACCGCGCAGCTGCCGAGGCCTGCCGGTATCTGCAAAAATATTTGCAGACGGGGAAATACAAATTCAGCATGAAAACCGAGCGCGTCAGCGGCGCCGGGAAATCCTTTACTGCGGAGCGCCGTCATTTCGAATTGGCGCGCAGCAGAGAAGAGGCAAAGCGCGGCGCGTACCGCGTGTTTGAAATGACGGCGGGGAACTCATGTTATGTAAACCAACTGTATAAAAAAAGCACCTTTGACGTCCTGGTGGGCGACCTGCCCTATGGTGTACAGCACGGCAACGTGACGAACGAGGGCCAGACGAAGCTGACCCGTTCTCCTGCGGAGCTTTTACGTGCGTGTCTGCCGGCCTGGCGCGATGTTTTGAAGAAAAACGGCGTGTTGGCGCTTGCCTGGAACGTGAATGTCCTGCCGCGCGCCGCTGCGGAACAGCTTTTGGAGGAAGCGGGCTTCGCGGTACTGCGCGGCGGTGCGTATGACCGCCTGCAGCATCGCGTCGATCAGGCAATCCTGCGCGACGTGCTGCTGGCCAAAAAACAGTAAATGCCGGTGAAAATGATGATGCACTCCTTTTTGATGATCGGACAATCCAATATGGCCGGGCGCGGCGTGATCGGCAGTGTGCCTGCCATAGAAAATCCGTACCTTTTTGTCTCACGCAATGCCAGATGGCAGCCAATGTTTGTACCGGTGAATCCGGACCGGCCTTTTTCCGGCGTCAATCTGGCCGAGAGCTTTGCGGATGCGTACAGCCGCGATCATGACGCGGACGTGGGCCTGATTCCGTGTGCCGATGGCGGCACCAGCCTTGCGCAGTGGGCGCCGGGCGGACTTTTATATGACCACGCGCTGATGCAGGCACGCCTTGCCATGCGGACCTCCGTGCTGCGCGGCATTTTGTGGCACCAGGGTGAAAGCGATTGCTCGCGCGAGGCCAGCGCCGTTTATGCGGAAAAACTGACAGAAATGCTGACTGCCCTGCGGCATGATCTGGGTCTGCCGGAGATTCCGATTATTCTGGGCGCGCTGGGCGACTATCTGGCGGATTACGACGAGGGAACGCGTACCTATTATCCGGTGATCAACGCAGCATTGCGGCACGTTGCGGAAACCGTGCCCTTCGCGGCCTTTGCTCCGGCGGATGGTCTTGGCGCGAAGCCGGATCATCTGCACTTCGATGCGCCTGCCCTGCGCGAATTTGGACTGCGTTACTATGCGGCTTACCGCACGGTGGAACCTCCGGCTGACGAGAGTACACTGCGGTTTGCCGAGGACGGCCGTACACATACGCAGATGGAGCAGCTTTGATGGGGAAATTTTATACTCCCGACCGGTTATCACAAACATAAAAGAAAAGAACCACCGTGCAAATTGACGCATACGGTGGTTCTTTTGTTTGCAAATGAACGGATCAAACACTTCCTATAAGATATTGCCGATGCGAAACAGTTCCAGCTCCGCCAGATGCTGAAACTGGACGCACAAAAGCCGCCCGTTTGCATGAACGGCGTCTTTGTCCCCGGTTTCGATGGCACTGATAAAGTCGGAAATCGTGACTGTGATATCATCCAGTTCGGCGTGCATCAGAACGCTCTCCAGATAACCGCGGTGTCCGTTCCAGAAGTGATCCAACGCCCGCGCCGTCTGCACGGCGTCGGTCTGGCTGTCTGCCTCTTCCGCGGCGAGCGATTCTTCCACATAGGCCGTCGCCTGACCGGTAATGGCGACCATGTGGCGGGAATTGACGGTTGCTGTGCCAATGATAACGAGCAAAACGGACAGCGCGCCGGTGATATACCGCATCATCCTTCCTTCACCCCCGAACGCTTGTCAAAATGCTCCTGCGGAACGAGCAGGACGCCGCCGCGATTGTCGATCACCATCAGATAAACGTCCTTCGGACTTTGCAGGTTGTTTTTGCGCAGTTGTGCGTCCAGCCAGTGCCGGTCGCGGCCACAGGACTTCAGATTGACGGAGAGCAGCCGGCCCTGTGCGATCAGCGTGGTATAGAGCTCCGGTTCGGTGGAGGTATCTACCTGCATCTGAGAGGCTGTGACAGGGCGTTCGCCCGCCATCAGCTGCACGCTGAGCGTGCCGTTGGTCTCCAGATAGGCGCAGCCCACCTGCCGCGGGTCAAAAACGTCTTTCAGACGCAGCTCTTCCAGCAGTTCCGTCACATTGATGCGCTGTTTTTTCAGCTCGCGCTGGTTAATAACCCCGTTTTTGATCAGTACGCTGGTTCGGCCGCAGAAAAAGGAGCGAATCCGCACGGAACGTGCGGAAAATGCCGAAATCAGAAGCTCCACGCTGAAAAGGGTGAGAATCGGGACCACGCCCTGTATGAGGGGGATGCCGAGATCCTGCATGGGAACCGCCGCAAGGTCGGAAATCAGTATGGATGTGACCAGCTCCGAGGGCTGCAATTCGCCGAGCTGACGTTTTCCCATGACGCGCAGGCTGAAAATGATTAAAAAATAGAGTATCAATGTACGTGCGAAGCTTGTGACCATACAGGGCTCCTTTCGCGATTGATACTCTATTATGAACCGTTTTCCGGAAAATGATTCAGCGTGTCCGTTCGATGGTGCGGACAAGGCGGACTGCCGCCTTGCGCAGCAGGGTTTCGGACTGGGCAATTGCCTCCTCGTTTGTCATAGCGGATACGATGGTACTGACAACGCTGGTTACGCCGCTTTGATAAACGGCGTCGTAATCGCGGCCGAGCGTGCCGGAAATGATGAAACCGGGTTTTCCGTATTTCGCGCCGCGGCGGCAGACGCCGACCGGTGCTTTGCCGTAGGCCGTCTGATAATCTGTCGCACCTTCGCCGGAGATGAGAATATCCGCTTCGCGTGCCTGCTCGTCAAAACCGATGGTATCGAGCACCAGATCAATGCCCTGTTCCAGTTTTCCGCCGCAGAAGGCCATGAACCCCATGGAAAGGCCGCCCGCCGCACCGGCGCCGGGAACATTCGCATAGTCGTGGCCGATTGTATCAGCCAGAACGCGGGCATAATGCGCAAGATTGCGGTCCAGCAGGGCCACATCCTCCGGCGTTGCGCCCTTCTGCGGTCCGAAAATAGCCGCGGAGCCGTGTTCACCGCAGAGCGGGTTTTCCACGTCGCATGCAATGCGGAAGGTGCAGTCCCGGATACGCGCGTCCAGTCCGGAGAGGTCGATGGAAGCAAGTTCGCCCAGCGCGCCGCCGCCGTTTCCGATGTCATGGCCGGCGGCGTCCAGGAAACGTACGCCAAGCGCACGCGCCATGCCGTGGCCGCCGTCCGTGGTGGCGCTGCCGCCCAGACCGATGATGAAGTCCCGGCAGCCGCGATCGAGCGCAGCGCGGATGAGCTCACCGGTACCGTAGGTCGTGGCGGCTTTCGCATTGCGCAGCGGCTTTTCAATCAGCGGCAGACCGGAGGCCGCCGCCATTTCAATGACGGCAATGCGTCCGGCAACGCCGAAACGTGCCGTCACAGGACGGCCGAGTGCGTCGGTCGCGGGCGCGTCCACATATTCGCCGCCCAGGCCGGTTACGATCGCCTCGACGGTACCCTCGCCGCCATCGGCGATCGGGACAATCTGCACCTGCGCGTCCGGTGCCGCTTCCAGGATACCGCTGCGAACGACAGACCCGGCTTCATAAGAAGAAAAGTTCCCTTTAAAGGAATCCATTGCAACTAAATATTTCATAATTCACCTTTTCGTAGAGTTATGTGCGGGAATCCGGTCAATGCGTGTCCAGATCAAGCGCCCAGGGATGGCTTTCAAAGCCGCCCTCGGCCAGCACGGAGTGCTCCGCCGCCAGTTCGCGCAGCGTTTTCATACGGCGCGCAAGTTCGATGTCGCGGCGTACGTCGTCGGTATAGTAGGAATAGCCAAACGTCTGGTTGACGCGGCCCATCTGGTAGGGCATATAATGCGCCGCCCAGATTTCCGCCAGTTCGCGCCACGGTCCGACGGCCTCCTCGAGTTCGTCGACAGCAATTTCCTTTTCTTTTTCGTTTCCGCTCAACTGATAGACAGCCAGATGCAGTGCCGCGCTGATTTTCAGCTCGTAATACTGCGCAAGGCGCGCCCAGGCACGGATGTCCTCCAGCACACAGGCCAGATCGCCGCCGCGGTATTCCGGCTCGATAGCGGCGTCAAGGTCCGATGCGCAAAGCGCCAGCTCCCGCGCAAAACTGCCGATATCGGCAATCACTCGGCGCGCGTCCTCGGCGTCCGTCTCTTTCCCCTCACAGATCAGCTTTGCTGTGTCCTGCACGCTGATTGTGCCGGAACCGGGCATGGAGGGCGTATCAATGAAGTGCTGGACCGTATGGAAGCCGAATGTTGTCAGCAGGCTTTCGGGATGCCACTGGAAATCGTAATCAACCCAGTGCAGCCGCGAAGCAGAACAAATGGTGCGAACGCCAAGCTCCAGTCCGCGCAGGACGAGTTCGCCGCAGGCATCGCCATAGCGATGGCGGCAGACGCGCACCCAGTGCTCGCGCGGCAGATCCGGCTGATAACCGAGACGGCCCAGCGTCTCGAATTGCAGGAAATGACGCTCGAAATCATATTTCCAGTCCATATGCGTATGCGGCACATGCTGGAAATCGCGTCCCCAGACATAGCCGTCTGCGCCCCAATAGAAGCCTGCGACATAGGATTTCTTCATGCCGCGGATGTATTCCGACACAAAAGCCGGGTCGGCGCCGCGCAGGGTCTGGAAGTCGTCATTGCGGACGGTGTAGATCACGCGGGTTTTTGTCACGTCCATATTGTTCCATGCACCCCAGAGCTCCTCGAATTTCGGGTGCGGGTGGGAATACATATGCGCGTTGGAATATTTCCAGGAGATCATTTTCTCGCTGCCCGGATACTTTTCAATGAATTGTTTCTGCGCGACAAGGCCGTTTGACATATTCGTACGGTGGATGAAGGGCAGCGGAACGTTCAGCTCCTGAATGGCGGCGAGATAGGTGTCGGTGACCCACTCTTCCGTCTCTTCGGCGGAGCCGATCAGCTCCTCACTGTTGGAGGTGCCGAGTCCGGTCAGGTTTGGATAGGTGCGCACCAGAGTTTTAATCGCTTCGCGGAAGTAATCGCGGATGAGCGGTTCCTGCTGGCGCAGGCCCTGACGGAAGCGGTTGGATGCGGGAATGGCCGTCTGTTCCGGCAGACCCAGTCCGCGCGCGATTGTGGGCGTGATGCGCAGGTTCCATGTGATGAGATAGGTGGCAATGCCGCGATTTTTCGCATGCGTGAAGATGAAATCAAATACGGTGCGGAAACGTTCCAGCTCCACATCGGAGTAGGGCGTGGTATCCGGGTATTTGGGAATGCGGAACATCATCTCAAAGGGGTTCATTGACCAGATGGAGAGTAAATTATAGCGGTTTTCCGCCAGAAAATCGATATATGCGCGCCAAAACTCGATGTCCAGCACGGTTTTTTCGTTTTCACGGAAGGGATCTCCTTCGCCGAATGGCTCAAACGGCCAATTGAACTTGATGCCGCGTTTTTCTAAGAAAGGCGTGCCGTCCCGGTCGGTAATGGCGTCATACCCCTCCAGCGTGATGATTTCCGCCAGCTCCAAAAGACCATACATCGCGCCGACACGGTCGGAGGCGTTCAGATAAATCACCTGATTCCGTACGCGAATCTGATAGGATTCCGCAGGCAGCGTGGACGCGGCGCGGAAGCCGGCAAAGGTCAATACGAGCGCGCGAACGCTCTCATCGCCCACGAATTCGTCCCGGCGCAGCACGGTGCTGCGGATCCCGGCGCGGTCGAGTGCGTCGCGGAAACGGCGCATACCAAAGCAGATGGGATCGTCCGGCGCGGGGCCTTTTTCAAAGTGACGCAGTCTGTCCCAATAAATCAGCATGGCGGCACACTCCTTAATAGTCAATTACGGCGGCGTCAAAGAGGCCGAGCTTCGGCACGGTGAGCGTGACGCGGCCGTCTGAGAACGTATACTCCAGGTCTTTCCCTGTTGTCATGCTGTATACGCGTCTCGGCGCTTTCGGTACTGCCATGCTGCACGTGACATCACAGGGAATCGGTTCAAAGAAGCTGTTTCCAAAGTGACCGCTGGCGTTTACAAAGCTTAAAAGCTCCGTTTTGATGTCCGGCGTGATCATTACGGCGATCTCGATCATCGGGCTGAAATCGCCGCGCACGCGCCGCTCGGAGGCATAGCGCTCCAAAATGCCGTCCATGAATTTGAAGGAATTGGAATATCCCTGTCGGTAGTAAAACTCGCCGGCATACCAGGGTACATAAACGGAAGTGCCGAAGGAGGTATAGCCCGGCAGATCCGTGACCTGCGTGTAGTAGCAGCGCTCCGGCGGGCCAAAATGAGAGGGCGGGATGAAGGAAAGGTGACTTTCCACGCCGTCGGCATAGGCATTGTAGAGATAAGTACCGTCCAAGGCAACGAGCTGTTCCTCCGCGGCAAAGCCCGGGAGGGGATCACTTGCCGAAATTTTGAAATAGGAGCCGCGTGCGTCATCGCGCACATTCAGGCAGCGCCGCACACCGAGACAGGAGAGCGCGGGTGTTTCACGGCGCTCGTAATGCTCGTCGTAGAACCCCGTTTCGCCGGTTGCAATCACGGTACCGCCGTTTGCAGCAAAGGCGTCGATCAGCGCAGCGCGGGAATCGGACATGTAGCGGTCATCCGGCAGGATGAGGGTGCTGTAACGCGCAAGGCCGACGGCCTCCATGCGGGAGGCGTAGATCGCGTCGAAGGGGAAGTGCCCCTCGGTCAGCGCACGGTACCAGCCGCGGTATTCTGCCGTGGTATGTGCGTCGTGCGACTCCGGCCGCACAATGGCCACACGGGAACAGGGAACCACGCCGTCGAGCAATTTTTCGTTGCGGCGATGGAAGTCAAACAGCTCCCGCACGCGGGCCTGTGCACTTTTGTCCTCGGCGTTGTCAAGACGGCCGATCAGATAGTAATCCGGACTGCCGCCGTTTGCAAAGCCCTGCACCAGACGCAGCGCGTGCTGTGCCGGGGAAACGGAAACCAGCCGGATCGGGAAATCGATGAAATCCACGTCACAGTTGGACTGGCGATAGCCGGGATAGGAGACGCGCACGAGCTTGGACTGCTCAGACCCGATATACTGCCAGTGCGGCAGGCCGCGGTCAAGCGCAGTGGAGTCCTCTTCGCGCATATAGGCGCTGTCTGTCGTATACGTATCGCGGTGAATGAGAATGTCCGGCCGGATGGAGCGGATGAACTCGCAGACACGGCGGCCGTGCTCAGCCTCTGTTTCCTTTTTAAATTCCAGATACCGGCGGTACGCGGGGTCTGCCATGTCCTCACGCTTCGGCAGCTCCAAGCCGTAGCGTTCACGGAACATACGGCGGCAGTTTTCACAGTGGCAGATGCCATGATAGACGCCGGAGTAGTCGCGGGTCTGATAACCGGCCATATTGAAATAAATGCCGTCCACCGGAAGCTCCGTCAGCGTCTCGCGCAGGATTTCCAGCATATATTCGCGCTGGAATCCGCCGTTGATGCAGGCGTGCACGTCCCCGTTATAGTCCACAATATCGCCCTCCGGCGTGCGGTAGGCCCATTCCGGATGCTGTTCGTAGACCTCACGGCGAATCTTGGAAAAGTCCGTGCGCGCGATGACGCGGATGCCCTCGCGATGGCAGACGTCGATCATTTTTTTCACGCTGTCAGCCTGCAAATACGGACTTTGCGGGTGATATTTGAGCTTGGTAGGATAGCTCGCCAGGATACCGGATGTGTTGATCATAGCAATTGTCGCGTCGAATTTTTTCAGTTCGGCGACATAGGCTTCCGCATCCATGTCCTGCATATCGATCTGACGCAAATTTGTCTGTATGTAGCGCCAGGGTATCTCTTTCCACCAATATTCCATAATTCCCTCCTCATGTATATACAGGTATACCTTATTTTACAGGCAAGCGCGGGGAAAGTCAACTGTGCGCAGCCGGCCGGAAAAAAAGAACCGGCGTCCGAACTCATTCGGACGCCGGTTGGTTATCGGGATGACAAAGAGGACGCTTTACAGGGCAAAGCTGACGCTGCCGCCCTTGCGCAGGAATACCGGGATCAGCTCCAGCGGTGCATCCGCCGTGACGGTCTGGCCGCCGGCATATTCAACGCCGGTGTGCGCGTCGATCCATGTGGCGCCTGCCGGGAGATAGACGTCGCGCTGTCTGGCGCCCAGTTCAAAGACCGGTGCAACGAGGACGTCGTCGCCGAACATCATCTGGTCTTCGATCGTGGCAACTGCCGCATCCTTCGGGAAGTCATAGTAAAGCGGGCGGATGACCGGCGCGCCGGTTTCAGCCGTTTTCTGCATGACTGCCTTGATGTAAGGACGGATTTCCTCACGCAGGAAGAGGTACTTCTTCAGGATCTCGTACACTTCTTCGCCGTAGCTCCAAACCTCGTTCGGGCCGCCGGTGTGCGCTTTGTTGGAAAGGCCCTGGTCGTCTCCGTTTTTGCGGTCGCCGTGCAGACGGAATACCGGGCAGAAGGCGCCGAACTGGAACCAGCGAACAAGCAGCTCACGGAAGTTGGGATCATTCTGATCGCCGCCGTGGAAGCCGCCGATATCAGAAGTCCACCAGGGAATACCGGACATCGCCATCGAAAGGCCGCTGGTGAACTGTTCCTTGAAGGAACGGAAGGTTGTGTCGATGTCGCCGGACCAGACGAGCGCGCCATAGCGCTGGGAACCGGCCCAGGCACAGCGCAGCAGGTTGATGGGCAGCTCAACGCCCTCTTCCTTCAGGCCTTCGTAGAAATTCTGTGCGTAGACGAGCGGATAAATGTTGCCGACCGCGATGTTTGCGCCCTTGGCGTAACGGTAGTGGTCGAAATCATAGTCCCATTCGGGCTCTGCTTCGTCCAGCCAGAAGATTTTGATGCCTTTATCGAAGTAATTGCGCTTTACAATGCTCCAGACATACTTGCGCGCCTCGGGATTTGTCGGGTCATACGGAATCGTGTTGCCCTTCCAGGTGGCGCAGATCTGCAGGCCGCGCTCGGCATGGACGAGATAGCCGTTGTCGCGCATTTCCTGATAATTCTCACTCTTCTGATCCACATACGGCCAGATGGAGACCATCAGCTCAATGCCCATTTCCTTCAGTTCGCGCACCATGGCGTCGGGATCCGGCCACTCGCTCTCGTCAAAGCGCCAATCGCCCTGATACGGCCAGTGGAAGAAGTCGGACACGATGACGTCCATCGGCAGGCCCAGCTCTTTATGATGGCGTGCGACCGCCAGAAGCTCGTCCTGCGTGCGGTAACGCAGTTTGCACTGCCAGAAACCCATGACATAGTCCGGCATCATCGGCGGATGGCCGGTGGCGTCGGCATAGGAGGACATAATCTCAGCCGGGGAGTCGGATGCCGTGATCCAGTAGTCCATCATTTTGGTGCTGGAGGCATACCATTCGGTGCGGTTTTTCGCGAAGGTTACGCGGCCGATCGAAGGGTTGTTCCAAAGGAAGCCATAGCCTTCGCTGGACAGATAAAACGGAACGCTTGCCTGGGAATTGCGGTGTGCCAGTTCCAGAACGCAGCCTTTTTTATCAATCATGCCGTCCTGATACTGGCCCATGCCGTAGATATGCTCTCCGGGATTGGCTTCAAACCGCACGGTCAGCTCGAAATCTGCGCCGCGGTTGCCGACAAAGTCGCGCGCGAACATTTCCAGTGCGCTCATCGATTCAAAATTACCGGTGCGTGAACGCCAGAATTCACGAAGAATGGGTTTGCCGTTTTCGCCGTAGAAATAAATCATGCCTGCAACGTTGATCCGTGCAGTGATTTTGCCGTTTTGGATGGTACCCTCGCCGTTTTCGATGGTGATCACGGCTTCGCCGGGATTTTCCTGCGGCAGAAGCGCCCAGTTTTCATCCGGCACATCAATATGACGCACGGCACGAACACGCAGACTGTTTTTTGCCCAGGGTTCGATCCAGAGCAATTCTGTGTCTTTTCTCAGAACCAGACGGTTGCCGTCCTGCTTTAAAATAGCCATACATTCCCTCCAAGCTTTGAAGTCACCTCAATCATAACAAAAATACGAAAATCTGTCAACGTGCCCCTTATGAAATCCCGGAAATCCTGCTGCTCCTGAGTTTCTGAAACTGCGCACGTTTGCCACAATGGTTTGGAAAATAGGGAAACCTGCTCTTGACCGCATGGCTGAACGCTTGAACATTGAAAAACGGAGCGGGACGCGCAAAGAACACAGAGACATGAAAAAAGAGAAAGTTATCTGCAAATTCTTCATAACCATTTGCGATCAGAGCATTCTTTGCAACTCTCAAAACCTCTGCTCTCTGTTCCTTTTTACCTACATACATTTCAAAATTCATTTCGTAACTCATTTTCATTTACCTCTTTCTTTTATTTTGTTTTGGGTTTGTTCCCTGTTCTTTATGTACTAAGTATAGCATTGGGAGCGGGATAACCAGTCGTTTTAATGGTAAGTTTGGAGTTTTTGAAAAAGAAAAAAGGCAAGTCTGAAATAGACTTGCGCTTGTCCGAAAGTGCAGATCGGCAGCAGGCGTCTCAATGATCTCTGAGACGAGCCGAGCGCACACAGAAAAGATGTTAAAAAGATGTATGAATGACGCTTGAAACTTGCTTGCTTTTGGTTTGGAAGTTGTAAAAAAGATGATAGATTGTTCATTATAATATTGTTTCGTGTACAGACTTGAGAGTATAATGACCTTACAAAATGGTACCATTTCAGAGGTTTCTTTTCCTCTTGGGAAAGAAAAAGTACCACAAAAGTACCATCGGAATAGAAGATGTGAAAGAAAAAACAGGGAACTGATTTCTCAATTCCCTGTTGGTAAAAATCTTAATTTTGCTTGATTTTACAGGCTTTTTAAGGATTAACCAAAGTATCTCTTTAAGAGACCTTCAAATGATTTTCCGTGTCTTGCTTCGTCTTTTGCCATCTCATTTCATAATCAGTTCCTTGTCTTCGGGCAGGTCAAAAGGCAGTTTGGATGGATTCTGCGCATACCAATATGCAACAGAAGTATAGTCATCATAGCGCGGACCGGTCCAGCCAAGGTTATCCATGACCATCCGAAAGCCGTTATTGAACCAAATGGCATCTTTCACATGCCAACGGTAGAGCAGAAAACGTTTTTGTGCGTTGTAAGTTGCAGAGGTATCGCCCAAAATGGCATGCATACCCACATACAGTCCCTGGAACGTCTGATAGCGGTGCAGTTCAATATCATTGCCAAAGGCATAGGCGCCGCAGAAATAGTCCTCTGTACCGGTGTAATTGAGGGACGGGTACTGCTCCCCGTCAATATACATTTTTGCTTCACCCTCAACCCAGCAGGTATTATGTCCATTCATACCGGAGGCCAGTGTGACACCGATAAACCGACCTTTGCCTTGAACGCCATCCAAAACCACATAAGAACGTCCTTTTTGGACCGGATGCTCCTGGCGATATACGGCATGAAAATAACCCGCATCATCCGTAAGCGCACCGTGCCAGCCGGTGATCATATAATACAGCGGCTGTACATTCTGACTTCTGTTTTCCATGGTGATATGGCAGCTTTTTTTGAACGGCATTTCAAAATAGCTGTTATAGCCGCGTCCCGGCGCTACAAGCATCAATGCAGAATTCAGAGTTGGATATTTCCCATCCACATCGGCAAAATTCTCATCGTAGGCCATGCCGAAAAATGCCGAGAGTGGCGCTTCTACAGAAGGATATTTGGCATCATCCCAGTAAATTCTTATAATGAACGAATGACCAATATAACCAGTGAACCACATGTGCGTGATCATTCCCGGTCCTTCTGTGGAGCATAAGGTTACTGTTTCCCCGGGCTTGATCTGCAAATATGCGTTTAATTTTTCGCAGTCTTTTCCGTGTGTACCGCCATTTCGTGTTCCTGTAGGGTTTTCTGCTGAAAATGCAAATGTTTCCCGATCCAATAATTTGAACATATCCCATTCTCCTTATACATACTCGGGTAATTCCCAATCAATTTCGGTATTCCATATGTTAATCCATGGTATCTCTATACACAAATTAACATATCGCTACTTCCGTGTCAAGCACACAGCACCATAAAGATACTAAGAAAAGCAGCTGACGTCTCAATGATCTCTGAGACGAGTCAAACACAAACGAAAAGATGCATGACCGGCACTTGAAACTTGATCGCTTTTGGTTAGGAAGATGATAGATCGTTCATTATAGCCTTGTTTCGTGTACAGACTTGAGCGTATAAGGACCTTACAAAACAGTACATTTCAGAGGTTTCTTTTCCTCTTGAGAAAGAAAAAGTACCATTATCCTCCTATCTGACACACGCTGTTAAAACTCCCGCCAAAAGCCTGTGCGGCTCCTGCCGCACGGCGTTGGCAGGGGAGTTTTTCAGCGTTTTTCGTTCTATTATGTATGTAAATCAGGACAAGTAGATTGTTCATTATTGCCCACATCCACTTCGATACAAGCACAAACCATCTCATTGATTTGGTTGATGGTGTCATTGTAAATCCCGTTGATTTCGATAATTGGTTGCTTTCTGGCCACTCCGCCGTAGTTGGCACACATAACCGCCATTGCTTCACCGGCGGAGAATCCTTCTTCCTTGTGTTGCCAATACTGCTTCCATGCCTCGGAGTATTCTTTTTTGTCAGTCTCCCGTTGTGTGTTGCCTCTGGCAAAATAGTAACGGTATTCCATGGTTTGCTGATTGATGAGGTTGGCGGCGGACAGTCTATCCAAATAGGTCTGAATTGTCTGCCGTGTAAGAGTGTGGTTATCTGCTTTCAGGCGGACTTCCATGGTTTCACGGGGCAAGCCCAAAAACTCGTCATCGTTGAAGAGGTAGTAAAAGAAATAGAGCAGTTTTTCAAAGTCGGTTTGCGGTGCGAAGTTCAGGTCGATGATACAGAACACTTTGAAGGGGTCGGAGATGGCTTCGATGTTGAACTTTGCCGAACCGCCACTTCCCGTAACTGTGTATTCAATTCCGTAACGGTCTAATCTCCGCTTGATGCCTTGATTATCCCTTGTTCCAAACAGGGCGGACATCTCTTTGTAAGTGTAGGTTCGCAGTTCTAACATAGTTCTTCTCCCTTCCTTTTAAGTCAGACATTTAAGTTCAAACATCTGGTTTCCTGAACACATGAAAGTGTATAATCCAAATATCCACTTTTCCAATATCCACTTTTGGTTGTTTTGGAGGCGGCAGTGGGCGGTGGCATCCACTCTTTTATCCACCCGTGGCGGCGGCGAGCGCAAAAAAAGGAAGCAGAATTGCTTCTGCTTCCTCTTGAAAATGCTGTATTTCTATTAGCCGAAGTAACGAGCCAGCAGGCCTTCGAAAGCCTTGCCGTGACGGGCCTCGTCGCGGGCCATCTCATGAACGGTGTCATGGATCGCATCCAGGTTGAGAGCCTTGGCCTTCTTAGCCAGCTCGAACTTGCCCATCGTTGCGCCGTTTTCAGCGTCGACGCGCATCTCAAGATTCTTCTTGGTGGAGTCGGTCACAACCTCACCGAGCAGCTCGGCAAACTTTGCAGCGTGCTCTGCTTCCTCAAAAGCAGCCTTTTCCCAGTACAGGCCGATTTCCGGATAGCCCTCGCGGTGTGCCACACGGGCCATGGCCAGATACATACCGACCTCGGTGCACTCACCCTGGAAGTTCTCGCGCAGACCCTGCATGATGTCTTCCGGAGCGCCCTGTGCAACGCCTACAACGTGCTCAGCAGCCCAGGTCTTCTCGCTGGCCTGTGCAACGAACTTTTCCTTCGCAGCCTTGCAGATCGGGCAGGAATCGGGAGCAGAGTCGCCTTCATGTACATAACCACAAACAGAACAAACAAATTTCATAAAGTAACACCTCACATCAAAAATAATTGCGGGATCTTTTATCCTGACGAAAGTATACCATAATGGAATACAACTTTCAAGAACTTTTTTGAAAATAGTTTTGTTGAAATTGCAGGAAAGGCTTGTTATAATGAGTTGAATGGAACGGAAAGGCGGATAGATTGCGCCTCCGGACGGGTAAAATCGGATAGAAGCGGCCGCCCCGGCGGCACGTTTTTTTCACAAAGGTTTTTGAAAAGAGGACAGCTATGCGGATACTGCATTTGATAGGAGGCGGCGATGTCGGCGGCGCGAAAACCCACGTCATCTCGCTGGTCTCCCGGTTACAGGAATATTGCGAGGTGAAACTGGTCAGTTTCCGCGAGGGGCCGTTTGCCGAGGATTGCCGCGCGGCAGGCATTGACACGGTTGTCGATGAAAGCCACTCGATTTCCGCTGCAACCCACAGGCTTCTGGCGATTGTCGATGAATTTCATCCGGATGTGCTGCATTGCCATGGCGCGCGCGCGAACATGATGGGCGTCATTATCAAGCGCAAGCGTAAGATTCCCACTGTGACGACAATTCATTCGGATTATCGGCTGGATTATCTGGGAAATCTGCGCAAACAGCTGACTTTTGGCATGATTAACCGTGTTTGCCTGCGCAAAATTGATTATTACACCTGCGTGGCGGACCGCACGGCGCGCATGATGATATCGCGCGGGTTTGCGCCCTCGCGCGTTTTTACGATTTATAACGGCATTGACTATTCCAAAAAGGAAAAGGCCATAGACCGGAAGGACTATCTTGCCCAGTTTGGCGCGGACTACTGCGAAGGCGAGGTGCTGTGCGGGATTGCGGCACGCCTGACGGCCGTTAAGGACGTGCAGACGCTGATTCGTGCCTGCGCGCTGGCAATTTCACGCGGTGCGCCGGTGAAGCTGGTGATCGCGGGCGACGGCGAGGACCGCACTGCGCTGGAAGCGCTGGCGCGTGAGCTCGGCATTGCAGATAAGGTGGTTTTTGCAGGCTGGATCACGGATGTGCACGCATTTTTCCGCGCAATGGACGTGAATGTGCTGTGTTCCCTGTCGGAAACCTTCCCGTATGTCGTGCTCGAGGGCATCGACGAGGGCTGTGCAACGATTACATCCGATGTCGGCGGTATGCCGGAACTGATCGAAAACGGCGTGAGCGGCTACATCTTCCCGCCGCGCGACGTGGAGGCGCTGAGCCGGCATATTTACAGCCTGGCCTGCGATGCGAATTTGCGCCGCACCTTTGCGGAACGTCTTTGGGAGCGCGCCAATACGCATTTTTCCCTGGACCGCATGGCGCGGACGCAGTTTGATATTTATAACAAGGTGCTGCGCCGTCATGCACTGCAGGGAAAACGTGCGGGCGTTCTGATTTGCGGCGCTTATGGCAAGGGAAACGCGGGCGACGATGCCATTCTGCGCGCCATCGTGAACGAAATGCGGGAGATCGACCCGGATATGCCGTTGTGTGTGATGTCGCGCCGGCCGGTGGACACCTCGCTGGACTATCGTGTGGATTCCATTTTCACCTTTGATGTTCCCAAAATGCACGCACGGATGCGCCGTGCAGCGGTGTATATCAATGGCGGCGGCAGTTTGATTCAGGATATCACGTCGAACCGGTCGTTGTACTTCTACCTGTATACGCTGGCGGCGGCAAAACGCCGCGGTGCGCGGGTGATGATGTACGGCTGCGGCATAGGACCGGTGACTTCCACAAGCAACCGCAGCCGTGCGGCGCGGGTGCTCAACCGCTATGTGGATACGATCACGCTGCGCGAGGATGACTCCCGCGCGGAACTTGACCGGATGGGCGTTTCCCAGCCGCATATTGCCATGGCGGCGGATCCCGCGTTGACGCTTTCGCCGGCGGCGGAGGAAACGGTGGATGCAGCCTTTGCTTCTGCCGGTATTCCGGCGCACGGGGAGTATTTGTGCCTGTGTGTGAGAAACTGGCCGGGCTTTGAACAGGCTGTTCCCGCCATTGCGCAGGCTGTGCAGTATGCACGGGAAAAATACGGGCTGGCACTGGTGGTGCTGCCGATTGAGATGCCGAAGGATGCCTCGGCGGGGGATGCCGTGGTGCGGGAACTGGACTTCACGCCCTATGTGTTCCGCCGCCGTTTCGATACGGAAACAACGATAGGGATCATTTCGCGCATGAGGTGCGTGCTGTCGATGCGCCTGCATGCGCTGGTGTTTGCCGCGCGCGAAGGCGTGCCGAACGCCGGCATTGTGTACGACCAGAAAGTGAAGGGCTTTATGCGCTATATGCACGCGGATTTATATGTGGATCTGGATGCGGCGGACGCCCATACGCTTTGTGCGTTTATAGATGAGATGATGGCAAGCCCGCGTGCGGAGCTTTTGAGCAATGCGGCGCGGCTTTGCGACCTGGAACACGTGAATGTGACGGAGGCTGCGCGCCTGATCGGAGAGTAAGAATATGAAGCAGTATTTGGAAACCGGAAAAATTGTGAATACACACGCCCTGGCGGGTGCTGTGAAGATTATGCCCTGGAGCGACGAACCGGCGTTTTTAAAGGGCCTCCCGCGCGTTTATATTGATGGGAAGGAGTACCGCGTGCAGTCTGCCAGTATTCAGAAGGGGTTTGTTCTGATGAAACTGGAGGGGATTGACAACGTGGAAGCGGCCATGCGGCTGCGCGACCGCATTGTTTATGTAAACCGAGACGACGTGCGGCTCCCCGAGGGACGCTATTTTGTGCAGGACATCATCGGTATGACCGTGCATGACCTGCGCGGTGACCGGGACATCGGCGCCTTGCAGGATGTGCTGAATCTTCCGGCCGGCGACGTCTATGTCGTGAAAAACGGCGCTGCGGAGTATCTGATTCCCGCGAACCCGGTTTTTGTGAAGAACATCGACGCTGAAACCGGCGTGATTACAGTGGAGACAATCAAAGGAATGACAGACGATGAATGACTGCGGGATGACCATTGATATCATGACGCTGTTCCCGGATATGATTGACTCCGTGATGCAGGCCAGCGTGATCGGCAAGGCACAGAAGCGCGGCCTGATTCAAATTCGCGCGACGAATATCCGTGATTATTCCCCGACCTATAACCGCCGGACGGATGATTATCCCTATGGCGGCGGAAAAGGTCTCGTGATGCTCGCGGAGCCGCTGTATCTTTGCCATAAGGCGATTTGTGAGCGGGCGGGCGGGCACGTCCATACAGTATTCATGGGTCCGCAGGGACGGCAGTTCAATCAGGATGTTGCGCGTGAACTGCTGGGAAAAAAGCACGTGATCTTTGTCTGCGGCCATTATGAGGGCGTGGACGAACGTTTTTTGGAAGAATGTGTGGATGAAGAAATTTCACTGGGCGATTTCGTGGTGACAGGCGGTGAAATCCCCGCCATGGCGATGGCGGACGCGATCTGCCGCATGGTGCCGGGTGTTTTGGCGGAAGAAGTATGCTTCACGGATGAAAGCCATTGGGACGGCCTGCTGGAATACCCGCAGTATACGCGCCCGGAGGAGTGGCGCGGCCGCCGCGTGCCGGATATTCTGCTTTCCGGCCACCATGTCAACATCGAAAAATGGCGCCGCCGTCAATCGCTGCTGCGCACGCTGAAACGGCGCCCGGCGCTGTTAAAAAAGGCGCCTCTCAGCGTGCAGGACGTACTGACGCTGGAGGATATTCTCGAAAAAGGCGAGTAACCCCGCCGTTCCAGCTGCTGTCGTGCAGTATCGAAAGAGCGGGGCGTACTGCCGCCGCAGGACGGAAAGAGAGGAATCGAAATGCCGGCGTTTATTCCCGGGAAACAGCTCTGCGCGAGCTATTTTTTTGAGATTGCAAAGCCGATTCTGGACGAATCATTTCAGGAACTGCACTACACTGCCGGGCTTCTGGGCTATGGCTCGGATGTACTGGGCTATGACGATGCGGTTTCGCGCGACCATATGTGGGGGCCGCGGTTTTACCTGTTTCTGCGTCAGGAAGAAAAGGCGCTGGAACCGGAAATCCGCCGCGTGTTTGCCGCGCGGCTTCCTTATACCTATCAAGGGTACAGCGTGAATTTTTCCGCGCCTGACCCGGAGGATCACGGCGTGCGCCACCCGGAGCGGATCGACCACGGGGAGGTCAATCCGCTGCTTTTTATTCAAACCGTGCCGGAATATTTGCAGGAACGGCTGGGGCTTTCGGATTTGAACCGCCTGACGGCGGCTGACTGGCTCTCGTTTTCCGAGCACAGGCTGCTTTCGCTGGCTTCGGCGCAGTTTTATGTGGATGGCCTTGGCATGCAGCAGGTTTTGGAGCCGCTGAAGCAGTATCCACGAGACGTACGGCTCTATCTGATTGCCTCGTGCTGGGACGCCATTGCGTGTGAGCAGGCATTTGCAAAGCGCTGCGGCGCGTATGGCGATGAGCTGGGTTCCCGGCTGATCTGTGCGCGTATTGCGGAGCGTCTGATGCGCCTTTGCTTTTTGTATCTGGATACCTATGCGCCATACAGCAAGTGGTTCGGCACGGCCTTTGACCGCCTGCCGCTGGATCCTGCGCTGCGGGACGCGATTCATGCCGCGGTGTCGGCGGATACGGTTGCGGAGCGGGAGGACCGGCTGGTGCGGGCACAGTTGCTGACAGCCGGGCTGCATAACGCGTCCGGCCTGTCGGAACCGGTGGATGTGCGGATTGAATCGTACTTTGGGCGGGATATCCGCGTGATTTATGCCGACCGCCTTGCCGAAGCGGCGGCGGAGGCACTGCGCGGGACAGAGCTGGAGGGCGTTCCGCTGATGGGCTCGCTCAGCCAGATCGGCGGACTTTCCACGGTGTCGGATGATGTGTCGTGCCGGAAACGGGTACGGCGCTTCTATGAGAAAAACTGACGCGCGAAAGCGCGTCCGGGAGGAAACGCCATGCAAAGTGCGCGGCATTTATTGATAAAACCCGCCTCCGGCGGGTGCAATCTTCGTTGTACATATTGCTTTTACCGGGATGAAACGGAAAAACGCCGGTGTGCCTCCTATGGCGTGATGACGGAGCAAACGCAGGAGGCCGTGATCCGAAAGGCGCTCGCGGCGGTAACGCGGGCGTGCACCTTTGCCTATCAGGGCGGGGAGCCAACTCTTGCGGGCCTGGGGTATTACCGCCGGGCGGCGGCCCTGCAAAAGCAATACCGCCGGGAGGGTGTGCGGATTTATAACGCCATTCAGACAAACGGCTACCGCCTGGGGGACGAATGGGCGCATTTCTTTGCGGAAAACCGCTTTTTGGTCGGCCTTTCTCTGGACGGTGTGCGGAAAACGCATGATTGTTACCGTCTCGGACCGGACGGAAACGGAACATTTGATGAAATTCTGAAAACGGCGCGGCTGTTTGACCGCTGCGGCGTTGCCTATAACATTTTAACGGTGGTAAATGCCCGGACGGCGCATTGCGCGAAGGAGATTTACCGGTTTTACCGGGACTGCGGGTATCGGTATCTGCAATTTATCCCCTGCCTGGACCCGCTGGACGAAACGCCCGGCGCAGAGGACTATTCCCTGACACCGGCCCTGTATGGCCGCTTTCTGTGCGAACTCTTTGACCTCTGGTATGCGGATCTCACGCAGGGACGCCCGGTCTCCATCCGGCAGTTTGACAATTACGTGCAGATGCGCATGGGCTACCCGCCGGAATCCTGCGGGATGTGCGGCATTTGCGGTGTGCAGGACGTCGTCGAGGCGGATGGCGGCGTATATCCCTGTGATTTCTATGTGTTGGACGACTACCGCCTTGGCAATTTGAACGACGATGATTTTGACGCGATCGACCACCGCCGCCGGGAACTGCGATTTCTTGAGGAATCTGTGCAGCCGGATGAACGCTGCCGTGGCTGTGCGCACTTTGCACTCTGCCGCGGCGGATGCAGACGCTACCGCGAACCGCGTGTGAACGGGCGGCTGGGGCGCAATGTATTCTGTGCAGCATATGAGCAGTTTTTTGCCTACGCCGGACGCCGCATTGACCGGCTTGCAGCCCGATTTGTGCGTCCGCTTTAGGAAAACGTGAAAAAACGGAAGATTATTACAAGTGAAAATGCAGAATAACATGGGAAGGGAGTATTTATCATGGAAAGAAAGCCAAATGTCATCCTGATCAACTGCGATGATATGGGTTACGGCGACCTGGGGTGCTATGGTTCGGAAATCAACCACACGCCGACGATTGACGCCCTGGCGGAGGAGGGCGTGCGGTTCACGTCGTTTTATGCGGCGTCACCGGTTTGCTCCCCGTCAAGATCGGCATTGATGACGGGCTGTTATCCGCCCCGCGTCGGCATCACGCGCGTGTTGTTCCCCGGCGAACCCTATGGCCTGGACCCGGAGGAATACACTATGCCGAAGCTGTTCTCCGACGCCGGGTATGCAACGATGTGCGTTGGAAAATGGCACTGCGGCGACCAGCCGGAGAGCCTGCCCTGCCGCTTTGGCTTTGACGATTACTATGGCCTGCCGTACAGCAATGACATGGGTATGCAGGTAGGCAAGACGGACTTTGTGAAAAACCCACCGCTGCCGCTGCTTTCGGGCGACGAGGTGGTCGAGCAGCAGCCCGACCAGACCTGTCTGACGGAACGGTATGTTGCGGAGTGCATTTCTTTCATCAAGGAAAACCGGGATAAGCCGTTCTTCCTTTATTTTGCACAGATGCACGTTCATCTGCCGCTTTATGCACCGCACCACTTTGTCGAAACCTCCGAAAACGGCGATTTCGGCGCGTGCATGGCGGACGTGGACTGGTCTGTGAAGGCATTGCTCTATGAATTGAAGCGTTTGGGCATCTATGAGGATACAATGCTGATTTTCACCTCCGACAACGGTTCACGCGGCGACCACGGCGCCTGCAATGCACCGCTGCGCGGCACAAAATTTACGGTCTGGGAGGGTGGCCAGCGCGTGCCGTTTATTGTCCACTGGAAGGGCCACGTGCAGGAAGGTATGGTGGTGAACAGTATGGCGTCCAATATTGACCTGCTGCCGACCTTTGCTGCCATGCTGGATATGCCGTTGCAGGGCAAAAAAATTGACGGCGTGGATGTTTCCCGCCTGTTACTGGGCGAGGATGCGCCGGTCAGAACGGAATTCTGCTATTATCAGGACAAAAACCTCGCGGCGATCCGGAAGGACAACTGGAAGCTGCATCGCGCGCGCAAGGACGAAAAAGTCTGCGAGCTGTATGATCTGGAAGCGGATCTGAGCGAGACAACGGACGTTGCGGACCAGCATCCGGAAGTGGTTGCCCGGCTTGAGACGCTGGCGCAGCAGTATGCCGCGGAGCTGGGCGACGAAATCCACGGCGTCACCGGTGCGGAGATTCGCCCGTGCCTCTGCGTGGACAATCCGAAAACCCTGACGGAGTACGACGAAAACCATCCCTATATTGTGGCGCTTTACGACAAGGGCGACGTTGGCTGAGCCAGGACGCCGACTCTGACAAAAAACACCCCGGCAGACGAGCATCTGCCGGGGTGTTTGTATGCTTTACAATCCTGGTTTTGCCGGGCGCTATTTGATGATGGGCGCCGGCTGTGCGTTATAAACCTTGGAATATGGAGGGACGGAATGAGTCAGCCAGACATTACCGCCAATGACGGAGCCGCGGCCGATCCGTGTGTCGCCGCCCAAAATGGTAGCACCGGAGTAAATAATCACGTCGTCCTCAATGTCCGGATGACGTTTGATGCCTTTCACGGGATTACCGTGCTCGTCAAGGTCAAAACTGCGCGCACCAAGCGTCACACCCTGATACATCTTCACATTGTCGCCGATTACACAGGTTTCACCGATGACAACGCCGGTGCCGTGGTCGATAAAGAAGCGGCGGCCGATGGCTGCACCGGGGTGAATATCGATCCCCGTGCGCTGGTGGGCATATTCCGTCATAATACGCGGGACAACGGGCACATGCAGGGTATAGAGAACGTGCGCCAGACGATAAATCATAACAGCCTCAAAGCCGGGATAGGAGAGGAGAATTTCTTCATGATAACGCGCAGCGGGGTCGCCATCGTAAGCAGCCTGGATATCCAGAGCCAGCAGCTCGCGCACTTCCGGCAACGCTTCGAGGAACTGCGTGACGATCTGATCGGGATCCGTATCTATGCCGAGCGCAGCATCCAAAAGCGCGCGCAGGGTGATACCCACGTCGCGCAGACGCGCGGAGATAAAAACATCGATTGCGCCGGAACCGACCGGAACCGTTTCGTAGATGCCGGGAAAGAGGGCGCTGCGAAGCCCTTCGATCAGTTCAATCACGCGTGCCCGGCCCGCGCTGCCGATCACGCTTTCGCCGTCGGCAAACGCACGGTGCGCCGCCAGCAGTTTCGCGGAGACAGCAGGGAGCTTTTGGTCAAACAACTCGCTTAATTTCATACAGATTCCTCGTATAATTCCGTTGAGAAATACCGTTCGCCCGTATCCGGCAGCAAAACGGCAATGGTTTTTCCGGCAAATTTCGGTGCAATGACTGCTGCGGCATGCAGCGCGGCGCCGGAGGAGATACCGGCGAGCACACCGTCCTCACGGGCTGCGGTGCGCGCGGCGCGATACGCCTCTTCCGTGTGTACGGTGATCACCTCATCGTAAACGGAGGTGTCAAGCGCATCCGGCACAAAGCCTGCGCCGATTCCCTGCAATTGATGCGGCCCGGCCTTGCCGCCGGAGAGAACAGGGGAATCTGCCGGTTCCACCGCATAGATGCGGATGGCGGGATTCTGCTCCTTCAGGTAACGTCCCGTTCCGGTGAGCGTTCCGCCGGTGCCGACCGCGCAGACAAAGGCGGCAATGTCTCCGCCGCAGTCCTGCCAAAGCTCGGGACCGGTGGTCTTGTAATGCGCGGCAGGGCCCGCGGGATTGGAAAACTGGCCGGGGATGAACCCGCCGCGCAGCGCGGCAATCCGTTTGGCCTCGCGAATGGCGCCTGCCATGCCGTCGGCGGCAGGGGTGAGCACCAGTTCTGCACCGAGGGCGGAAAGCAGCCTGCGGCGCTCTATGCTCATGCTGTCCGGCATGGTCAGCACGACCGGAAAACCATATTTTTTCGCAACATAGGCAAGGCCTACACCGGTATTGCCGGAGGTTGGCTCCACAACGCACATACCCGGGCGAAGGCTGCCATCTTCCATGGCCTGTTCCAGCATTTCGCGGGCGATGCGGTCCTTCGTGGAGCCCAGAGGATTGAACGATTCCAGTTTCGCCGCAATCACGGCGTTCAGGCCGTAAGCCTGCTCAAATCCGGACAGACGCACGACAGGCGTATGTCCGATCAGCTCGGAAATATGGGAATGAATCATGAAATTCACTTCTTTCTGGGGTTGGAGGCGATTCGCGCTTGTGTAATGAGATCATTTTTGATGTCCCAAAGCGGCTTTGAGAGATCCACATAATATTTATGCGGGTTTTCAAAACGCAGAACCTCGTCCCAAAGGGTTGCAACCTGGTCGCGGCAATAATTCTGGATATCGTGGATATCCGGCGTCTCATAGCAGCATTCGCCCTTGCGGAAGATCTGGACGGGGAGACGGACCGCATGGAAATCGTCCACCCACTGACTCTTCCAGACGTGCTCCGGATCGAAGAGCAGATAGGGTTCCTCGTTCGTGATTTCTTCCTCATGGAGTGTGACCACATCCGCGATGGCGTGGTTGGTTGCGTTATCGAACAAACGCCAAACGCTCTTGAAGCCCGGCGTTGTCATTTTCCCGACGTTTTCGGAGAGCTTGAGCTTCGGAATCAGTTCGCCGTCCTTCATAACGCCGGAAAGTTTATATACACCGCCGAACACCGGCTCGGAGCGGGAGGTAATCAGGCGCTCGCCGACGCCGAAGGAATCGATCGGCGCGTGCTGCGAGAGCAGATCTTTAATGATAAACTCATCAAGTGCATTGGAAACAACAATTTTGCAATCCGGGAAGCCTTCGCGGTCGAGAATACGGCGCACTTCGCGCGAGAGATAGGCCAGGTCGCCGGAATCAATGCGGATGCCCTTCGGGCGGTAGCCCTTGGGCTCCAGCACTTCGCGGAATACGCGGATGGCGTTCGGCAGGCCGGATTTTAAAACGCTGTACGTATCGATCAGCAGCGTACAGTTGTCCGGATATTCCTCGGCATAGGCGCGGAAAGCTTCGTATTCGGAGTCAAACATCATCACCCAGCTGTGCGCCATCGTCCCGGTGGCGGGAATGCCGTAATCGCGGTCCGCCATGGCGCAGGCAGTGGCTGCACAGCCGCCGATGTAGGCTGCACGTGCGCCAAGCACGGCGCCGTCGCCGCCCTGTGCGCGGCGGGAACCGAATTCCATCACGGCACGTCCCTGCGCGGCGCGGCAGACGCGGTTTGCCTTCGTTGCGATCAGGCTCTGGTGGTTGATCAGCAGCAGCAGCATGGTTTCAATAAACTGCGCCTGAATGACGGGGCCGCGCACCGTCACGATCGGCTCACCGGGGAAGATCGGCGTGCCTTCCGGAATGGCCCAAACGTCACAGACAAACTTGAAATGCAGCAGATACTGCAAAAAATCTTCGCTGAAGCATTTCTTCGAGCGCAGGTATTCAATATCTTCCTGGTCAAAATTCAGATTTTTGAGATAGTCAATGAGCTGTTCCACACCCGCCATAATGGCATACCCGCCGCCGTCCGGGACGGAGCGGAAGAACATATCAAAGCAGACCTCCTGATCGCCAAAACCGCGGACAAAATAGCCGTTGGCCATGGTGAGCTCATAAAAGTCCGTTAAAAGGGTGGAATTCAAATAAACACTTTTTTTCATGATTACACTTCCAATCAGTGTTCCGCACTGGAAAGCCGGAACGCGCGTGGTATGAAAAAGCCGCCGTCAAAAGCGGCGGCTCTTCCTTTTGCAATAGACTTATTTGATGATTTCGCCGTAGATTTCGCCGGAAATGCCGGCTGCATTACACTCGTCAACATCAATGTGCATGGCAGGCATGAAGCTTTCGCTGACACGGATGACCACGTCGTCATAGATGACGGGGCGGGAAGAATCGATCTTCACGCTGACGGTGTCGCCGTTTTTCACGCCGAATTCCTCGGCGTCACAGGGACGGAGGTGGATATGGCGCTTCGCGCAGATCACGCCTTCTTCGATGGTGACGCTGCCCTTCGGGCCAATCAGTTCACAGGAACCGGAGCCGGCGATATCGCCGCTTTCGCGCACGGGAGCCGTCACACCGATGGCACGGGCGTCAGTCAGGGTGATTTCAACCTGCGTTGCCTTGCGGATCGGGCCGAGGATGGAAACGCCGGGGAACTCGCTCTTTTTGCCGACGACGCGGACCTTTTCATTGGAGAGGTACTGTCCGGGCTGGGACAGTTCTTTTTTCACGGTGAGCTCATAGCCCTCGCCGAAGAGAATATCGAGCACCTCACGGGTGACGTGCAGATGTCTGGCAGATGTTTCAACTAAAACCTTGGACATGATTGTTCCTCCTTCAAATGGCCGGAGGGCCATTTCGATCTTTTGACACGTTATTTTACCATAAGTCCAATTTTTTTTCAAGACGGACTGGAACTTTTTCGTTTGAAAACGCGTCAAACAGATACAAAGTCAACAGCGGCCCGGACAGAAAGGTCCGGATCGCGGCGAAGGAGGCATTTTATGAAAAAGCGTATGATAGCCCTGCTCCTGGCAACGGTTTTGCTTCTGCTCTGCATGGCTGGATGTTCCGCCGGCTCCAAAGGCTATGACGGCGCAGCTGCAGACGACTCCTATTATTACAGTTCGCAAAGTACCGTCTATGATAATGCCGCTCCGGCGGAATCGGACTATGACTTGGAGGAAGCAAAGGGAACGAGCGATTCCGGAATGGACAGCTCGCTTGCGGCAGGGGAAATCGTTTCATCAAACCGCAAGATCATCCGCAATGCGGACATCAATCTGGAAACGAAAGAATTCAATGCCTCTGTGGAAAAGCTGCTGTGCGTGGTGGAGGAACTGGGCGGCTATATCTCTCAGGCAAACGTTTATGTGTACAATTCCTATTATGAACTGCACAGCGCATATTACACGGTGCGGATTCCGGCGGAAGAATTCGATCAGTTCTTGACCTACCGCGAAGAAATGGGCACCGTGAGCTCCACGAATATCTGGACGGACGACGTGACCGACTCCTATTTTGATATGGAGGCGCGTCTTGAATCGCTGGAGACAAAACGCACGCGCCTTTTGGAACTGCTGGAGCAGGCGGAGGACATGGAAGATATCATCGTACTGGAGTCGGAGCTCTCCGACACGATTTATGAGATGGAATCTCTCACCGGTTCGCTCCGCCGTCTGGACGACCAGATTTCCTATTCCACGATCAATGTGTATATCGACGAGGTGCGCGAAACGACAGAGCCTGTGGCATTGCCCAAAACGCTTGGCGAGCGCATTTCGCAGCAGTTCCGGAACACGATCAACGGCCTTGTGGATTTCGGCGAGAACTTCATCGTCTGGCTTGTCGGTGCATCGCCGGTTCTGCTGATTCTGGCGGTCATTGTGGTGGTCGGTTTGCTGATTGTGAAACGCGGCGCGGCAAAGCGCGCGGTGCGTCGGGAGGAAAAGGCGAGGAAGAATGCCGAGGCCATTGCCCAGTGGCGTGAAACGCACACGGAAACGCCCATTGTTACCAAGACCATGCAGAAAGAGGAACCGAATGAGCAGAAGAAACAGGATTGACCTGACTGGGACGCTCACTGTGATTTGACGGTTAGTGACAAAACCGCGCCCTTTCCCTGAAAACAGGGAGGGCGCGGTTTTTTTTGGTTTTCCGGCAGTGCTCAGGCGTTCAGCATGGCCTCGATGTCATCCTTCGGGCGGAAACCGATGGAGGTCGCGACAGGCTTGCCTTCCTTGAAGAGAATCAGTGTGGGGATGCTCATCACCTGGAATTGCATGGCAAGCTCCTGTTCCTCGTCGACGTTTACCTTGGCAAGCGTGATTTCCGGATGCTCGGCTGCGAGAATATCCAGCGTGGGGGCCAGCATACGGCAGGGGCCGCACCAGGAGGCCCAGAAATCGACCAGTACGGGTTTTTCGGAATGTAAAACTTCCTGTTCAAAATTGGCTTTATTGACATGGATGGACATTGCAGTCACTCCTTTCCGTTTGTTGACTTCAGTATAGCACAAATTTCATGGGTTGTCTGTGACTAAGTTGCCCAAAAGAACTGAATTCATGCAAAATTTTTCTCGGGTTGGGCTGCGCAGGGTTCCGAAGCGGGATCAGTCCGTTTCCTGCGGAATCGCAATGGGCAGCTTCATCACGTACTGCCGCGAGATGATCTTGTGAAGCGGCGTTTCACGGCGGAACCCCATGCGCTCATAGAACCGCTGCGCCGTCTTGTTCACTGAAGCGACATTCAGACGGAGCGTTTTCATGCCGCGCGCACGGTATTCGATCACGGCGCGGCCAATCAGCTGTGCGCCCAGACCCATGCCGCGGTAGGCCGGAAGCAGATAAACAAGCGCAATATGCCCGGTATCCGGTTCGTCGTCCTGACGGGAATCCAGCAGAAGCAGCCCGGCGGGTTTTCCGTCCGCTAACGGCACAAACGCATTACGACGGTCTGCCTCCATCATGCCGCGCGCGTTGGCGTAAAAACGGTCGCCTGAAAACAGCTGCAGATTGCCGTACACAGCGCGCCACGCGTCCTCGCCGCACGCGCGGAGAAAGGCTTCGTCGGCGCGCGCATCCGGACAGCGGTAAGAAAACTGAATTTTTGGGTGCGTATCGGGGTGAGGATCTGTAAGCCCCTGCAAATGCGTGCAGTCATTGTGACGCACCAGCGTGAAGTTCTGCCCGTCGGTGTCCACCACGGTCACGGCGGCGTTTTTGATATACTGCGGCGCATGGAGTGACTCAAATCCCTGAAGCAGGGTGGGCAGCAGTGCGCCGAACGCGCCGCTGTGGCCTACAATGGCAATGCTGCCGCCGGGATGACGGGCGGCAAGCTGCAAAACTTCCTGTTCCAGCCTGTCCACGGCTTCCCGGACAGATTCTCCACCCGGCGCGGCAAAGGCGCCGAACTCCTCGGCAATCTGCCGGCGCACGCCGGGATGTGCGGCATAGATATCCCCCCAGGGGACGCCTTCAAACTGTCCAAAGTGAATCTCCCGAAGTGCCGGACGGGGGAGGACGGGCAGTCCGGAGGGCGCGGCGACGGCCTTCGCCGTCTGAAAAGCGCGGTAGAGGTCGCTTGCATAGATGGCATCCAGATGAATGCTTTCAAAATAGGAGGAAACGCAGGGAAGCTGTGCTTTTCCATGTACGGTCAGCAGACCATTATACTGCCCCTCGCAGATGCGGTACAGGTTGCCCTCCGCCTCTGCGTGGCGGACAAAATAGATGCGCGTCATAAGCCCTCCGAAAGCGTGTATATTGATGTATAAGCAGTATACCCCGTTTTGCGGATTCTGTAAAGAGTCGATCCCTGCCGAAAAGTGCGGTGAAAAAAGGGAAAATGCCGTGCGCTGCGGGCGGAATCGTTCCGTTTTGCATAGAAAAAATGCCGCATATCAAAATGATACGCGGCATTTTACGATTTGCATGATCACGAAGATTACTTCGACTCGATACGAACCGGGTTGATCTTGATGCCAGGGCCCATCGTGGAAGCAACCACGCAGGAGCGGATGTACTGGCCTTTTGCTGCGGCGGGTTTCGCACGGATAACGGCGCCAAGCAGGGCGTCAAAGTTCTCCTGCAGCTTTTCCGGACCAAAGGAAACCTTGCCGATCGGGCAGTGGATGATGTTGGTCTTATCAAGACGATACTCGATCTTACCGGCCTTTGCTTCCGTAACGGCACGGGCAACGTCAGGAGTGACGGTGCCGGCCTTCGGGTTCGGCATCAGGCCCTTCGGACCGAGGACACGGCCGAGACGGCCGACAACGCCCATCATATCCGGGGAAGCGATGACGACGTCAAAGTCAAACCAGTTTTCTTTCTGGATGCGCTCGACGAGATCGGTGTCACCGACATACTCTGCGCCTGCCTCACGGGCGGCTGCAGCGCGGTCGTCCTTCGCAAAGACGAGGACGCGGACGGTCTTACCGGTGCCGTTCGGGAGAACGATGGCGCCGCGGACCTGCTGGTCAGCGTGACGGGAGTCAACGCCCAGCTTGATATGGACTTCAACAGTCTCATCAAATTTTGCTTTCGCGAGTTTCACAACGGAATCCAGAGCTTCGTTGGGATCGTAAAGGCGGAGCTTCTCAATCTGCTTCGCACTCTCTATATAATTCTTGCCTCTATGCACTTTATTTCCTCCTCATAGTGGTTAGTCGGGCGAATACACCGTGTGCGGTATTCATATCCTCCCACTTTGTGAATAAGGTTCTTCCCTTATTCCTCAACTAAGATACCCATACTGCGGGCAGTACCGGCAATCATGCTCATTGCAGCTTCCACGGAAGCGGCATTCAGGTCGGGCATTTTCTGCTCGGCGATCTTGCGGCAATCAGCCTTGGAAAGCGTTGCAACCTTGGTCTTGTTGGGTTCACCGGAACCGCTCTCAATACCGCATGCCTTCTTAATCAGCACAGGTGCGGGCGGAGTTTTCGTGATAAAGCTGAAAGAACGGTCGGCATAGATCGTGATGATAACCGGGATGATCAGGCCGATGTCGTTTTTCGTGCGCTCATTGAATTCTTTTGTGAAGCCCATGATGTTGATGCCGTGCGGGCCAAGTGCGGAGCCAACCGGAGGGGCTGGAGTTGCTTTGCCGGCCGGAATCTGTAATTTAACGTAACCTACTACCTTCTGTGCCACCTTTAGGTGCACCTCCTTAGATGAATGTGGTAATTCATACGGACGCTCCCGCGTCCTCCCACGTCGCGCGGGGTCAAGGCGCTGTTCCGGCGCCTTATATCGCTGTAACCTGATGGAGCTCCAGCTCCACCGGGGTCTCGCGGCCAAACATGGAAACGATCACGCGAACACGGTTCTCGCTCTCGTTGATTTCGTCCACAACGCCGATAAAGTTCGTAATCGGACCGTCGGTGACGCGAACCTGATCCCCAACCTTGTAGGAAAGGGAAACCTTCGGTTCTTTCTGGTCAATACCAAGTGCGGCGACTTCTTCGTCTGTCAGCGCCACGGGCTTCGACCCGGGCCCGACAAACCCGGTGACACCGCGGGTATTCCGGACTACATGCCAGCTGTCGTCAGTCATGATCATCTTGATGAGGACATACCCCGGGAAGATTTTGTGCTCCACTTCCTTCTGGGAGTTCTCACGGACTTCAAGGACAGTCTCAGTCGGGATGTTGACTGCGAAGATGAGGTCGTGCAGCTTTCTGGTTTCGATTGTCTTTTCAATGGTCGCGGCTACTTTGTTTTCATAGCCGGAATAGGTATGCACAACATACCATCTTGCTTCATCCGCCATATGACACCACCTTAAACTTTGATCTGCTTATGACGAGGAAGCCATTAATAACCGGTTGCAAGTTTCAAAAGCTGTTCCAGAATGAGCTTCTCAAACGCAAAGTCCAAAAGCCCAACAAGAACGCCGACTATGACCAGCACCACCAGAACAACGGCGGTGTTTTTTAAAACCTGCTTCTTCGTCGGCCATACGACCTTCTTGAACTCGCTCTTGAGTTCGCGGAACCACTTTCCTGCACGGGCCATGGCATCGCGGAAGGTCATTTTCTTCTTTTTCGGCTTGGCTGCTTCCTTTGCAGGACGCGCTTCGGCTGCCGGTTCGATAGCCTGTGCGATTTTCTTTTTAAACATAAGCGCAGCTCCCTTATCTGGATTCTCTGTGAACAGTATGCTTTCTGCAGAAACGGCAATACTTATTCATCTCAAGACGATCGGGATCGTTCTTCTTGTTTTTGAACGTATTGTAGTTGCGCTGCTTGCACTCTGAACAGGCAAGAGTGATCTTTGTACGCATAAAACGGCACCTCCTGTATTTTTAGCCTCCCTGAACCGGATCAGTGATTTTGAACATAAAAAAAGAACCCGGACAGGTACATCTACTATACCATAGAGGGGATGAAAGGTCAAGAGTTTTTTTAAAATTCTTGCACTTTTTCTGATTTCCCTGCGTGTTTTGCGGCGGTTTTGGATGGAATGTATGCAAAACCGTTCCGGTCCGGGAAAAGAGGGGGAAGAAAGGGCAAAATTCCGTCCGCGTCTGTGTTCCGGTAAAAAAACTTTCGAAAATGCGCAAAAAACGCTTGACATCTGCGTAAATACTGGTATAATACCTTTGTTGTGTGCAAGCACAGCATGAGTTTTCCGAAGACAGTACGGGAAAAACAGAAGTGTTTTTCATAACCGGCGCTCCGCGCCCCCGCACCGAGGAAGGCACTGACAGTTTCATGACAGTTTTGCCTTTACCCTTTTGTCTTTGGATGCCCATGGACAAAAGGTTTTTTTATTTCACTAGGAGGTGACTGATTTGCCGAACGCAGCAGTTCTCAAGGAGAAACAGGAGATCGTAGCGCAGCTTGCCGAAAAGATGAAAAACGCAAGCGCGGGCGTGCTTGTTGATTACAAGGGCATCACCGTAGCGAACGATACCAAACTGCGTCGAGAGCTCAGAAACGCCGGAGTCGAGTACAGCGTCGTTAAGAACACTCTGACGAAGCTGGCAGCTGACCAGATCGGTTTTTCCGAAATCGACGAACATTTAAACGGCACCACGGCCATCGCCATCAGCCCGTCCGACCCGATTGCCGCCGCAAAGATCCTGCATAACTATGCCAAGGATTCCAACGGCGCTTTCTCGATCAAAGTCGGTTTTGTTGATGGTAAAGTCATCAGTGCAGCCGAAGTGGAAGAACTGGCCACCATTCCCTCTCGCGAGGGCCTGCTGACCAAGCTCCTCTACTGCCTGACCAATGGCCCGCGCAGCCTTGCCATCGCGCTGAACGCACTCGCAGAAAAGAATACCGAGGGTACCGCCGAAGCCGCGGAAGCCCCGGCAGAAGCTTAATCAAAGCGTTACAAGATTTGGAGGTAATTACGAATGGCTAGCGAAAAAATCACGAACTTTATCGAAGAGATCAAAGCTATGACGGTCCTCGAGCTCAATGAGCTCGTAAAGGCTATTGAAGAAGAATTCGGCGTTTCCGCTGCTGCTGCTATCGCTGTTTCCGCTGCTCCGGCTGCCGGCGCTGCTGCTGCTGAAGAGAAGACCGAGTTCGACGCCATCCTGACCAGCTTTGGCGCCAACAAGATCAACGTTATCAAGGTTGTCCGTGAGATCACCGGTCTCGGCCTCAAGGAAGCCAAAGACCTCGTTGACAACTGCCCGAAGCCCCTCAAGGAAGCTGTCTCCAAGGAAGATGCCGAAGAGATCAAGAAGAAGCTCGAAGAGGCTGGCGCTTCTGTCGAAATCAAGTAAGTTTTATTGCCTGAGACTCCCGTCGGACGGTGCTTTGCAAAGCACCGTCCGGCGTTTTTTCTGCCAAAAACCGATGAGAGATCCATATTTCTTCCTTTGGAACAGGAATATCGGGGAACCTGCGGATGCGGGTTCCTTTTTTTGTCAAAAAATAGCTTCGGCTCAGGGAAAAGCCATGGCAGGAATGGCTGTCATGAACACAACTGGGGATTCTGTGAAAAAACGAAGAAAATCTGTTGGTCCCTACAGGAAAAATGCAGTATAGGAAGAAGAAAAGTGCAGAATAATGCTTGACATATTTGATTTGTATATACTATAATGGATATAGCTATAGATGGCATTCTGCCGGAGAGGAGGAAAAAAATCGCAGGCCGCGGAAAACCTTATAAAGGTGTTTCCACGCTGTGATAACCTGGCTGAACTTGTCAAGCAACTGGCTGCATGGCGATACACGGAAGCTGATCACTGCCATGCATCCATATCCCAATACAATGCAAAGGAGCGATGAAGAAGATGAAAACCGGAAAGCGCATATTCAGCATGATCCTCGTTTTTGCGCTCGTGCTGACTATGCTGCCCGCAGTCACATTTGCTGCCAATACAGGCTTTACCCACAGCGGCAACAATGCTGGCAGTTATACGGTTGCGTATAACAACGGGCTTTACACTGTTACGGCCGCTGAGGGCTATGTGCTGAACTCGGTCAGCGCGCAGTTTGATGACGACGGGTCGTTCAGTAAGTATCAATGGGGCAACTGGCAGACTTACATGCCGGTTAATGGCGTTGTGACATTCATGCGTCCTGTCGTAAGTGAAACGTTGTCATTCTTTGACAACTTTTACGTTGTGACAACTGCAATCCCCGGCAAGACCAACACTACAACTACGGTGACCGGCACCCAGACGCAGCTTGAGGAAGGAAAATCTTATACTTTCTCGGCAACTGTGGCAGGTGCCCCGGAAAACGGCTCCATCGTGATTTTCACGATGCCGGACGGTTCCAAGGTGAACGCCTATACGGTGAACGGCGTGGCACAGGCGGACTGGACCGTGCCGATGAACTTTTATCAGAACGGTATCCTGGCTGCCGGACAGGTGTCTGCGCAGTTTTTGGGCACGGATACGCTGAATGCCAGCGATGGCCAGCTTGCCGTGACGCTGAAAACTCGCACCCTCTCCAATGCGCAGGCTAAAATTGATGTGACGGGCCTGACCGGTACCCTGCAGACCCAGACGACCTACACCAGGCTCACTGTAACGGGTGTGCAGGATATGCAGGGCAATACCCTGACGGAAGACACCCATTATACCGTCACCTGGCAGAAAAGCGTAAATGGCGGCGTAACCTGGGTTACGGCTTCCAACACGAATGTGATGTTTGTGGATATGGATACCATTTATAAGGCAATCGTATCCCCGAAGGATCCTTACGCATTCGGCGAATTTGAACTTTCCATCGCTGCCGAAGCACTTTATTCGACAACGGCATCCGGCTTCAGCATAGTCGGCAAGAATGGCTCTACGGTGCTTTATGAAGGGCAGCCTGCCACATTGTCCGTCTCTGTTTTAGCTGTTGGCGGAACAGTTCATTTCTATGAGGATCAGACCTTTATCGGCGAAGCTTATGTTGTCGATAAGCAGGCGGTTCTGAAGCTGACCGATGCGATGATGAACCGTACGCTGACTGCCGGTACGCATACTTACCGTGCGGTCTACAGCGGCGTGGCCGGCAGATATAACAGCGTGGTCGCGACACTGAGCAAGACGGTTCTTTCCGGCACGCTTCCGACAACCGGATGGGACATTCTGGTCCGGAATGTGACGGATTTGGAGACCGGCACGCATGCGACTCTGGCCGAGACCGACATCGGTGATCAGATCACCCTGTCGCTCCAGCTTCCCGACGGCGTGGCGGCAACAGATTATACCGTCGAGTGGTTCGGTTCCACGGACGGTGAGCACTATGTGCTGCTGGATTCTCATGATCAGACCGTTACGGTTGTTCCGATGAATAACCTGTATCGCTACTATGCGGTTGTATATCCGTCCGATATCGGTAATTTCTATCGTCCGGTAAACGGCATTTCCATCGAGCCGGTGATCTTTGGCGATGCAAAGAATACCACACGCGTGGAAATGACAACCGCGACCCCCATGCCTTATGAGCACACCAAGATGACGGTGAATGTCTCTGTATGGGATACACTGAATAACACCAGCATCCTTGATGATATCCCTGTCAAGGGCGGTACGGTGACACTGCGCCTCGGCGGCCAGGACCTTGAAACGCTGCCGGTGGATGCTTCCGGTATGGCCACCTTCACGGTGGATGTTCCGGCGGCGGGTGATGTCTACACGTACACTGCCGAGTATTCCGGCAATGCGGTGTACTACACAAGCAGCGACAGCACCTTTGACTTCCAGGACGGCACGACAAAAATCGAGGTTGAGCCTGAAAAGGAAGTATTTGTTGATATCGGCGATATCTTCGCTCGCTCGAATGTGATTGTCTGGATGCCCATTGACGAGGACAGCGTTGACAACACGATTACGATTCGTGATAACAGCGGCAAGACGGTTACTTCCATGACAAGCGGTGAGGAATATACCCTGACTGCACCGGATGTCTATACGGAGTTCTTTTATAAGGATGCTGCCGGGAAAGTGATCACGGCCTATGTCGAGCTGGCGGAAAATGTGGACTTCTATTATGAGTGGCAGATTTCCGAAGACAGCGGAAACACCTGGACGACCAAGGGCAACCGTGACAAGACGCTGACGGATGTGATTGCGGATGACGATGTCCTCTATAAAGTCCGCGCTATTCCGACGCAGAATTATAAGGAGCCGACCGGCGGTCTGGACTCCGAAACCACCGAAAAGGCTGCACGGATTGAAGGAAAGCTGCTGATTTCCGTACGGACCGGCCTGACCGAAGGTTTTGTCGATTATAATGAGGCTCAGGGTGAAGACGAGTTTGCCTTTGCAGACACTTACGAAGGCAATGCAGTTACCATCCGTGCCACGTTGTACAATTATTCGGATGAGGGCTTCAATATTTTCAAGGAGCCGAATTTTGACGATCCGTTTGCTGCCCCGACCGGTTATGTGCGTTTCTACTATGTACCGATGGGCAATCAGGATACAGACTCCTTCGAGATTGATCCTCTCGGCGACAACTGGATTCCGATTCTGGACGAAAACGGCTCTGCAAACATTAAAATTCAGGCCAGCGATGACCTGAGCGAGGCATATGCTGCAGTGACGACGTCTGAGCTGCCTGTGGCGGCAGACGGCAGAATGCAGAATGTTCTCATTGTAGCGGAATACTACGGCGACAATACTTATATGGTTTGCAACAGCATCCAGGATCTCAGCGAAGGCGGGGATGCCGTGTCCACCTATGTCACGCTTGCTCCTGTTGTGCGTGTCTGGTCTTCTGTCCCGTATGTAAACCTCACGACAGAGGATCTCGTGGACGACAATCCGGTGGGTATTGTGATTACGGCGCCGGAAGCCACCCGCGATCCGGAAAACGGCGAGACCATCCCGGTCTTTGACGACGGTACGCTGGTTCAGGCGAATCCGGATGACCTTGGTAATCTGTACGGCGATGGTTCTCTCCAGTCGATTGAACTGACGACTCCGCTTTATACCCGTGACGGCTACGACAATTCTGTGTTAAGTACCATTACGGGAGGAACAATCTCCGCTTTGCTGCAGATAGACAGCGGAGAAGACAGCAGCATCGGTCTGGACCGTCGTCTGGACAGCAAGGATGTGAATCCGCTTGCAATTCTGAATGCCGATGAGCATTATGATATTTACTGGGAGTATTGCCCGGACTATAAGGCAGAGCTTGTCAAGACCAACGAAGATGGTGTGATCGGCGCCGCAATCGACAGTGCAGCCGGCGACGGAAACACCTGGATGGCCATTGAGGGCTCCACCAACTGGCATACGATCTATGTAACGCCGGAGTATGCAAGCTATGCTTTCCGTGCGCGCATTGTGGTACGTAATACGAATGCCACGAAGGCGGCATTTAACGGCGATGACGCTGTAAAACACTCGATAATCCATGAAGTTGCTGACCAAAAGGATGAAAATGCCTGCCAGGTTCTTTACGGAAATGTGACAACTAAGTCTGCTGCCCGCACGACCTATTATTCCAATGTCCTGCTGGTGAATTTCGGAGAAAATGCTGCATCTGCTGCACTCGAAGCAGTCATCAGCCCGGCAAGTTCCGGTGCCAAGGGCGGAGATACTGTCACGATTGACGCATTTGTATACGGCGGTTCGACCTCCGCAAATCCGGAAGGCTATGCGGAACTGTATGTCGATACCTTTGAAGAAGACGAATGGGTGAAGATCGACGAACTGGAAGGCGCAGCGTTCACCGTTTCCGACCGCGATGACGATTACCGTCAGGCGCTTGTCAACGGTGAAGCTGTCTGGAACCTCCAGAATGTCCAGCCCGGTATTTACAGCTTCAAGATCGTTTATCAGAATGCGGATGGTACTCTTGCCTCTGAAAAGTATATTTATAACTACATTGTCCGTGACGATACATATGAAATTGCGCTGAATCCTGTGGAAGAGATCTACGACGGTGAATCCCACGCGGCTGAGATTGTAGTGACGGATTACAGCGAGGATGGAACGTCCAACGGCGTGATGAATGTTGGGGACTGGACCTGGAAGTATTATGAGTATACCCAGGATAACAACGACGAGTACATCGATCTTGTGCAGCTTGTCCTTGACAACATCGTTTACTACTATTACGAACTGGGCGAGAACGGCTATGCGGCAGAGCCTGCTGCAGTCGCTCCGGTAGACCACGGCGATTATAAGGTAGATGCAGTCCTTCTGGATACGCTGGCTCTGACCCGCCGCAGTGTCTCCGCAGATTCTGCGGTAAAGGTTCTGAAGCGTGCGGTTAATCTGGAGACTGTCACATACCAGACGGAGATTTATGATCCGACTAATCTCTCCGAACGTGCGGTCAACGTACTGTATACGGAACTGAATCAGGCACCTGTGACCTCCAAGGTTGCAAACGCCGACACCGGTTTCTATACCTACGGCACGAATGGCACACTTCCGAGTCAGGAAGCAGATGTTTCCTATGATTCCGGTATCTCGAATCCCGGCACCGGCATTCCCGCACGCGAAGGCAGCAATGCAATCGGTGTTGTAGCCGGTGATACGGTCTTTGCGCGTGTGCTCAGCGCAGCAGTTGCAGAAGGCGAGTATGCCGCAGGCACAAACCGCACTGTTGCAATCGTTGCCACGCTGGATGGCGCTGATGCAGAAAACTATTACCTCGTTCAGAAGGGCACGACCGAGGGTGCAATGATCGATGACGGAACGGAAACCTACACGAATTTCCCGATCGATATTTATCGCAACCAGGTTTATGCCGGCTGGACCGGAACAGATGCGGACAGCTTTGCAGCAGTAGATGAATCCGGCACTACTTCTCCGGTTATGGAAGTTGAGGTCTACTACCACGGTGAAGGCAAGATCGCTCTTGTCGGAACAGGCGTTTGGACCGAGCGCGCCGGCTTCTCTGCACTGACAGAAGCTGATCAGTGGGACGACGAAAATGGTAACACGCTTGTACCGGCTGACCTGACCAGAGATGGCCTGTACACGATCGTTGTTCGCCCGAAGGACGCCGCGAATTATAAGGGCGGTGCTTCCACGAAGTTCGTTGTTACAACTGATGCAAGCGGCAATGTAACCCGTACTTATAACAAGACCATGGACGAACTTGCCGCGCCGACGCTGTTTGATATCAAGGATACGCAGCAGATTTATGACGGAACGGCCAAAACAGTTACTGTTTTGCTGACGAACCCGGCATATTCCACGGATGACGTCGTGGTCGAGTACACCTTTGACGGCGTGGTTGCAAGTGGCAACGATGCAGGACGTTACGGCGTTGCGGTATCCGTTGCAGATAAAAACGGCGTGACGCTGGATTCCCCGTATGCCACCGTCGGTATTCTGACGGTCTATCGCGGAGAATATGAATATGCTGCTCCGGTTGTTTCGGATAAAACCTATGACGGTGAGCCTGTCGTAGTTGCTAATGAAAAAGAATATCCGAACGGCACCTATTTCACTTTCTCCGGCGGCCGCATCAAGGGCGTCAGTTATGATGCACCTGTCGATGCCGGTAAGTATGTTGTCACCGCGCATATCCCGAACACGCACAAATACGCAGAAACGACTGTGAGCGCCACGTTTGTCATCGAAAAGAAGACTGTTCGTGCTCAGGTGATGAATGCATATAACGAACGCTTCACGACAATCGCCAAAGCAGATATTCTCTGGGACGGTTTTGTCGAGGGCGACAGCTCCTTCTCTGACATTCTCATCCAGCCGAGTTTTGCTCAGGTTTCCCGCTATCCGACTCATGTTGGCCAGTACGACCTGACCGCCGTTGAGGTAAGCTTTGGTAAGGAAGTGGATGCAGACCGCACCGCATTCGCAGACGAGCTGCTTGATTACACTGCTTATGCCTATAACTATGTGATCGATACCGTGGATGGCACGAATTCCATTATCGGCAATGGTGAACGCGTAGCCTTTGAAATCCTGGGCCTGAACGGCCACGGAACGATCCATTATGGCGATGTGATCGACCTCTGGACCATCGGTAATACGGCAAATTCCTGGGTCGGCGGCACTGCAAAGACCATCACTGATTCCGCAATCATTCGTTGGAGCGTTACTCCGGCAGATGATTTCGAGGGCACAGTCCTGATTGATGCGATGACCGGACGTCTGTATGTTGCCGGCGTTGGTTCCTTTACCGTCACGGCTTATCGCGGCACCGGTAATGAAATGATCTACGCGACGGCCACTGCAACTGCTGAAAAGTATGTAGCGGATGTGGTTGTTGATCAGGAAGACTATGTGTACGATGGTACTGCAAAGCGTGTCAGCACGCTGGAAGACAGAGTCCATATCGGCTTCCTGGACGAAATGACCGTTACTCTGACGCAGATGACGGAAGTTTCGAAAGAGAATCCGAATCCGGAATTCTATACTGAAACGGTAACCCTCTTTAACGCAAAAGACACGTATATTTACAATTATTCCATGACTTCTGCTGTGATCAATAAGATGGCTGCTGAAGGTTTGATTACAGCGGAACAGCAGGGAGAATACCTTGCAAAGTACACAGCCCCGGATTGGAAAAATGTCGGTGACTACATTGTTACGGTCTATATCAACCCGGTCACCGGCGTGTTCTACGAAGGCTACGGCTCCAACCGTCTGACGATTCATGAGTCCTACAAGGATGTTATTCCGACGGATGTGAACATTGCTTATGGCACAGGCTATCTGAAGGGAACCCAGGGCGTTGGTTATACCCATACGGTTGACTCTACGCTTGTTAAGCTCTCCGGTCTGACGGCCAGCGGCAATGAAGTGCTGACGCTGGATGATGCTTGGGTGTATGGCGATGTAAACCGCCGCGCGGATGCAGGTATTTACACTTCCTTTGTGGCTGGCGGAACAGAGAGCAACGACGCGGTCATGAATGACAGCAACTACATCTACCATTACGTAAACGGTTCGATTGCTGTTTCTGCAGCCAGAGGCACAGTATTCAACCTTGGCTTCTCCAAACAGGACGGCACCGGCTTTGTTAATAGCCTGAACCGTGTGTATGGCGACGACACGTATGTGGTTGATTATCAGTATGGCACGGCGCTGGTGGCAGGCGACAGCCTGGCAGACTTCGCTCTGAGCCCGGATCTTGCCTATGTCACAGTGCAGAACGCTGTTGCAGCGGGAAGCAAGCTTTATGAGCGCACACTTCCGTCCACTGGCAGCGTGGTTCTGGACAGCACGGACTATACCGGTGTTACGAATCTTGAAAATCTGATCCTCAGCAACGCTGAGAATCATGCAGAACGTGACGACAACGATATTTACACCGTCGAAGCAAACAAGACGACAGGCGAAAGCGCCGCTGCAATCGCCGCAAACCATTACGGTGAGCAGATTGCTGACGCATATAACCTTGCCTTCCGCGCAAAGAACCTTGGCGCTGAGAATTATCTGGAGAATGATGGCTTCGTGCTGTATGAGACGGCCAGCTTGAATGTCTCCCAGCGCACGGTTGATCTGAAGTCATGGCGCGCCTCCATTCCATACGGTGCAAGCTTCAAGGATGCCTACGATTTGCTGATCAGCTGCTATGAGATCGACGAGGCAAATGCTGCAAACGAAGGTCTTGCTTATGAGCACGAGATTGCAGACCTTGAACTGCAGTTCTACACGATGATCGGCGGCGAAAAGGTATATCTGACGGAAGAGTTCCTCGCAGCCTGGTATGAGAGCGAGAATGTAGATAAGAATTATACCTTTATTCCGGAAATCGGTAACACGAACTATGCTCTGGCAGATGTAACGTATGTCGACGAGCCGGATGGCGCCAAGGATCCCGATATTGAAGTCGATGTCACCAAGACGCAGATTTGGGGTAAGGTCACATGGCGTGCAGGCGTCTATCCTGCATATCGTTACACCGATAACTTCACTGTAACGTTCTACAAGAGCGTTTACGACGAAGCGAACGGTGAATGGGTAGAGACAAATGAGCGCGTTGTCCTGAATGATGACACGGTCGAGTACACGATCCGGAGATATGCAGAGGATGGAAAGGGAGAAATTCTCGTCGAAGGCATTCTCACGAATCCGTCCAGCGGCTCCTATACGTATTCCTCCGGCAAGTACGATCAGATCTTTGAGCAGGTACAGGTATTCTTCAAGGCGAATGGGTATAACCTGATCAGCGTGAAGTAATGCAGGGAGGTACACAGAATATGAAAAAGAACATGAAACGCGTCCTTTCTCTGGCGCTGGCAATTTCAGTAGTGTTTTCGCTGTCCCTCGTGGCTTTTGCCACGGGGGGACAGTCCGGACCGATCTACGATACCATCTGGACGCCTTCCAATCCGCCGCCTATCACGACAGGACCTGCTGCTCCTGAGGCACAGAAGAAGCTCGATGTCCTCTTTAACGGCGGTAATGAACTGGAAGGTGCACTGAATGTCCCGGCAGAATCCCTGGATGAAAACAAAAACTACCGCGTCTCTGTTGAGCGCGGCAGCGTGATTCCGCAGGAACTGATTCCGGGCGTTGTCACAGAAGACCAGTATTATACCCCGATGGGCTGGGTGCTGAAAGACGACTATGAAAAGGGAAATCTGACGGCATTCGTTGATCTGGCGACCTTTGTCCCGAGCGAAAGCGTGACACTCGTGGCGGTGTATCTGGATACCTGGACGCCTTACAAAGACATGAAGCAGGATCGTTCGGATTGGTATTACAAATATGTCCGTGATCTCTCGATTGACGGCGTTTTCAACGGTACACCGGATGGAAACCTCCTTCCGCTGAAGCCGCTCGCTTATGGTGAAGCATTGAAGCTGATCATGCTCGCAACCGGTTATGAGGTCCAGGCACCGACAGGTACCCATTGGGCCAGTGGTTATTATGCAAAAGCGTTGGAGGATGGCCTGGTCGATGATGAAAACATTGATCTGGATTCTTCCATTACAAGACGTGAAGTTGCAGAAATCACGGTTCTGGCGCTGGATCTGCCGGACGCTTCGATTGAATCCCCGTTTGCGGACACTGAGCTGCCTGTTGCCCTTGCTATGTACGAGGCAGGCTTGATGATCGGTACAGATAACGCAGATGGCGAGCGAGTATTCATGCCGGAAAACGACATCACTCGTGCTGAGATCACAACGATCGTCTGGCGTATCTATCATTATTTCGAGAATGCGGCTGCATAAGCAGTAAAGCACTCGCGACTCAAAAAATGCAAGATATCTAAAAGTATGAACAGCCACAGCAGTGAGAACTGCTGTGGCTGTACTTTTTTATCCTGCACGATTGGGCGATGTTGCGAAAGCGAATCGGAGAACGAATGGTTGAGGGATCATATAAGATGTATTTTGTAAATGGAAGCTGGTAAAAGGCGAAGCGATTTCAGAAATCTGCCAGAATCAACCTGCGTTAAGTTGTTTTGAAGGCAGTTAAGAAATATTGTTTACTCCTGTCTACGAAATTGCCCTGTCAGAGAGATGCTTTTACGCATTTGTATTGTCATAGTGTGCGAAATATCGTCCGGAGTTTACTGCAAAAACGCCCTGTCAGACCTTGGCCTGACAGGGCGTTTACGTTATTCTTTATACTCAGCTTACGGTATAGGAACCGTAGACCATGATCTTGGAATCGGAGGTTGCTGTGAAACCGCGCTCATCGACCGTGACCAGATACAGATGATTACGTTCCAAGCTGCCGCCGCCTTCCAGTTCGTTACCGGAAGTGGTGTCAATGATGCCGGGGGAGGAAGGGGTATAGCAGGTCGCGCTGCCGATGCGCAGCAGAACCATGCCGCCGACCGAGAACTTATAGGTTTCGCCGGATTTCACCTGGACGAGCTGCCAACCGCTGGCAGCAATGCCGCCAGAAGTGGTGCCGCTGTTTCCGGTTCCGTTGATCTGCGCCAGAACGGAATTGGTAACGGCTGCAATAAAGCTGGAATCGGTCGCAATATTCTCATTGCGTGACTCAAATTCCGCAATTTTTGCTTCCAGTTCGTTGGTATATTCGGTCAGGATCAGATTCATGGATGTTTCCATTTCCTGCGCCTTCAGTTCGATCGCCGCATTTACTTTTTCGATTGTTTCCGGGGCCAGAACATCCGTCAGATAACTGAGAGCAACCAGCGGATCGTCTCTGTTGGTTGTTTCAGCAGCCACCGCCATATAACTTGCAAGCAGTAAAAGAACCAGCAGTACGGCACTTGTGCCGGCTATCCATTTCCTTTTCACCATGTACAAACCTCCATTGTAAAGCGGCGGATCTGTACCGCCGATTATTAAACATCCTCACCGAGTCCGAAACTGACCGCGATGGCTTCATCCACACGGCTCATAACGTCCTCGTCCAGCTTGCCCATTCGTTCAAGCAAGCGTTTTTTGTCAATGGTACGTATCTGCTCAAGGAGTATCACGCTGTCCTTTGTCAGTCCAAAGGAACGAGCGGACAGCTCGATATGCGTTGGCAAGCGCGCTTTGTTAATCTGCGACGTGATTGCCGCTGCAATCACAGTCGGGCTGTGCTTATTGCCAACGTCGTTCTGAACGATAAGTACCGGTCTCACACCGCCTTGCTCACTGCCAACAACAGGGCTCAGGTCGGCAAAGTAGATATCCCCTCGTCTGACATTCGTGTCCACTGAATTCACGCTCCGTCGGAATAGTATACGGATTATCACCGCACCGACTGTATTTTTCCCAAAAGCACGCAGGATATAATCTGCGCTGTGAAAAATTTACCGCCCAGTGCGGGAAGAACCCGGTGTCTCCCGTGCGTTATCAGTATATGCCAGAGGAAGAGTCTCTGCCTGTGCTCAGATGTAACTGAGCCGCGCGACATTCTTGCCGCTGCGTGTATAAAGGCGCAAAACACGTTTTGAGATCCCGGTCACGACCTCATAATTGATCGTACCAGCAATTTTTGCCAAATCTTCAGGCGTGGTGCAGGGCGCAGGGCCGAATACCACGGCCTCGTCGCCCTCCCGCACATCCGGAATATCCGTAACATCCAGCATACAGATATCCATACAGATGCGCCCGATCACAGGCGCGGGCTTTCCGTGAACGGTCATGGCGGCGCCGGAATAGGCGCGCAGATAACCGTCGCCATAGCCGACCGGTACGGTGGCCACCCTGGTTTCGCGGGCTGCCGTGAAAGTCATGCCATAGCTGACCGGGGTTCCGGTCGGGATCGTTTTCACCTGCGTAATGGGCGCTTTCATCGTCATGGCCGGGATGAGTTCCCCGCCGGCCGAACCCGGAACGGGTTCCAGCCCGTAAAGCGCCAGTCCTGCCCGGACCATATCAAAATGTGTGCTATCATATTTTAACACAGCGGCACTGTTGGCGCAATGTTTTAATAGATTTTTTACACCCTTTGCCTCAATTTCGTCTAAAACAGCAGTAAAATTGGATAATTGTGTCATTGTGGAGGCCGGGTCTTCGTCATCGGAGCAGGCAAAATGGGTAAAAATCCCCTCAACATTCAGCCCTTCCATCGAGCAGATTTCCAAAACCTCCTGCGCGGCCTCCTGGGTACGCTCTCGGCAAACAATGCCGTAACGGGACATTCCGGTATCCAGCTTAATATGTACGCGCAGCGGTTCGCCCAGGACGACGGCCGCCTCAGAGTATTTTCGCGCGGCTTCCACGCTCGGTACACACTGCGTGATTTGTTCGTCAATCAATTTGTCTGTCAGCTCGGGCGGGGTATAGCCTGCAATCAGAATCGGCGAAGTGATACCGGCGTCACGTAGGCTCGATGCTTCAAATATGCTTGCTACGCCGAAATAATCCACGCCGGCGCCTTCCAGGCATCGCGCCACTTCGATGGCGCCGTGGCCATAGGCGTCCGCCTTGACCATGGCCATGACACGGCAGTGCGAAGGGATGCAGGAGCGGACCTTTTTCAGGTTGTGCTCCAGTGCGTCAAGGCTGATTTCTGCGCGGGTCCAGTTATCATACAGAATCATAAAGCTGTTCCTCTGTTTCAATGGGGTAACATTGCATGTGGTTACACGTTGATGTGAAAAGTCAGGAATTCACAGGTCAGCACCAGGGCCTCCGCCTGATACAGCTCGGCATAAAGCGGTGTCAGCCGCGCAGGATCGAACCAGACGCGCTGCATATAGTCGTTTGCACCGCGTTCCTGTGAATAGGTGACGGCAAGCGCCTCTTCATCCTGATAGCGCTCCGTGTTATAATCACGCACCAGACCGCCGGACCAGCCGAAATAAAGCTCCGGCAGCGCTTCCAGCGGCGAAACACCTCCGCCGGAGGGCTCGACCAGCAAGACGGCGTCCTCATAGCGGAAAGTCAGCCCGTTGTCCTCCGTCTCCGCGGTGATTCCGGCAATCGGCTCCGGTTCGACAACGGTCAGCACGCTCCTCCCGGCGTCATACTGCCAATCAATCACGTAGGATGCGGTGCGTTCCGGCAGCTCCACTCGGATGGAAACACGAGAATCAAACTTTTCAGCGGAACCGTAAAGATTGGTGATATCCGTCAGCAGATCTCTGCTGTTTCCTGCCGCACAGGCGGAAAGCAGCAGTATCATCAGTACGCATAAAAAGCAGATTCTGCGGGTCAAAGGCGCCTCCTGTCAGAAATAGAAAATGGAATTGCGGCTGCGCAGACGAAGCGGAACGGCACGGAGAATATCACTGGCCGTCATACCGTATTCGCCCTTATCGCGCGCGCAGTCGTCGCCTGCTGCGCCGTGCAGCCATGCCGCCGCACAGGCAGCCTCGAAGGGCGGAATGCCCTGTGCAGCGAATGAAACGACCAGGCCGGCCAATACATCGCCGCTGCCGCCGCTTGCCATGCCGGGATTTCCGGTCGGATTGACGGCACAGCGGCCGTCCGGCGAGGCAATGATGGTGCGATGTCCTTTCAGCAGCACCACGCTGCCGCTCTGCCGGGCCGCATCGGAAGCGGCCAGCATGCGTGCGCGTGCACCATCCGGCGGCATAGCGCCGAAAAGCCGTGCAAATTCCCCGTCATGCGGAGTAAGCACCGGCGTTTGCTGCATGTGGGACAATATATCTATATGACCCGCAAGCGCGTTTATTCCGTCTGCATCAAAAACAACGGGCAGCGTAATCATGGAAGCAATATCCTGAATCAATGCGGCGGTGGCCTCTTCCCGGCCCAGTCCGGGCCCGACCAGGACGGCAGTCGCCGCAGAACAAAGCGCCAGAATATCATAAAGAGAGGCTTTCCCGAGATGCTGATTGTCCGGCAGACAGTAGGCCATCGCCTCCGTCAGTTTGACGGCCATGGTACTGTGGATCGCTGCCGGAACGGCTGCGGTCACTTTTCCGGCGCCGGAGACAACGGCAGACTGCGCCGCAAGATAAGCTGCGCCGGTATAGCGCGCGCTTCCGGCAATAATCAGTGCGTGGCCAAAATCCCCTTTATGTGTCCGGCGGTCACGCTTCGGCAGAATGTCGAGGCAGTGCTCGTCGCACATGGAAAAAGAGGGGGTATAACGCTTGGAAATCTCCTGGGGGATGCCGATATCGGCAACAATCAAGCGGCCGCAGTTTGCTGCGGCAGGAAGCAGGAGACAGGAAGGTTTCGGGAAGGAAAACGTCACGGTTGCATCCACCGTAACGGCGTTTTCACACATTCCGCCGTAATCGGAATAAATCCCGGACGGCAGATCCGCCGCCAGGCGGAAGCCGGAGAACCGGTTGATGAGTGCGGCAGCCTCGGCGCAGTCGCCCGTCAGTTTGCCGCGGAAGCCGGTGCCGTACATGGCATCCACAACGGCGTCAGTATTTTTCAGACAGTCCGGGTAAAAGTCGCGCACGTCACCGTCCGACTCCACAAAACGGGCATACATGGCGCTGCAGTCGGCAGTCATTTTCGAACGGTCGCCAACCATGATGGCAATGGCTTCGCCGCCGCCTGCCAGGATCAGGGAGGCCAGCGCAAATCCGTCGCCGCCATTGTTGCCGGCGCCGCAGAAAATCACGATGCGGCGGCCGGAAATGCCGTTCAACGCCTGGCAGAGCGTGTCATACAGCGCACGCGCGGCGGCGTCCATCAGCTCCAGACCGGGGATACCGCTTTCAATGGCTGCCCGGTCCATATCCCGCACATCGGCGGATGAATATACGTTTGTCATAGCAATTTCTCTCCTATTGGGGGAATCCGGTCAGGAAAACGCCCGCGAAACGGGCGTTTTGACATCCGGCCAGGCACCGGAAGGGTCAAAAGTCCTCTTCCTCCTCGTCTTCGACCGGCGGCACATAGCGAACGGCCATCTGGCGGGGGAGATATTCGGAAAAAATCGTCAGCATCTTCGGCGTCGGCTCAAAAAGTATGCGAACCCGGCCGACATCGCGCACATTCGCGAGGACGAACCATGCTTCCGCGTCCGGAGCGGAGCGAGCGTCCACTGTTTTGGCGAACTCCCCCTCGTCATAGGCGGAACGGTGCTCGTCATCATAGGGCGCGATCAGTTCATAAGCATTTGTTTTCACGTTGATCAGGCGTTTGCGTCCGCGCCGTGCAAAAATACGGTCAATGTCCAGCTCGCCGTTTGTCACGAGATATTCGTATTCAATGCTGAGCATCAGAAATGCGCGATAGCCCACCCAGGCAATGATTGCCACGCAGGCCGGCATGATGAAAATCAGGCCGAAGGTCTGCGTCAGCATGATTGCGAGATACATGAGAATGGCGCTGGCCAGGATGATCAGCAATTTCAGCAGGGAAGTCTTGATATCTGCTCTTTTTTTGACGATATATTCTGCATACATATCCTGCATACTGTTTTCACCACTTTCACACGATCAAGATATATTATTATAGCAAATTCCCGAAAGAGTGTCAATTTGAAACGCCGGGATTATGTAAATCTTCCCTGAACAAAAGCTTGCCGGACAACGGTCCGGCAAGCTTTTGGGACGGTATTGGAAGCTGTTTGCTATTCAGGCAGTTTCTCCAAAAGACCGGTCAGGCATTTGCGCCGTTTTTAATGGCGTTCATTTTCAGATAAGCGGAGATGAAACCGTCAATATCGCCGTCCATCACAGCGTTGATATTGCCGTTTTCAAAGCCTGTGCGGTGGTCTTTGGCCAGCGTGTAGGGCATAAAGACATAGGAACGGATCTGGCTGCCCCATTCGATCTTTTTCTGTTCTCCCTTGATATCTTCGATCTTGTCGTAGTGTTCGCGCTCTTTGATTTCCATCAGCTTGGACATGAGCATACGCATGGCAACCTGACGGTTCTGTACCTGGCTGCGTTCGTTCTGGCAGCTGACGACAATGCCGGTGGGAATATGCGTGATGCGGATGGCGGATTCCGTCTTGTTGACGTGCTGTCCGCCCGCACCGGAGGAACGGTAGGTATCCACTTTCAGATCCTCGTCACGGATATCAATTTTCATATCATCGCCGAATTCCGGCATGACTTCCACCGCTGCAAAGGAGGTGTGGCGCCGTCCGGAGGCATCGAACGGGGAAACGCGGACAAGGCGATGCACGCCCATTTCGGACTTCAGGAAGCCAAACGCATTTTCCCCTTCGATGAGAATATCTGCGCTCTTGATGCCGGCTTCTTCGCCGTCTAAATAGTTCAGGATTTTGTACTTATAGCCATGGCGCTCCGCCCAGCGCGTGTACATACGGTAGAGCATGGAGGCCCAGTCCTGCGCCTCGGTGCCGCCCGCGCCTGCATGGAAGCTCATAATGGCATTGTTGCGGTCATATTCGCCGGAGAGAAGCGTCTGCATACGCACTTCCTCCAGATGTGTCGTAAGCGCGGCCATACCGGCTGTCACTTCGTCCGAGAGGCTCTCGTCGTTCTCCTCCAGAGCCATGTCGCACATAAGCTCCAGATCCTCCGCCTCATGGCAGAGCGACTCATAAATGCTGCGGCGGTCCTTCAGCTGCTTGATGCGCTGCAGGACTTTCTGTGAATTTTCCAGATCGCTCCAGAAATCCGGCTCGGCGGCTTTGGCCTCCAGGGTTTCGACCTCGCGCGCGGCGGATTCGAGATCGAGCGCGGCACCGATTTCTTCTATTTCAGGGCGCATGGTATGCAGCTGCTGTTTGAATTCTTCAAATTGTAACACGGATAACCCTCCGAAAAGATAAATATAGCATGGATTACGGCCCCGACTAAATGACAGGGGGCAAGCTGGATTGTCGGTACAAAACGGGGGCGTTTAAATGATTGTCACAGGAACTCCTCCGAAAACATAGATACTTTATTTTATCATTGTTTTAGCCACTTTGCAAGGGTATAAAACGGGATTCCGGAAAAAACGGGAGATTTTATATGATTGACAAGGCGGGAGTTTTCGGGTAAAATAATATATATCGAATTGGTAAACAATGAACTGCACGGTTTTATCAGAAAAGTAACGGAGGGCGAAAGCTTGCGTCTGACAAATGAAAGTGACTATGCACTGCGAATAACAAATGAGCTGGCCATGATTGGCACAGTGGTCAGCGCAAAGGATTTGGCGGAGCGGACGGACGTGACCATCCGCTTTGCGCTGAAAATCCTGCGCAAACTCAGCCTTGCGGGCATTGTGGATTCCAAAAAGGGCGCGCAGGGCGGGTATTATCTGAAAAGGCTCCCGTCTGAAGTGAGCATTGGCGAGATTATTGAGGTCATTGAGGGTCCAATTCATGTCAGCAACTGTTCGAGGAACGATTATGTCTGTCCGCGCTCTGTGGCGGCGGACGAATGCCGTTTCCACCGCTATTTCTGCGATCTGAATGACCGCATCAGAAGGGAACTTTACGAGGTAAAACTCGCGTCTGTCTTTGAAAAAGCGTCGAAATAACGCTTTTTGCGGGAAATAGTGAAAAAAACGCCGCTGTATGGGTTTTGTACAGCGGCGTTTTTTTATACAGTTACGACAGGCTCTTGCGGATTTCTTCGGCGGCCTCATTTGCCACACGTTTCACCTGGTCGATATCGCGGCCCTCGACCATGACGCGGACAAGCGGTTCTGTGCCGGATACGCGGATAACGATGCGTCCGTCATGCCCCAATTCGTTCTTTGCGCGTTCCGTTGCGGCCCGCACGCAGGGGTCGGAATAGAAGGCAATCTTGCCTTCCGGGGAAACCTTGACATTTACCATGACCTGCGGGAATTTTTCCATGATACCGGCCAGCTCCGAGAGCTTTTCCTTCCGGCGCGCCATCAGGGAGAGCAGCTGAATGGCCGTCAGCTGTCCGTCGCCGGTTGTTGCAAAGTCGCGGAAGATCAGATGGCCGGACTGCTCGCCGCCAAAGCTGTAATCCTCCAGCAGCATTTCTTCCAGCACGTAGCGGTCGCCGACCTTGGTGGCGGAGAAGCGCAGATTATTTTCTTCACAGAACTGCATAAAGCCCATGTTGGTCATAATGGTGCCGACCACGGTGTCGTGGTTCAGCTTGCCGCGCTCCTTCATGTCCTTTGCACAGATGGCCATGATAATGTCGCCGTCGATTTCGCGGCCCATATCGTCCACACACAGGCAGCGGTCAGCATCGCCGTCGAATGCAATGCCGGCGTCCATCCCATGCTCCACGACATAGGCTTTCAACGCCTCCAGATGCGTGGAACCGCAGCCGGCGTTGATATTGGTGCCGTCCGGCGTGTCAAACAGGAAGGTGGCGTCTGCGCCAAGCTCCGTAAAAAGCTTGCGCGCCGTGGCGCTGGCGGAACCGTTTGCGCAGTCAACCGCAATGCGCAGGCCGGCGAGCGAATAGGGGACGGTAGTTTTCAAATGGTTGACATAATCTACCACCGCGTTTTCTGCCCGAGAGGCCTTACCGAGGTCCGTGCCGACGGAAGGTTTGCGTTCGCCCACGTTATCGAGCACGATTGCTTCAATTTGTTCTTCCAGTGCGTCTGCGAGCTTATAGCCGTCGCCGCCGAAAATTTTGATGCCGTTAAACTCTGCGGAATTGTGCGAAGCCGAGATCATCACGCCGGCATCCGCCTTATATTTGCCGACAAGATAGGCCACGGCAGGCGTAGGCACAACGCCCGCAAAAATGACATCTGCGCCGACGGAGCAGAGGCCGGCGGCAATGGCACACTCCAACATATCCGAGGACATACGGGTGTCTTTGCCGATCACAAAGAGCGGTCTGCGGCGCAGGCCGGAGAGAACTTCCGCGGCTGCGCTGCCGATCTGGATTGCGAGTTCACAGGTGAGCGTTTCACCGGCAATGCCGCGAACGCCGTCGGTTCCGAACAGTCTACCCATTTATCTGGACTCCTTTTTCACGATGTTGCCGGGGGCCTTAAAGATGGACTCCTCCGGAATGAAGCCGCGCACGCAGGAAGTGGGATACACATTGCTGCGGCGGCCGATGACGGTGCCGGGATTCAGAACGCTGTTGCAGCCGACTTCAACGAAGTCACCCAGAATGGCGCCGAATTTTTTCAGGCCCGTTTCGATGGCGCCGAAGTCGCCCTTGACGGATACCAGGGTTTTGTCACTTTTCACGTTGGAAGTGACAGCGCCCGCCCCCATGTGCGCACGGTAACCGAGAATGGAATCGCCCACATAGTTGAAATGCGGGACCTGGACGTTATTAAACAGTATGACGTTTTTCAGTTCGGTAGAATTGCCGACCACGGCTTTTTCGCCGACAATGGCGTTGCCGCGGATAAATGCGCACTGACGCACTTCGGCTTCCGGACCGATGATACACGGTCCGCCGATGTAGGCGGAGGGGAAAATTTTTGCGGTATTGGAGATCCAGACGCCGGGCTGCGGAGAGTGATACGCGCGCGGATCAAGCGTGGGGCCGATTTTCAGAATAAAATCGCGGATATGCGCAAGCGCCTGCCACGGATACTGGTATTCAGCAAGCAGCTCGCCTGCGATGGACTGCTCCAGGGTAAACAGTCTGGTTGTCTCAAGACGTTCCATACACACCTCTTGCGGGGCGTCCCGCTGGCAAAAATTACTTGATGCTGCCGTCCGGGTTGAAGAGCGGCAGCTTTTCCAGATAGATGATATCGTCGCGCACCGCAGCGTCGCCTTCTGCGAGCACGGTCATGCGTCCTGCGATGATGGCGCCGGCTTCTTCCACCAGTTTTTCAACCGCGTAAAGCGATTCGCCGGTGCTGATCACGTCGTCCACGATCAAAACGCGCTTGCCCTTGATATATTCGGCCTCATCCTGTGCGAGGTACAGCGTCTGCTCACGGTCGGTCGTGATGGAGCGTACCTTGGTCGCCACAACATTCTTCATATAGAGCTTCGGATATTTGCGCGCCACGACATAGTTATATTTTCCGGACTGGCGGGCCATTTCATAGGCCAGGGGAATACCCTTTGCCTCTGCCGTTACGATCACGTCAAATTCCGGGGCGCGCTGTAAAAGCTGCTCCGCCGTTTTTACAGTGATTTCCACATCGCCAAACATGACGAAGGCCGCGATATAAAGATCGTCGGTCACCCGGCAAAGCGGAAGTTCTCTGGTAAGACCCGCAATGGTCATTTGATAGGCGCTGTTCATAAAAAACCGTCTCCTTCATGCAGGCCGGAACCCGGCCATAAAATACAATTTTGTATAAAACAGGTAAAACTGAACCGCAAATACCGCCAAAAAGAAGCAGCTCCGTGGAAACCGGCCGATTGCGCCGGAACGGGGAAATCCGTCCCGCACAGCCTACCAAACGGCGGGGAAAAGGCCGGTACGAGTCCGTCGCGCTTCTTTTCAGCATTTTTTGCGCACTCAGTATAACACAATATCCCAAAAACCGCAAGAGTTAGCTGAAAAAGAAATGACAAGTCGGTTACAAATGGTTACAGTGTAAATATATGATAAAAAACGCTTGTATAATTTATAAAAATACAGTAGAATTCTAATAGATTATGTTGACCGGTTTATATTACTTTTTTTCCACAGGGGAAAAGCTTGGGGAAGTTCTCTTCGGGGGTGCTGGACGTGAAAAAAACAATGCGGGGAGGCTGTGTCATAGCTGCTGTTTTGCTGGCAGGGCTTCTTTTTGAACTGGCAGGCGGCATCAGCTATGGCGCCGGCGGAACACGCGGTGTTCTGCATATGATTGATGTAGTTATGTCTACCATTTACTTTTTGCTTTTCCTGCTGCTTCCCGTCTGGCTCGGTTATAAGAAATGGACGGCCTGTTTCGTTGCGTACGGCGTGCTGTTTGGCGTGGTCGGCGTGATGGGTATGCTGGGCTATCTGGGCTATGGATTCCTGATGAGAGGATTCTCGATCCTCTATTTTCTGCTGATCGCGCCATTCTCTGCGGTAATTGAACATATTGCCTTATCATGGCATATGTATTATGCGGCGGACAGAATTATGCTGATCGTGCCGCTGGCGGCATATTTCCTGGCTATGGTTTCCTATATTGTCGGAACAATCCTGCGCGCCCATGAACGCGCACTGCACTATTCGTTGATGCGTCTCGACAGCCGTTATGAATACCGTATGCCGCTGGAAGAAACATTGGAGGAAAAGCATACCGCCTGATCTCTTCAAGTAAAACCCCCTCTGCTTCAACGAAAAACCCCCAGCCCAACTTGGGCTGGGGGTTATTGCTTTTCTACGATGCTGCACCCGAGGGAATGTACCGGCATGCGCCGGGGAGTCAGAACAGCAGCAGTTTTGCAATGCCGAAATAGACGAGCAGCGAAATGGCGTCCACGATGGTGGTGATAAACGGACTGGCCATGACTGCCGGGTCAAATCCCAGCTTCTTTGCGATCATGGGCAGCGAGCAGCCAATGACTTTTGCCACCAGCACGGTCAGCGCCATGGTGATGCACACAACGGCTGCAACAAAGATGGTAACGTCCGTGTTGCCCATCAAAAGCCGGTCGACCAGCATAACCTTCAGAAAACAGGCCACCGCAAGAACCAGGCCGCACATCACGGCAGTGCGGATCTCTTTCCACACCACGCGGGCCAGATCGGAGAATTCGACTTCACCCAAAGACAGTGCGCGGATGATCGTAACGGACGACTGGGAACCGGAGTTTCCGCCGGTATCCATCAGCATGGGGATAAATGCCGTAAGCACAACCTGTACGGCCAGCGCGCTTTCAAACCCCGTGATAATCATACCTGTAAAGGTGGCGGATACCATGAGCAGCAAAAGCCACGGGATGCGGTGCCGGAAAAGATCAAATGCGGTGGAGCGAAGATACGTCTTTTCGGACGGGGTCATACCACCCATGATCTCGATATCTTCGGTGTTTTCTTCCTGGATAACGTCCATGGCGTCGTCGAACGTGACGATGCCGACCAGACGGTTTTCCGTGTCCACAACGGGGATTGCAAGGAAATCGTACTTTTCAAACTGGTGCGCGACATATTCCTGATCGTCATGCGTGCCGACGCTGATGACATTGGTATCCATGATGTCGCCGATGATACATTCCGTGGAGGAAAGCAGCAGCGTGCGCACCGTGACGATGCCCAGCAGCCTGCGGCTGGCGTCCGTGACGTAACAGTCGTAGATCGTTTCCTTATCGTATCCGGTTTTCCGGATCCGGTCAAAGGCCTGCGCAACGGTCATGTCGCGTTTCAGATCGACATATTCGATCGTCATGATCGTGCCGGCGGAGTCGTCCGGATATTGCAGGATCTCGTTAATGCTGCGGCGCGTTTCCGCGTCGGAGTTTTTCAGAATCCGCTTGACAACACCGGCCGGCATTTCTTCAATGATGTCGACGGTGTCATCCAAAAAGAGTTCGTCCAGGATCTCGCGCAGCTCGCGGTCGCTGAAGGAGCGGATCAGGAGCTCCTGACGATCGGGGTCCATTTCAACGAAGGTTTCCGCGGCCAGCTCCTTTGGCAGGATGCGATAAACAACCGGCAGCGCTGTTTCCTCCACTTCACCGAGCAAAACGGCGATATCTGCAGCATTTTCCTCCTTTAAAAGGCGGGCCAACTCCACAAATTTGCGCTCTTCAATGAGTTTTAATGCGTTTTCAATCATGTCAACTTCCCTCCCTGGTTTCTCACGGCCTTCAAAAGGCCGAATCGCCGCCTGCCGGATCAGTTTGCGCAGTTTTTCGCGAAAAACGCGCCGCGGAAGGCTATGACTCCGCAAATTGGATGCGAAGGGCGGCATAATGAGGAAGTGTGACACAATGCGACAGCCTCAGATGACAAAAACGGACAGCGGATGAGTCGCGCCGTCAGTCCCCGGTAATCGAACTCCCGCATCTGTGCCGCAACAACTTCCTGCGTCCATTCTGTTTCACCTCACACTGTTTTGAATTTTGCCGCGGTCTCCCGCGACCCTTTTAGTATAGCACTTTATCGTTCCGTTTACAAGAAATTTTTCCAGTAAAAGCATAAAAAATGCGCCTGGCAGGATGATATTTCCTGCCAGGCGCGTGTTGGCTTCTGTTCGGAAAAACCGGTTTGCACAGAAGTCCGGCGCAAGGGGACCTGCGTGCGCTTACAGAATCCGGCGCACGGCGTCGTGCCAGCCGTCGAGCAGAGCGGAACGTTCGCGGCTGTCCATCTGCGGGACAAACTCGCGGTCGCAGCGCCAGACCAGGGAGAGTTCGTCCAGATCCGTATAATACCCCACACAAAGCCCGGCCAGATACGCCGCGCCAAGCGCGGTTGTTTCAATACAGGCGGGGCGCAGGACACGCGTACCGGAAATATCTGCCTGGAACTGCATCAGGAAGTTGTTGGCGCTGGCGCCGCCGTCGGCGCGCAGGGAACCAAGCGCAAACGCGATATCGCCGCGCATGGCCCGCAGGACGTCCTCCGTCTGATACGCGATGGATTCCAAAGTGGCGCGTATGATATGGTCACAGTTTGTGCCGCGCGTCAGGCCCAGAATGGCGCCGCGCGCATAGGCGTTCCAATAGGGCGCGCCAAGTCCCGTGAAGGCCGGAACGACATACACGCCGTCGGTGGATTCCACGCGTGTTGCATAGTATTCCGACTCCGGCGCGGAGGCAATCAGCTTCAGTTCATCCCGCAGCCATTGGATCGCCGCGCCTGCGACAAAGACGGAGCCTTCCAGTGCATAGGTGACGTGCCCATCAAAACCCCAGGCAATTGTCGTCAGCAGCCCCTGTGTGGAACGCACAGGCGTATTGCCTGTGTTCATCAGCATGAAGCCGCCGGTGCCGTACGTGTTTTTCACATCGCCGGCGTGAAAGCAAGCCTGGCCGAAGAGCGCGGCATGCTGGTCACCCGCAACGCCGGTGATCGGAATCGGGCCACCAAAGAGCACGGGATCGCTTTCTCCAAAGGATCCGGAGGAGGGCCGCACCTCCGGCAGGACGGAGCGGGGGATATCGAGCAGGGCAAGAATGTCGTTGTCCCAATCGAGCGTATGGATATTATACAGCATGGTGCGTGAAGCGTTTGTATAATCCGTTGCGTGGACGCGTCCACCCGTTAAACGGTAGACGAGCCAACTGTCTACGGTGCCGAAGGCCAGTTCCCCGCGGCAGGCGCGCTCATAGACACCATCCACATGGTCAAAAATCCAGCGCAGCTTTGTGCCGCTGAAGTAGGGATCGATTACAAGCCCCGTGCGCTCCCGGAAAAATTCCGTCAGGCCTTTTTTCTCCAGCTGTGCGCAGAAATCCGCCGTCCGGCGGCACTGCCAGACGATGGCCGGGCAGACCGGCACGCCGGTTTTCCGGTCCCAGACGATGGTGGTTTCGCGCTGATTGGTAATACCGATCGCCGCAATATCCTGATAGGTGACGCCCAATCGCGCCATGGCCTCGCGCGCGACGGAGAGCTGCGACGTCCAGATTTCCTCGGCGTCATGTTCCACAAAGCCCGGCTGGGGATAGTATTGCCTGAATTCGCGCTGGACACAGGAGGCAACATTGCCCTCCCGGTCGAAAAGAATGCAGCGGGAACTGGTTGTGCCCTGGTCAAGTGCCATGATGTAACGCATGATATTCCTCCTTTTCAAAGCGGCGGAAATGGTCAGAAGCGTACGTATACCGGAAAACGGCCGGAAGTTCAAAAAAGACCTTCCATCCCATAACCTCCCGGGCGATTGCCCAGAAACGAGACAAAAGGTCTAATTTGACAAGAAATTAACTGCTTTGTATCTTACCGCGTTTTGCGAAAAAAGTCAATTCATTTGTGAACACAAAGTGTACAAACTTTCGCGGTGAATTTATGAAAATTCGATAAAATGCGTGCTTATGTTACCAATCGTTAAAAAGCAACGCGCTCCGCAATATAGCTTTTCAGCTCGGCAACGGGGATGCGTACCTGTTCCATGGTATCACGGTCGCGCACCGTTACGCAGCCGTCGTTTTCCGTATCGAAGTCCACGGTGATGCAGAACGGCGTGCCGATTTCGTCCTGGCGGCGGTAACGTTTGCCGATGGAGCCTGCTTCGTCGTAATCCACCATGAAATCACGGGAGAGTTCGGCATAAATCTCGTTTGCCTTGTCGCCAAGCTTCTTGGAGAGCGGGAGCACCGCCGCCTTGAAGGGCGCGAGGAACGGATGCAGATGCATCACCACGCGGGTGTCCTTTTTCGCTTCGTCCACGACTTCTTCGTCGTAGGCTTCCACAAGGAAAGCAAGCGTGACGCGGTCGGCGCCGAGCGAAGGCTCGATGACATACGGGACATAATGCTCGTTCAGTTCCGGATCAAAGTAATCGAGGTCCTGGCCGGAGGTCTTGATGTGCTGGGTCAGGTCATAGTCGGTACGGTCCGCAACGCCCCACAGCTCGCCCCAGCCGAACGGGAACATGAACTCGAAGTCGGTGGTTGCCTTGGAGTAGAAGGCAAGCTCCTCCGGCTCGTGGTCGCGCAGACGCAGGTTTTCTTCCTTAATGCCCAGGTTCACCAGCCAGTCATTGCAGAATTTACGCCAGTAGGCGAACCATTCCAGATCGGTGCCGGGCTTGCAGAAGAATTCCAGTTCCATCTGCTCGAACTCACGGATGCGGAAGATGAAGTTGCCGGGCGTGATTTCGTTACGGAAGCTTTTACCGACCTGGCAGACGCCAAACGGCACCTTGCGGCGGGTGGTACGCTGGATATTTTTAAAGTTGACAAAGATGCCCTGCGCCGTTTCCGGACGCAGATAGACTTCGGTGGAATTGTCCTCCGTCACGCCCTGGTGCGTTTTGAACATCAGGTTGAACTTCCGGATATCCGTGAAGTCGCTCTTGCCGCAGCCGGGGCAGGGAATGGCGTTTTCCCGGATGAAGGCGACCATTTCTTCGTTGGTCATGGCTTCCACGTTGGCGTTGTTGCCGGTTTCATGGCACCAGTCCTCGATCAGCTTGTCGGCGCGATGGCGCATTTTGCAGGATTTGCAGTCGATCAGCGGGTCATTGAAGGTCGTGACGTGACCGGAGGCAACCCAAACCTGCGGATTCATCAGGATGGCGGAGTCGAGACCGACGTTATAGGGATTTTCCTGAACGAATTTTTTCCACCAGGCCTTTTTGATATTGTTTTTCAGCTCCACGCCGAGGGGACCATAATCCCAGGAGTTTGCAAGACCGCCGTAAATCTCGGAGCCGGGGTATACGAAGCCGCGCCCTTTACAGAGCGCAACGATTTGATCCATTGTTTTTTCGGTGTTTTTCATGGTTTCAAAACCTTTCTGCTTATATTTGCCCACAATAATAGATATATTATACCGGAAAAAAGGCACTTGTCAAGTTCACTTTGATGTGATATACTAAAAATATGCGAAACGGCAGCTCGGTTCGACAGGAAATCTGCGCTTCCGGGCAGTAAATTCGGCAATGTCAGGGCGGTGTTTACAGAAAAACGGAAAAACCGCATATAATATCTGCGGCAGCTGCCGGAGAATGTGAAATGAAATATCGGGGTGTTGCGCAGTTGGTAGCGCGCCTGCTTTGGGAGCAGGAGGCCCGGGGTTCGAGTCCCCGCACTCCGACCATATCTCCACGGTAATTTTGATAGAATTGCCGTGGAGATATTTTTTTGCCAAGTCCTTTGATTTCAAAGGGTTTGAGCGTTTTCCAAAGGTAAAGAGGGCAGCCAATTCTCATCGAAAAGGCCGCCCTCTTTCTTTTATTCACTTGTTTTGCCGCCGACAAATCGTTCACCCAACGAGGGCAATCGTTCATTCTTGGGGGAAATCGTTCAGCGGACGGGAGCAATCGTTCAGTTGACCACTACGCACTCAACGAACAAAACTAATTCGAAGTCAGTAAGAACTAATCAATGCTTTAATATGACATTCATCTAAAGGTTCAAAACAAGTCAAATCTAATTTATAAACAAGGTTGCTGACACATTCGGGGATTTCCGGGAATGGATTGATATGATAATTGCAAAATAGATCAATTTCACTCACATCAAAGCGAACCTCTGCCGCCTCTTGGCCAGATAATGGCCACTGGGTTTTTCGGTTCCAAAACGGAGCGGAGATTGAGGCGTAACGGCAACAGCAAAGCCCTGCCCAAGCGGGCAGGGCTTTCTTTACTTCTTCTGGTGTGTTGTTAATAGAAGCATGGCATCTTGCCTTGCTCGGCTGTCAGCAGCCCGGGCGGCTAAAATGAGATCCCTCTCATATGTGCTCAGAATCATGTCATCCACATCGACATTTCCAATCAGGTAGTCCACAGACACGCCAAAAGCAGCCGCCATCTTCACTAGCAGCTCAATGGAAGGTTCACGTTCTCCGGTCTCATAGCGAGAATAATTCCCCTGAGTGCAGCCGATTGCTTCAGCGGCCTGGCGTTGGGTCATGTGATTTAATTCGCGAAGTTGTTTCAGTTTCATCGGATTCCCTCCACAAATATTCTACACCCCCACTACAGAAAGTGCAATGCCAAATTGGATTTTTAATTTTGAATTAATATGCTAATTCGGAGATTATTTCGGTTGACTTTATGCCAATTCGGATTTAATATACTCCCGCAACGGAATACGCCTTCCTGAGCAATCCGTTGACAATTCAGCATTATTACGAAAGAGGTGGTTGTTCGTGCGGATTGATGAAGACCGAGAGCAGTTGCGGCAGGCATACCAACGAGAAGAAGTCAGCGCAGCGGCCTTTATTCCCGCTAAACCAAAGATTGACATTTATGGAGAAGGTCGAGTATTCCGCGTATGTGCTTACTGCCGCGTCTCGACAGACAACGATGAGCAGCTATCATCTTATGAGCTCCAACAGGCACACTACCGCCAATTGGTCGGAAATCATCCCAACTGGGATCTCCGGCACATCTACGCAGATGAAGGCATCTCGGGTACCTCCCTTAAGAACCGCGATGACTTCAATGCGATGATTGCTGCATGTGAAAGGGGCGAGTACGACCTCATCGTCACCAAAAGTGTCAGCCGTTTCGCTCGAAATCTGGTTGACTGTATCACCCTTGTCCGCAAACTGAAACGGCAGACCCCTCCGGTAGGAGTGTTCTTCGAGACGGATATCCGACCTTGTGATCCCGATGCCCCCGATTCCCTCAGATGGGCGAAAGGCGGCGGCAAGACGGAACTCTCCAACAGAGACCTGCAGTGCAAAGTGTTTGCAGCCAAGCTGTTCGACTTCATGAACTGGGACCCTCAGTACAGGTACAAAATCATGGGTAAGCCCGCCTCTTGCGATGGCGAGGTGTTGTTCCTTTTTAAGCTGAACGACTTTGAATTGTTCGTTGGCGGAAAGCGCAAGGGTTCCTACCTTCCCAAGGACTGGCGGGACTACTTTGGTACCCCCGTGCCGGAGCACGAAGAATCATACAAAATCAACCTTGCCGATGGCTATGTGACCACGGACAAGGCATAAACAGGAGGAATTGAAATGCAACTTGATCCCAGACTCAGCGAAATCAGCCTGGATGGCTTCCAGGTCGTCAGTGGTCAGATGTTCGCCCATCTGCCTCGTAAGAGCGATGCCACATGCACCCTTTGGCCTACGAGCATTTCCTTCAGCAAGCAGGCAGTCGTTCTTCTGAACAATTGCGAACACATCCGCATCGAAATCAATCCTACCACAAAAGGTCTTCTGGTGGTTCCCGTCACGAGCAAAGACCAGGATGGAATCCGTTGGATCAAGAGTATCAAGTCGCCTGCGGCCAGAAAAATCGAATGCAAGACTTTTGCTTCACAGCTTTACGATACTTGGGGATGGGACAAGAGCCTCGTGTACCGGGCCACTGGCCGGCTGTTTACTGCTGACAATAAGGTATTGATGCTGTTCGATTTTGCTAACCCAGAGTCCTGGAAGTCACGGGAAGCTGGTGAAAAGAATGCATGAGACATTTATATCCTTCTACTTAGCCGGCGGTCGTGTCCATATCAAAGCCGATGCAGTGAGAGGTATTGGGGAGCCGCCGTTCGTGCGGTTCCTCATTGCCGAGGATGGCAAGTCGATGGTCATGGAGCCGTACAGCAGAAAGGTGTTTGCCTCAATGCGAGTGCCGCCAACCATGTATAAAAAGACGGGACAGCGGGCACGGATGGAAATCAAATGTGCTCCGTTCTGTCGATATCTGGCAGCCTACCTGGGGTGGGACGAGAGTTCCACCTACAGAGTCCCAGGCAGGATTCTGCCCCAACAACGCTTCGTCCTATTTGACTTGACGAGCGCCTATTCTATTCACGGCACTGCCGAGGAGGTACAGTGATGGGTGTATCTTACAAAAAACTATGGAAGTTGTTAATCGACAAGAATATGGGCAAAGGCAACCTCCGGGAGGCTGCACACCTCGCCCCCCATACCCTTACCAAAATGGGAAAAGGCGAGCCCGTATCGCTGACCGTGCTGTGCCGCATATGCGAGACCCTCGAGGTTGACCTTGGGGACATTGTTTCCTACACCCCCGCCCAAAAGGAGGACACGCCAGAATGAAGTACTATATATGCTGTGACTTTTTCGCCATAAAGATTGAAAATCCATCAGTTTTCACCTATAATCTTCTTGAAGACACAAAGTGTGCAATATTCTTTTACACATAAGAGGTGGTTTTGGTGAAGGATTATTACTCCGACAACGCTATCCGAACAGACAATATTATTACTTTAAAATACTGCAATCACCCAAAATGTGCATCTGATTTTTTGAGGTTAGTAAAAGAGGTATTGCGAAGAGGGTATAGTGAAATTGTAATCCGTTCAGATGCAATTTCTGTATTCCCTAATGCATGTGTCCCCATTGCAGGAATTATTGATTACTACACCCAGAATGGTGTAAACTTTGTGCATGACATAAATCCGGATTCTTATCTTTATAAATGCGGATTCATGGCTCCCTTCAAAAAAAGTCGCAAAGAGCTTCAGAGTGAGCAATTCCCATTTGACAAGATTTTTTATTATGAGGATTCTGGGCAAGTTGCTGATATAACGCAAGCGTACATTGATGCTAATAAGCCAATCGATATCAAACAATTGTTCAGCACCATCGGTGGATTTGATTGCTTTGACATTCGCATTGACAACATGCTAAACGATGCAGACTACTTAGTGTATGATGTATTCCAAAATGGGAAAGGCACTGCAACCCGAGATGCTGGAGCGTACATCAGGCTGGACGTCGAAAACATTTTAAGGCGGAACCAATACGGTGTAATTTTAGATTTTTCTAATACCAAAACTGTAAGCTCCTCTTTCATAGATGAACTTGTTTCCAAAATGGTCTTAGATTTGGGCTTTGTCACGTTTAACAATGCTATTCGTCTTGTAAATATGAATCCTGAAATATCTTTTTTGTGCGAACGCGCTCTTTATATGCGAATATCAGATACTTGGAAAAATCAATAATATTGAAATGCGTGGAGATTGTGGTTACAATCTCTGTTAGCGGACCCCAACACATGTCCAGTTAATTCTCAAAGATTTTGTACCAAGCAGTTCAATTTTAGTCGGTTATTCCTGGAACGCATGGAGGTCATCACTCCTGGGACTTGCACCCCAAAATAGAAAATGCACCCCACCGACCGATGAGATGCACCCCGCAATTTTCGGCGGTGCACCCCACGGCCACCGCTTTCTATCAAAATTATAGCCCTTTGCCACAACCGGACACCAGTTTTGATACAATACGTATCGAAGCGGGTGTCCGGTTTTATTTTGCTGTAGAATTCTGATAAAGAATGGTTGGACAAATCGGAATGATAGGAACAGACGAATGTTACTCTTGTTTTCAAATTCCCTTTTTGATTTACAGCGATTTGATACGCTTCTTCATTCGGCATCGATAACCTGAGCCAGCGGATATTCATCAGGGAGCGCAGCATTTACTTCTGTTTCCGGGTATTTGCCGGGTGTTCTATGCCACGATAGCGTCTGTCCTCAGCCGCCAGCCGTTTGATGAGGAAACTCTTTTGCTGCCTGTTTCATGCGCCTCTCTCCCATAAGAAAATTGCCCGCTCTTTTGCAGAGCGGGCAATTTATTAAAACTCATGTACTTCGGGAGCCGCGGTGAAAGAAGAAAAGGTGGCAATGGCGTTCTTCAGGTACAGCACCTGGGTATTGGCGTCGTTCTCGTCATACATGCTGCGCAGGCTGGTATAGTCGTCCAGCATGGATTTCTTGGCCTCCACGCGGTCATCCTCCACCAGCTCCGCGGCCACGCGCAGCCATACGCCGTCTTTGAACGCGCAGATCTCGCACTTGGGGTTGGCGGCCAGTTGTTTGGACACAGACTTGGACTTGCCGGTCTGAATATACAACTTGCCCTCAAAGATATGCGCGGTACCGAAAGGGCGAACGCGGGGCTGGTCACCCTCCACGGTGGCCAGATAGTAAGTGCCAGCAGACTTCAGAAATTCACATACTTTTTCCATGTGAGATACCTCCATTCATTTGATTGTTTGACGCATCATGACTTTTCTTATATAATACAATTTAAAAATTTGTTTGTAAAGTGGGTTCTATTCAGATTGATAATTCCCTGAAAGACACGATTTGGGGTTTTGTGATGGAACTGCCCGCATGCCGGTTGAGACGACTCTGATGCCCACCGGAAACAAATGAAGGGTACTGGTTCTGCGGGATCTGTTGGGCGGCACCAAGCACCTCGGTGAATTGAAAAAGTACATCGTTACGCTGCCCCGGAAGTACTGACTGCCCGGCTCCGGGGCGGCTGCACCTATTGCATGGCATGCATCTGCCGCTGTTCCACCCGAGCCATCGAGTACGGGAAAAGAGTGTCGAAAAGCCCGGATATTATTTCCTTGGCTATACGATTCTTGCGCTGGTGGCAGGATTGAAATACCTGCTCTTTGCGTTTTCAAGAGCAGTTAAATTTCTGTTGATTTTCCTATTAACCTACTGTATAATAGGATTGTTTTGGAGGGGGGAGAGGTATGTTCATTTCAACCAAAGGCCGCTATGCGCTGCGGGTCATGATCGACTTGGCAGAGCATCAGGCAGAGGGCTTTATTCCTCTGAAAATTATTGCGGAGCGGCAGGAGATTTCAGAGAAATATCTGGAGAGCATCATCAAGCTGTTGGTAAAAGCCAAACTGTTGAACGGTTTACGCGGCAAAGGCGGAGGTTATCAGCTGACAAAGGCACCGGAGCAATACACCGTGGGAAGTATTCTGCGAATGACTGAAGATTCCATAGCCCCGGTAGCTTGTCTTGAGCCCGGCGCCAGCGTCTGCCCTCGGGCAGCAGAGTGCCGCACCCTCTCTGTATGGCTGGGGCTTGACAAAGTCATTCATGATTATTTGGATAATATCACCTTGGCTGATCTGATGCGCAGCAATTCCGATGAATATGACTATGTTATCTGAACTGTATTTCTGGTTTTCACAAAAAGGTGTCCGCCCAGTTTTTGGGCGGACACCTTTTATTCATTCTGAAAGCTGTAAAAAAACGTTACAGATTTCGCCACAGCGAGCCGATGCATGGCAAAACACTGAGCCATGGAGTAACGCCTGGTTTTGGAATACTATGCTGCCACATTCTTTATGACAACATTTTCGTGCGGTATGTAGACATGAATTTCGGGATTTTATTGAAAAAGCAGGAGAAAAACTGCCGGAATAATTAATTTATCAGCGTTATTGTATTCTGTGTAAATAATATTCTTTTTAAACGGTATTCTTTGATTGCGTATTGAAAGAGCGTATGTTATACTAAAAAAATGAAATAATGTCTAAATTTCGGTTTTCAATGGTGTTATTTCAAATGACTTATTTGTCATGTTTCGTGACACAGGAATGAATCGCCAGTAGCGAATCCGGGAGTGACGGTCCATGCTTCATGCAGCGTTGAGATCACCGCCGGACAGCTTGCGCAATTTTCCGTGATAAAGAAGAGTACTGGGAGCCAGATTGATTTCAGTTTGATACTTGATACCCGGATACGAAGGAAAGGGAGCGTAGACTATGGGGCCTGACCGCAAGTTTGAAACAGAAGAAAGCAGGAATTCCTGTTTGGATTTGCAGGAATTCTGTGACATGGAGCAATTATACAGACTGATCGACAACTGGTCTAAAAGCAGCGGAATGTCCGCCGTGATCGTGGATATGGAGGGCAATCGCACTTCGGAGTCTTTTGGAATGACGGGATTTTGTCAAATGATCCATGACCATGAAAGCGGCGAGGCGGTCTGCGCATCCACCTGGAAAGCGGAGCATGACGGCATTTATGTATGCCCCATTGGCTTCTGCGATTTCTCTATTCCCATTATCCTGCCAAACGGTCAGATTTTGGGCAAGGTTCTGGCCGGACAGGCGCTCTCTGTCAATCAAAGCGAGGAAGAAATTCTGAAAAAGACCGTACAGCTTGGGCTTGACGAGGCGACGGTAAAGGCTGTTCTCTCCCGCGTCCATCGAAAAACGGAGAAGGAAATGGAGGGTTCCTATGAACTCCTGAAGGAGATGCTTCATTTCTTTATCGAGAAGAACTACTCCATCTGGGTCACCGATAATGAATTGAAAAAGGCTCCGGCGAAGAAGGACCGGATTCTGTCACAGATCACGCAGCTGATGTATAGCTATAACCTGACGGTGGATCTGGAAACGAAGACTTATACGCTGATTACCGGCACCGGCATGGAGCGAACCGTAGAGGAATACAAACGGCACAGCCATCAGTCCGAGCTGACTGCCTTCCAGAACAGCATTATCCATCCCGCCTATGTGAACCGCTTCAATGAGCTTTTGGACTTTACGTCCGCCAGAAACAGCCCCTCGTCAAACGGTTTCAAAGGGACACTGGAGTACCCGGTTCTCTATCCTGGGGATGTGGAATATGAGTGGCACGAGATCAATGTGTTCATCGACACCGAGGAGGACGGAAGAAGAGTTGCCAACATCCTCGGCCGCGATATCACAGAGACCCATAACGCGCAGGAAAAGAGCGAAAAGGAACTGCGCGCTGCCGCCGCGAAAAACCAGATCCTGTCCGAGTTGACCAAAATGCTGTACAGCTATAACCTGACGCTGAATCTTCGGACCGGCAAGTACAGCATGATCATCGGCACCGGTATGACGCAGTTCATGGAGATCTTCAAATCCACAGATGATTACGAGACGGCGTACAAGCAGAAAATCACCTATTTGGATCCGGAGCATGTGGCGCAGTTCGCGGCCCTTGCCAGTCTGGACGCCCTGCGGGCCAGAACCAACGCCAACGGCTTCATCGGCAGCCTGGAATATGGCGCCATCACGGACTACGGCGAAGAATGGCATGAGATCAACGTCTTTATCAGTACAGACGAAGCAGGGGAGCACATTGCCAATATTCTGGGCCGCGATATCACGGACGCGCACAGACGCCAGGAACAGCGTGAAAACCAGCAAAGAGCGGCCATAGCCCGTGACCAGCTGCTCTCCGGTGTCACGAAAATGCTGTACAGCTACAACCTCACTGTGAATCTGGAGACCTGGAAGTATTCTCTGATTACCGGCACCGGTATGGACAACGTGCTGGAAACCATGCAGCACAGTGACGACTATGTGCTGCTTTGTGCGAAGCTTTCCCGAAATATTGCGCCGGAGGATCAGGAAAGTCTGGAAAAACTCATCGGCATCCATGCGCTGCAGGAAAAAATGAACGGCAGCGGCTTTGCCGGAACCCTCTCCTGCCGGGTTATTTCCGGCGAAGACAGCGAGTGGCATGAGATCAACCTCTTCATGGGCACCAACGAGGACGGTGTCCCCGTTGCCAACATTCTGGGGCGCGACATCACCGAGGTGCATGAGCAGCAGGCGGCGAAGGAGCGTGAGCTGAAAGCCTCTGCCGCGAAAGACCAGATTCTTTCCGACATTACAAAGACGCTGTACAGCTATAACGCCACGGTGAATCTGAACACCGGAAAGTACAGCCTGATCGTCGGCACGGGCATGGAGGAGATTATTCAGCATTTTTCCCGGACGGATGACTATGAAACGGCGTGCGGATACCTGCTGGAGAAAGCACTTCCCGAATACCTGGAGGAAATGAACCGCCGCTTCTCGCTGGAGGCTCTGCGTGCCCAGAAAAATCTGAGCGGTCATATCGGACAGATCGAATACGCTGCAAAAACAGAAAGCGGGATCGGCTGGTTCGAGGTCAACGCCTTCATGGGGGTGGATGAGGAAGGAACCCCCATTGCCAATATTCTGGGCCGCGATATCACCGAGATCCACGAGGCCCAGGAACGCCGCGAAAACGAACTGAAAGCGGTGGCAGCAAAGGATCAGATCCTTTCCAACATCACAAAGACCCTGTACAGCTATAACCTGACCCTCAATCTGGTCAGCGGGAAATACAGCCTGATCGTCGGTACCGGCATGAAGGAGTTCGTGAAGATTTTTGAATCCACGGACGACTACGAAACGGCTTACCGGCAAAAAATCCGGTACGTAGCGGAGGAGCACATCGAAGCGTTCGGCAATTTCAGCAGCTTGTCCGCGCTGAGAGACCGGAAGCATGAAACGGGATATATCGGCAACCTGGAATATGCCGCAAAAACGGAAAAGGGCATCGAATGGCACGAGATCAACATCTTCCTCGGCACGGACGAAAACGGGGACCGCATTGCCAATATTCTGGGCCGAGACATTACCGAATCCCATGAGCTGCAGGAAATCAAGGAACGGGAGCTTCGCGCCTCCGCCGCGAGAGACCAGCTGCTTTCCGGCATTACCAAGATGCTGTATAGCTATAACATGACCGTGAATGTCAACAATGGGAAGTATACGCTGATCACCGGCACCGGTCTGGACGGCACTGTGTCCAGAATGGAGGCCACAGATCAATACGATGACATTTATCAAAGTTTTTTGCATGCTGTGGACCCTCAATACCGGCAAAGAGGCACAGAACTGCTGTCGCTGGACAGTTACCGGGGAAAACAGGACAAAACCGGGTATTTGGGCACGGAAGAATTTCCCATGCATTACACGGAAAAGCTGGAATGGCATGAAATCAATGTATTTGCCGGATATGACGATGATGGCGAGCCTATCATCAACATTCTGGGGCGCGATGTGACTGAGGCCCATGATAAGGCGGATACGAAGGCACAGCTGGAGATTGCAAATGCCTCAAATGCCGCAAAATCCGCGTTCCTGTTCAATATGTCCCATGATATCCGCACACCCATGAATGCCATTATCGGTTTTACGGAGCTTCTGGAAAAACATCTGGACGATCAGGAACTGGCAAGGGCGTACATCAAGAAGATCCAGACGTCCAATGATTTTCTGCTTTCCCTGATCAACAACGTGCTGGAGATGGCGCGGATCGAAAGCGGAAAAGAGACCCTGGACGAATCCTGTTGGAACGCCTATCAATTCAACGATTCCCTGTATTCCCTGTTCGATTCGCAGATGAAGGCAAAAGGAATCGAGTTTACCAGAACTTCGCAGGTCATACACCCCGAAGTGATCTGTGATGAAACCAAGCTCCGGGAGGTTTTCCTGAATATTCTGAGCAACGCCCTCAAGTATACCCCGGCAGGCGGAAAAGTGACCATGCGGCTGACGGAGCTCCCCTCCGACCGGCCCGGATATGCCGTGTATCAGACCGTTATTGAAGATACCGGGATCGGTATGTCCGAGGAATTCCTGCCTCATCTGTTTGAGGAGTTTACCAGAGAACGCTCCAGCACGGAGAGCCGTGTGACCGGCACCGGACTTGGTATGCCTATCGTGAAGAAACTGGTGGATCTGATGCAGGGAACCATTGAAGTGGAGAGCCGGATCGGCAAGGGAACCAGATTTACGGTGACACTGCCGCATCGGATCGCCGAACAGGAAAGCACCAATCGGTTGATTGAGAAAACATATGAGCACGAGTCCGATCATTTTAAGGGGAAACGCATTCTTCTGGCGGAGGATAATGATCTGAATGCCGAGATTGCCATTACGATCCTGCAGGAGGCCGGTTTTGAAGTGGAGCATGCCGCCGACGGCATTATCTGCGTGGATATGCTGGAAAAGGCGCCTTCCGGTTATTATGACCTCATCCTGATGGACATCCAGATGCCGAACATGGATGGGTACAAGGCAACGCAGACGATCCGCAACTTTTCGGATGCCGAAAAAGCGGGGATCACCATTGTTGCCATGACCGCCAATGCGTTTGAAGAAGACAAACGCAACGCTTACAGAGCCGGCATGAACCTGCACATCGCCAAACCGATCAAGGTGGATGAACTGATGTCTGCTTTGATGGAGATATTGGAATAGGAAAGCTAAGGCACAAGGTTTTTCACTTCATACGACGAGAAACAGAGAAAAAAACGAAGAACCCTCTTTGAAATTATCCGTTTCAAAGAGGGTTCGTTTCATTTTTGATCGTTTCCGGCGCTGTGCCGGATAGAGATACCCGTATGAAAGTTTTCCGGTGTTGCCCCTTTTTGCTTGTCGGAAGGCATACCGGGCGAAGAAGCGAGCGTTTTACTGCCGCGCATTCCGTGCAATGGCCTTAATGACCTCATCCATGACAATCGGTTTTGACAGGTGTCCGTTCATGCCCGCGTCCAGAGAAGCCTGAACATCCTCGGCAAAGGCATTGGCTGTCATGGCGATGATGGGGATCCGGCGCGCATCCGGGCGGCTCTGCATGGTGCGAATGGCCTCCGTGGCTTCGTAACCATTCATTTTCGGCATCATGATATCCATGAAAATGATAGCAAAGGTATCCGGCGGATTCTTTGCGAAGGTCTCAACCGTTTCATCGCCGTCAGAGGTTCTGGTCACCTGAGTTCCCAGCTCCTCCAGCTGTACGATGGCAATCTCCGCATTCAGGTCGTTATCTTCGGCCAGCAGGATTTTGATACCCGAAAGATCCACCTCGGCGGCGTGACAGGACCGCTTCTGTACCTTGCTTTCCTCAGTCAGCTCCAGCGGGAGCTCCACGGTGAAGGCAGAACCTTCCCCTTTCTTACTTTCCACAGAAATCGTGCCGCCCATCAGGTCGACATACCGGCGGGTGATTGCCATGCCGAGGCCGGTACCCTTATACTGTGTCCGCGCATCGTTTTCTTCCTGGGAGAACTCGTCAAAAATATGCTGGACAAACTCTTCATTCATGCCGATACCGGTATCAGTCACCCGATAGCACACTGTGATGTGCCGATCATCCGCGCCCGGAGCATAGCTGGCTTCAAAAGTGATGCTGCCGCCGTCTTCCGTAAATTTCACCGCATTGCCCAGGATGTTTACCAGGACTTCCCGGATGCGCACGGCATCAGCCAGCACGTAGGGATGTGCCGGGACGGCCAGATTGGCGTGGAATTCGACATTCCGGTTGGACAGGAATCCCTGTGTAATGCTCATCGCCGTGTCGGCAACCTCCGTAATGTCAACGGGACTGGGGATGAATTTGATTTTCCCGCTTTCAATGCGGCTGATATCCAGTACGTCATTGATGAGCGTCAGGAGATGGTCGGAACTTTCGCTGATTTTCCGCAGGCAGTTTTTGACTTCCGGCTTCGGATCATGCTTCATGGCAATGTTTGTGAAGCCGATGATCGCATTCATCGGCGTGCGGATATCGTGCGACATATTGTTCAGGAAGGTGGTCTTTGCACGATTCGCGTTTTCCGCGGTATGAACGGCATCTTCCAGCCGCTGATTGATTTTTTTGTCCTTGGTACGGTCAGATAAATCCAAAATGTACTTTTTCTCACCCTGAATGTCTGTACAGAAAACCACGACACGGAACCAAAGCTCCTCTCCGGTTTTCTGATGGATATATTCCCGGTCCCACTCGCGTTGTTCGCCGGGCAAAATAGTGGACAACTGGTCGAGAATGAGCTCCGACTCGTTCGGCCGGATCAAATGCTCGATTTCATGAACATCACGGAGCACCCGCTCCTCTGAAATACCGACCAGCTTCTCAATATTGGGGCTTACGTATTCCACGCGCAGATTCCTGGCGTCGACCATCAGAAAAACGTCGTCCACGTTGATGGACAGCTTGGAAAACAGCTCGTCGCGGGCGAGCAGTTCGTTGTCCTTGCGTTTCAGTTTTTGCCGGTTTTGCTGGACCACCAGCAGTAAAATCGTCATGGCCAGTGCAATGGCAATGCCCGATACGACGATGATGGTGGTGGACTGCAGCTTGTTCATGCTGGCATTGACCACATAGGTCGGCACAATGCCCAGAACGATCCAGTCCTGAAAATTCGCGGGTTCATAAATCAGATAATAATCTCTGCCATCTTTTTCAAATACCAGATTGCCGGATTTGCCTGTGCCAAACGCTTCTTCCAGGTCTGCAAGCTCCTTTTCGGTCAGACTTTCGGACTTTTCCAACATGGCAAAGAAATTGCGCATGTCATTCATATCCTGACTGCCGTTATCCACAACAACGCGGCCATCGGGCAGGACCGCAAAAGTGCTGGCCTGGCCGTTAAAGGCGGAAATTTTCAGCGCGTCCACCATGTCGGAGTTATTGAAGGTGATGGCAATGGCCTCATATTCAAACCCCCGGTAGTTTCCCTTCGCCGCAGGAATGGCGAACACCATGATTTTCGGCTGATCCGGAACCACGGAGTTGACCACGATCGGCTGTTGATCCAGAATCAGAGCGGGAAGCTTTTCACGCAGGTCCAGATAGCCTTGCTGCCCCTCCAGCGTGAGATAATTGCCGTCCCGGGAGATGAAATAGAAGTCCGTAAAATGGCTTTCCTCCCGGGCGTGGTTTACATAAGTCGTGATTTCGTCGTCGTTTTCCGTTTTGCTGAGATAGGGCTCCCACATCCGCATCCGGCTCCAGTTCACAGACACCAGATTATACAGTGTCTGGTTCGCCTGATGAAAAATTTCTGTCAGGTGGGCGGTGCTTTCTTCATAAATAGTCTGGGATACAAAACCGAAATAGGCAGAACCGGCCCAAACCACGCCTGCCGTCAGCACAAGGGCCAACAGCAGAATAACGAGTCGCTTTTTCATGTCGCCGCCCTCCTTTCCATCATGTTCTCCGGATGTTTATTTCCCCTGGAGAATGGTTACATACTTTGTGGGCTCCAGGAACTGCCGGGTCTTTTCCAGCGCCTCCTGCATACACTCCTGGCTGGAGAAGTCGTCCACCAGATAATCCTGGCGCTTCTCCTTCAGGTCGGCAGGCATGGGGCAATTGCAGAAGGTCTCATGCTCCAGGAACGTGTCTGCGCCCACCAGAAGCAGCGTGTAAGTGGCGCTGTCGTCCAGTTTTTTGCCGTCAATCGTGATTTCTTCCAGACGGAATTTGCCGCGCTCATACTCGGTGACGGTATATTCCATTCCGCTGGTGACGGGCATCAGATTGCGGTGGTGGATGGGGTTGGAACCGTCCTCCTTCACATTGACGAGCCAGTCCATGAAGCGGCGGACCTCCTCGCCGGTATACTCGCCCCGGTAAATGGAGTTTCTGGCGGTGAGGATCCACTTCGCCTGCTGCAGGGTGTAGTCCCCGGCGTAGATGGAGGTGCTGGCCACCGGGGAGTAGGCGATGGCGATCTGGTCGTCAAAGGCTGCGCACAGGGTGTTCACCAGAGCGGAAGCAGCCTGGCTTCCGTGCTCGGTGAAGTCGTTGGAATAGGCGTTTTTCTGGGTAAACATGACCTCGACAGCGTCCGGATCCTTATAATCGGTGATCTGCGCGTTGAAAGCGTCATACGCAGCCTGGGCGTCATATTCGCCGGTCATCATCTTATGTCCCACGTCCTGAGAAATGGCAAATACCTCGGTGGAGGCCAGGCGCATATACAGATGGTTGCTTTCGATGCAGTCCTGCACATACTGGAGCGCTTTGGTCGGGGTGATGTTCACTTCTTTGTTATAGGACAGCACGGAGGTGCCGAAGGCAACCTGTTTCTGGCCTTCCTCGCTGAAAATCGCCATCAGGATCTCCATAACGGCCTCGCGCTTGGCTTCGTCCTTTTCCACGGTGTTGGATACGGCCAGCTGGCACATGGGATAGGTCAGCAGCCAGTTATCCTCGCTGGTTTCCCCGAAATAGGGCAGGATAACACAGTTGATGCCCCGCTCTGACGTGACATTGTCCGCCAGAGCTGCCGTATTGCGAACCATGGCGGTCTTTCCATTAAAAAACGGTTCCATCGTAGCGGAAAACTGCAGTTCTTCATCGCCAAGCTGGAAGCGGACATCTTTCAGGAACTGCTCATATTTTGCAAAGACCACGGGCCATACAGTATCATCCAGTCCGACCTGCGCATCCGCTGTCTCACTTTCATATTCCATGCGCCACTGTGTGCCTTCCAGGCTCATCAGTTCCGGGATGGCGCAGCCCTGCATGGTTTCCAGGCAGGAATAGTCATAAGACCAGTCGGTCTGGAAGCCTTTGATGCCCACAACCTCAAACGCGTCGATGGCGGCGACAAATTCGGTATAGTTGGTGGGCAGCGCGATGCCGTACTGGTCAAACAGGTCCTTGTTGGCCATAATGCAGTCCACTTCGGCGCACATGGGCAGCCAGCGGATGGCGCCGCCGGTTTCGCGGTTGACCTCGAGATAGCTGGAATAGAAGGTGCCTGCCACCTCGGACTTGCTCAGGTCCATCAGATGCTCGGCCAAAGGCGCGGCATCATTCAATGAGAAGCGGCGGCAGGTGATGATATCCGGAATTTCCTCGCCGCGCGCCAGCAGATCCTTATAGTATTCCATGGTATTGAAACTCTGGACAAAGGTGAAATCAATATCGGGGAACTGTTCCTCCAGCCAGGGAGTCAGACCCTTGAGCATGGAACGGTCCCACAGATACATGGTGATGGAAATTTTGTCGTCTTTTCCCGCTTTCTGACCAGCGCAGCCGGTAAACAGGGCGGCCAGCATGAGGACGGCAAGCAGCAGGCAGATCAATCTCTTGGTTTTCATTGGCAGTTCTCCTTGTAATTGAATTGGAATATCAGAGTCTGTGCATCCGGATAACGGCCTGCAGGCAACCCGGAATTTCAGAATGCAGGGGCACGATTTGCGGGGTGTGGCTCATTGCAGTTTTGCCAGACTTCGCAGAAGCCGGGCAGAATTACAGGGTTTTACGAGAAAATCGTCCATGCCGATCACAGCGGCTCTCTCCCGGTTTTCGGCAACCGCATTTGCCGTAAGGGCAAGGATGGGAACATTCGCCCGGATCCGGTTCGGGAGATTCCGGATCATCACCGTTGCTTCAAATCCGTCCATCACCGGCATTTCAATGTCCATCAGAATAAAATGATAGTATCCCGGCTCGTTTGCCTTCACGGCGGCGACCGCTTCGCTTCCGTTGCTGCCTTCCTCGACGACGAGCCCGTGATCCACAAGGACGGCTTTCAGAATTTCGCGGTTCAGCGCGTTGTCATCCACAAGAAGGACTCGCTTTCCCCTTAGTGCGTCCAGGTTTTCTGTGCCATCCGCAGCCGGCGCATCCCCTGGCGGTTCGCCGAGGGCACAGGAAATGGTCGTTTCCATAGTGGCAAGAACCGGCTGGATCTTCCCGAGATATTCCTCCGCTTTGGAGCCGTGCCGCCTTCCGAGTTCGGCATATCCGACCGCGCTGTTCAGTTCGGTTCGTATATCCCGCAGGGATTTTTTATGAAACTCCGCGGCTTTTCTCGCGGCCTCCAGTTCCTTTTCCAGCAGATCCAGTTTTTCCAGCAGCATTTCATGGTTCGCCTGAGAACTCTGGACTTTTCCATCCGGATAGTGAAGCGTAAACTCTATCGTGACGCCCAGCGCATCCAGACATTTCTGGAATTCTTCAAAACTCATGCTTTCCCGGGCCAGTTTTCTGTATAAGGAAGACGGAAGCATTCCCATCCGTTTTGCAAGGTCGGCTTTTGTGGTTCCGAGCTCAGCACAGACGATATTGATTGTCTCCGCAGTCTTCATGCGGAACCTCCCTTCCTTCATTCGCCATTGAATAAGTTACATTTTTAATATCATAACATATTCGACATATTATTACAAGGCATATGGACACGAATTTCAAATTTTAACAAAATATTGAAACGAGCGCAGCGAAAAAAAGCACACGGGCTTTCTTCCGGTCCGCCTGACGTACCGGCAGGGGATTTCCCCGCCGTATGTTGCAAATTCCGGATCGGTATATTATAATGTGGTCGGATTGGCCAGAAAAAGAGGCGATCCTTATTTGCTGCCACCGGAAGAATCAACAACCACCATCCCATACAGCAAGCGCGGAAGGAATATTTTCCGATAAGGAGGGCGGATCCATGCCACTCGAGATTGTGCGAAACGACATCACCAAAATGACCGTTGACGCCATTGTCAACGCCGCCAACGAATCCCTGCTGGGCGGCGGCGGTGTGGACGGCTGTATCCACCGTGCCGCAGGGCCGGGTCTGCTTCATGAGTGCAGGACGCTGGGCGGATGCAAAACCGGTGATGCCAAGCTGACGGGCGCCTACCGCCTGCCGTGTAAATATGTGATCCACACGGTGGGGCCCGTGTGGCAGGACGGCACGCACGGCGAGCGGGAAAAACTGGCTTCCTGCTACCGGAAAAGCCTCGTTCTGGCGAAGGAACACGGCTGTGAAACGGTGGCTTTTCCCTTGATTTCCTCCGGTGTTTATGGTTATCCCGGAGATCAGGCGCTCCGCGTCGCGGTGGACACGATCGGCGAATTTTTGATGGAGAATGACATGACGGTATTTCTCGTCATTTTCGATCGCGCGTCCTTCCGGATCAGCGGGAAGCTGTTTTCGGACATCGCGGAGTACATCGACGACAATTATGTGGACGCGCATACCGACGCCCGGCGGGGGCGGGTATATGGGCTGAAACGTCACGATCCGAACGAGGTTGTGGCCTGCAAGGAGTCCGATGTCCTTCTGGCGTTCGCGCTGCCCTGCGTGAACGGTGGTCTGGACGACCTGCTGTCGAATCTGGACGCCGGATTTTCCGAAACTCTGCTGCAGCTCATTGACCGCAGCGGGAAAAAGGACGCAGAAATCTATAAAAAGGCCAATGTTGACCGGAAGTTGTTCTCGAAAATCCGCAATAACCCGGACTATAAGCCGTCCAAGGCCACCGCACTTGCCTTTGCCATTGCGCTGGAGCTGGATTTGGACGAGACGCGGGACTTTCTGGCCCGCGCCGGTTTTGCCCTGAGCCGCAGCAGCAAGTTCGACGTCATCATCGAGTACTTTATCCGGCAGAAGAAATACGATGTTTTTGAAATCAACGAGGCACTGTTTGCCTTTGATCAAAGTTTGTTAGGAGCGTGACGGAATGATTCACTTTGTTTGCTACCCCAAATGCACCACCTGCCAGAAGGCGCAGAAGTGGCTGGACGAAAACCGGATTGACTATGCGGTCCGGGACATCAAAACAAACAACCCGACGTACGAGGAACTCTCGGCGTGGTACCATGCCAGCGGCCTGCCGCTGAAAAAGTTTTTCAACACCAGCGGCCTGCTCTATAAGTCCATGGATCTGAAAAACCGGCTGCCTGCCATGAGCGAAGAAGAAATGCTGAAACTGCTTGCAACCGACGGAATGCTGGTGAAGCGGCCGCTTGCTGTCGGGGATGGCGTGGTCCTTGTAGGCTTCAAAGAGGCGGAATGGGAAAGCCGCTTGAAAACCGAATAAATGTCGCCCATCATGCGACCAAACCCTCCTTCGTATGCGCTAAAATCAAGGCGTAATCAAACGAAGGAGGGTTTTTCTTATGACAGAACTGATATTCATCCTGGACCGCAGCGGTTCCATGGCGGGACTGGAGCGCGACACCATCGGCGGTTTCAACTCCATGATCGAAAAGCAGAAGAAGGAAGCGGGCGAGGCCCTGGTCTCCACGGTGCTCTTCGACAACGAAAGCGTGGTCATCCATGACCGCCTGCCGCTGGAGAAAGTGCCCCGCATGACGGAAAAGGAGTACTTCACCCGCGGCTGCACGGCACTGCTGGATGCCGTCGGCGGCGCGATTCACCATATCGGAAACATCCACAAGTACGCACGGCGGGAAGATGTGCCGGAAAAAACGCTGTTCGTCATCACCACCGACGGGTATGAAAACGCCAGCCGGCGCTATGACTATGAAACGGTGCGCAGAATGATCGAACGGCAGAAGGAAAAGTACGGCTGGGAGTTTCTGTTTCTGGGCGCCAATATCGACGCGGCCGCGGAGGCCCGGCGTTTCGGCATCAGCGCTGACCGCGCGGTGAATTACAAGTGCGATGAGGCGGGCACGGCGCTGAACTATGAGGTCATCCATGAAGCCGTGTGCAGCGTGCGTGCGGCGAGGCCGCTTTGCGCGGACTGGAAGCGGCGCATTGATGAGGATGTGCAGAAACGCGGAAAATGACCGGCGCGATTTCTGCGGGACTCTGCCATGCGTGCAGAAGTGCGGTTGTGACAGTAAAAATTCCCCGGTTTCAGAAAGAAACCGGGGAAAATACGGATTGCGGGGTACTGCGCAAAGGAAAAGCGGCAGCTTATCCCATTGCATGGGAACCGTCGTCTGTTTCAAAACCGGCGACATACTCCATATAGACTTCGCCATACCCGGCACCGCTGACGGCCCACCAGTACACCGTGTATTCACAGGGACCATCCTGCCATGAGGCGTAAATAAACAGCGGAGAGGTGTCGAACATGACATGGGCGTAGATTGCGCACAGATCGCCGCGGGAAAGCGTGAGGTCGGCAAGAACCGTTTCCGATTCAATTTCGCCGTCAATGTTGAAATCAATCAGCTCGACCTTGATATTCACGTCATTTTTCAGCGGCAGAAGCAGCATCGGTGTGTCAGAAGCCAGCGCAGCATCCGAAAGGAACACTTCCTCCTTGCGGCCGGTGAAGTAAAGCTCCTCCAGCTCCGTTCCGTTCGGCTCGCTGATGATGGAGAACAGATCCAGGGGATCCGAACTGCCACTGTAAATCTCTGCCAGCAGATTGCAGGGACGCCACAGTTCCGGCTCCCCGACGCGTTCATAGACGGCGCCGTTTGCGGCTGCTGCAAAGTACTGTAAATGACCGAGGTTATCGGTATCTTCGTCACCGACGCCCATCAGACAGCAGGGATCTCCGTTGATCGTTTCAACCAGGCCGGGTGCAATCATGTATAACCCCCGGTCGACCAGATCCTCCAGTCCGGCAGGTCCGAGGTTATCCAGAATGATTTTTTCAGCCATTTCCTCGGAGGGAGGAGCATCCTGGGGATTTGCGGCGTAATAATAGGGGAAGGAAAGGTCGGCTTCCACCCCGTCGGCTGCCACGGCAAACACGGTGACGTATCCGCCGTTGTCATAGGATACGGTATCTTCGTAAAAGGAGACGATATCACTCACGTGGGGCAATTCACCAATGCTCACAAATGCAGGGTCCCCGGCAGGGCGGCTGATGACCCAATCCTCCAGAACGATGCCTACCGGCACGCACTCCACGCCGCCGCCCTCGGTCAAAAGAAATACGAACGGGGAAACGCTGTTTCCCATACTTCCGATAAAGAGATCCGTATAACTGCCCGTCAGTCCGGAGACCGGATACGGCTCGTTACAGCGCAAACCGCTGTTCGAACCAAAGTGTTCGGCGGCAGCATCCGGCAGGAGCGTGATTGTGAGCGTGCCGTCCCGGAGCGTTGCCTTTACATATTCGTACGTATATTCGAGAGCGGGATCTTCATCCTGATCGGAAGAATGATCTTGCTCCGGTTTCTTGTTCTGACCGGCGCCTTCGGTGCTTCCGGGACTTTTTTTATCTTCGGCGTCTTCACCCTTCTGCTCGGTGTCCGGATTGTTTTCCGGATCTTCCGTTTCTCCTTCACCGGAATCCGCCGTATTCAGCTTATCCGGAGAAAAATGCTTAAATGCCGGTTCGCTGCCGTCGTCCCGCCCGGTACTGGCGCAGCCGGAAAGCAGCAATGTCAGAATCAGCAGAATCGCAATGAAACGATACGTGTTTTTCTTCCTCATGTTCTCTTCTCCTATCCTTTAGCGGCAGTTTTCCGGATACCGCCGTTCGACCTGGATTTCCCACTTCGTTTTTATCTTGTCATATCCGGATGCGTTTTGTCAACCGCTTTTTCCTCCCATATCCGGAGGTTTTCGCAGCGAACCATCCAAAAAAATCGCCGCTGTCTTTACGGAAAATGGACAATTGCGCGGTACGGCTGTGTCAGGTTCCGAAAAACTGCATTTTTTTGAAAATTCTCTTTCTTTTGGTAATACACCATGTTATACTGGTGTCAGAAGGTTTCAAAATTCGGTTCCGGCAAATGAAGTTGGCTGAAAACCGAAAAAAGAAAGGAGAAAACCACATGGAATCCCTGATTTCCAACCTGGCCACCATGGCGACCGCCACGGGCGGCAAAATCGTTCTGGCAATTCTCGTTCTCATCATCGGCAATATCCTGATCAGAAGCCTGATGAAATTCCTTGGCAAAAGCAAACTTATGGAGAAGATTGAGGGAACGGTGCGTACCTTTGTCCTCAGTTTTATCAAGGCAGGCCTTTATGTAATCCTTGTGATCTCCATCATCGGCATCCTGGGCGTCCCGATGGCCTCCGTGATCGCAGTTTTGGCTTCTGCGGGCGTGGCGGTTGGCCTGGCCCTGCAGGGAGCGCTTTCTAACCTGGCGGGCGGCATTATGCTGATGATCTTCAAGCCCTTCCATCAGGGCGATTACATCGCGGCAGCCGGTGTGGAAGGCGTTGTGAATGAAGTCACGCTGTTCTACACGGTCATTCTGACGCTGGATAATAAGCGCATCACCGTGCCGAACGGCAGCCTGATGAACGCCAATGTGACAGACTTTTCCTCCGAACCGCTGCGGCGCGTGGATCTCAGCTTTGCGTGCGCGAAGAGCGAAGCACCGGCAAAAATCCAGGATATGATGATTGCGGTGATGAAAGCCAACCCCAAGGTTCTGGCCGATCCGGAGCCTTTTGCACGGATCAGCGGCGGCACCAACGAAGCCATGGCCTTTACGGTGCGTGCCTGGTGTAAAAACGAGGATTACTGGGACGTGTATTTCGATCTGACGCAGAACATCACGGAAGCCATGGCCGAAAATCATGTACAGGCCCCGGCCGTCCGCGTTACCACAGACGCACAGAAATAACAGCAGGAGGCAAAGAATATGGGTAAATTTGTGATGAAAACGACTGCAACGGGTTTCACCTTCCGCCTGAAGGCCGGGAACGGCGAGGTGATCGCAACATCGGAAGTGTATTCTTCCGAAGCTGCCTGCCGGAACGGGATTCAAAGCGTGATGACCAACGCACCGATTGCCGCACTTGAGGATCAGACGGTCGAGGGCTACTCGGCAGAGAAGCATCCCAAGTTTGAGGTTTATCTGGACAAAAAAGGCGAATGCCGCTTCCGCCTGAAGGCCAGAAACGGAGAAATCATCGCCGTTTCCGAGGGATATACGGCAAAGGCATCCTGCTTAAACGGTGTGGAGAGCGTCCGTAAAAATGCAGCGGATGCGGAAATCGTCACGGAAGAATAACACCGGTTTTAAAAAAAGCGCGGCTTGTCCGAAAGGACGGGCCTGCGCTTTTTTCGTGTCCGGAATTTTTCGCCTCGGTGTATTTTTCGACGGATTCGGAAAGGAATTTGCATTTTCTGTTGAGTTTTCCGGGGAAACCCCGTATAATTGAGAGTGATTTATACTGGAAAGAATTGATTGCCGGTGCGCGGGAAAGGGAGGCGCGGTCTTTTGAAAACAAAATCAAATACATGGACCGTAGCCGTGATTAGCCTGCTGGTTATCACAGCGGATCTCATCCAGATACTCCACAATGCCAATTTGACTCTTCTGCCGAACTTGCCGGAATTTCGAATGCTGACGGATCTCATCCGTGTTTCCATCCATGTTGCGCTGATCACCATGTGGGGTTTTTCGCTGTATCACCGCATTGTGCAGATGCAGGCCAGATGGTATCTCTGCGGCATCGCGATCCTGATGCTTTTCTGGCTGCATCTCAAGGTTCTGAAATACTATATTGTCATGGATGTCAATGCAGTCAGATACCTCTGGTACCTGTATTATCTGCCGCTGCTTTATATTCCGCTGTTTGCCCTGTTTGCCGCGTTATTTCTCGGGAAGGCAGAATCCTACCGCCTGCCCCGCTGGATCCATTTTCTTCACATCCCGGCGGCGGCGCTGTTCCTGCTTGTGCTGAGCAACGATCTGCACCAGCTGGTTTTCCGTTTCCCGGCAGATGCCGCTGTCTTTTCCGACCATGCTTACCAGCGCGGCGCCGGCTATGCGCTGGTTTTTATCTGGTTTGCAGCCTGTTCGTTCCTCGCTTTTTGCATCATGTTCACCCGCAGCAGATTCTATCGGAAGCGGAAGGAATTCCTGCCCCTGATCCTCTCTTTGGCTCTGTCGATGACGTATATTTTAACCTATATGGTGAATTTCCCACTGACTGTTTTCCTGGCGGGAGATTCCAGCGCGGCTTGCTGTCTGCTCTTCGCTGCCGTTATTGAAAGCTGTATTTACTGCAGAATGATTCCCACCAACACGCGCTATAATGAAATGTTTGCTGCTTCCGTCGGAAACAATGCGCAGATTGTGGATGCGTCGTACCGGGTGCGGTATGCTTCCGGAGAAGCAGTGCAGATTCCGGTGGAAAAAATGAAGGAAGCGGAAAACGGCCCCGTGATGCTGGGAGAAGAAACGATTTTGCATCATATGCCAATCGCCGGAGGCCATGCCGTCTGGGTGGAGGATATCTCGGAGCTTTCGAAACTGCGCAGGGAATTGACGGATACGCAGGAAGAACTGATCGAACGCAATGCCATGCTGGAATACGAATATAATCTGGAGAAGCAGAGAAAGACGGTGGAAGAGCAGAACCGTTTGTATGATCTGCTTGCCTCCTCCACGCGAAAACAGTTGGATCAGATCTCCCTGCTGATGCAGGACTACGAAGCGGCCGGTACGGATACGGAGGCAGGCCGGGCCATTCTGTCCCGTATCGCTGTTTTAGGCAGCTATGTCAAAAGAAAAAAGCATCTGATGCTTTCCGTTTACAGCGATTTCAACATCGCGGAGGGAGAATTAAAGCGTGCCTTTGCAGAATCGCTCCACTATCTCCAGTTCATGGGCGTGCGCTGCACGCTGTATGTGGACACCGGCAGACATTATCTCCCGGGCACCATGGCAGCGTTTGCCTATGACTTCTTTGAAACGGTGACAGAGACCGCGCTGGACAGCTTGACCTCCATGATGGTCACGGTCAGCGAGGTATCGGATGTGTTCCGTGTCCGTCTGATCGTCGGCTGTGGGGAGGATCTGCGTGTTTTGCAGAAGGAATACCCCGCTGCCATGATCGAAGCGTCTGACGAGGACGAGTGGACCCTGGTTCTCCCGCTGAAGGGAGGAACTGCCGGATGATCTGTTATTGCCTGCTGCCGCACAACGGTCAGATGCTGCTGATTCTTTCCACGTATCTGATCTGTACGGCAGAATTCGGTCTGCTGCTCTACCGAATTTCGAGACGGAGCGCTCTCCGGTACAGAATTGTGGATGGTGTTTTACAGCTTTTCTCTCTGCTATTGCTGGTTTTCCTGATTTGCAGCAATCGGGATGCCCCGCCGCTCTTTCACATCCCTGTACTGGTGCCTGTTTTGTCCATGGCGGCTGTTTTGCTGTATACCGCAGTGGGGGGTTATCGGGAATGGCGCCGGAGTAAGGAGGAAATCAGCGACTGGTCGATCAAGGAGGCCATTGACGACCTGCCTGCGGGACTGTGTTTCGCCGATTCGACGGGGCGTGTGATCCTCTGCAACCGGAAAATGGACGCCCTGACGAATCTCCTGATCGGACGGCATCCGCAGACGCTTGCGGAACTGGAAAGAGCCCTGCGTGACCTTCCATCCCGAAGCGGCGTGGTTGCGCTGGGGGATGTTTCCGGCTGCTATCGGTTCCCGGACGGAAGAATCTACCGCTTCCGCAGCAATCCGCTGAGCGGAGAAGAATTGTCCGGCTATACGCAGTTTTCCGCTTTTGATGAAACGGAAATTTACCGGGGAAACGTGAAACTCCGCAAAAGTAATGAACGGCTGCAGCAGGTGAACCGGAAACTGCAGAGAATGTACGAGCGCATGGCGGACGACGTGCGGGAAAAAGAAAGTCTGGAACTGAAGGTTTATCTGCACGACGTTCTGGGAAGAAGCCTGCTGACGGTGCAGGACGTGAAAAACAGCACGTCGCTGGAAGTGAAGGAAAAACTGAAAAACCTGAAGGAAGCGGTAAGCCTGCTGGCGTCAAGCCGTCTGTCCCTGCGCGGTACGATGGAGGAAGCACGGCAAAAAGCGGCGGAAATGGGCGTCGAAGTCCTGGTCGAGGGGTATATTCCACCGGATACGGAGATGGAGAATCTGGTTTCTGCGGCTGTCCGGGAATGTGTGACGAATTGCATCCGCCACGCGCAGGGAACTGCCGTGTACGTGAAGATTACCCAGCGCAGCGGCATCCTGCGAACGGAGATTACCAACAACGGCAAGGCGCCGGAACATCAAATTACAGAGGGCAGCGGCCTGTCTTCTCTCAGAAGAAGCGTGGAGGCTTCCGGCGGTGAAATGCACGTATCTCACCGGCCTGCGTTTTCTCTGGTGCTGCATCTGCCCAGGAAGGGGGACAGCTTGTGATCCATATCATTCTGGTTGAGGATGACCTCTACATACAGGAATATTTTGCGCATCTGCTGACTTCCGACGGGCGGTTTCGCCTGGCCGGCGCCGTTCGTGACGCTTTTGAAGCGGAAACACTCTGCGATCAGCATATCGACCTTGTGCTGATGGATGTGCTGACGCTGCACCGTCATTCCGGCCTTGCGGCCGGCAGGAGGATCAAGGAAGCGCATCCGCATATCAAAGTGGTGATTATGACCTCGCTTGTGGACCCGGAAGTGCTGGCAAAGGCAAAGGCGGGCTGTGCGGACAGCCTGTGGTATAAAGATCATGGCGACGAGCAGCTTCTGGATGTCATCTGCCACACGATGCAGGGCGAGCGTGTGTTCCCCGATGAGTCGCCTGCGGTGGAATTGGAGGGGATTCTGTCAAACGACATCGCCCCGGCGCAGCTGGAAATCCTGCGCTGCTTTATCCGGGGAATGACGTATGCGGAAATCGGCAAAAAGTTTGGCATCACAAGCGACGGCGCCCGGTGGCACATCCGGGAACTGGTGAAAAAATGCGGTTTTGCCAATAAGGAGGAGCTGGTTGCTGCGGCTATCTCCGGGAAATTGATCGTGACGACGCTCAAGGATGAATAAAGGCTTTGGTGCGGTATCGAAAAAGACCTGCTTTTATAAAGCGGGTCTTTTTTCATGCCAAAGCGGCAGCAATTTTCTTTGCAGGGGGTAAAACCTCCGCTTCCGGTAGTTACAGTCGAAAAAAGGCAGGTTAAAATGAAAATAAGAAAATTCTGCCGTGTCCTGCGCCGAATACGCTGGAATAAAGTGGACTCTTTCACTTTTTCAGGCGGTTTTTGACGGGCGCGGGCGATACCTCAACCGGCGGGTGGTCAGCAGAAATTATAGCCGGGAAGGGCGGTGATTCTATGCGGAGGATCGTGCTGGATATGCAGAGCGGCATTTTTGCAAGGGCAATCCAGCGAACGTTGTTGCAGGAACTGGATAATTATCAGATCATCATATCGGAATCGCCCGATATGACCGTACAGCAATGCAGGACCTTTAAGCCCTATGCGCTCCTGATGGAGGCAACGGGGTATACGCCCTGGATGCTGGACGAGCGGATGGCAATCCGGGACAGGGTCAAGCAGCTTGACCCGGAATGCAGGATTGTCATCCTGGTGGACGATGTGGCGGACGGCGCATTGGCAGAACGGGTCAAGAATGCCAAGCGGGATGGGAAAATTGACGCTTTTCTCTTCGGTTCCGTTACGGATACGTACTTTGCTGCCGTGATGGACAGTCTGTAAAAGCGGCGGCCGGAAGCCGGAAAGACCGGCTGACCTTGTGAATTTTCGCAGCAGCGCGTAATAGCGTCAGATAACGCACGGGTTTTCCTTTGTTGATGAAATGTATTTGAAAGGAGAAAGACTATGGGATTGATTAAAGCAGCATTGGGTGCAGCGGGCGGCGTATTGGCCGATCAGTGGAAAGAATACTTTTACTGCGAGGCACTGCCGGCAAACGTACTGGCTATCAAGGGACAGAAGCGTGTGGGAGGCCGTTCCAGCAACACGAAGGGCTCGGACAACATCATCTCAAGCGGCTCGATCATTGCCGTGGCCGACGGCCAGTGTATGCTGATCGTCGAGCAGGGCAAGGTGGTGGACGTCTGCGCCGAGCCGGGTGAATATACCTATGATGCCTCCACGGAGCCTTCGATTTTCGCAGGTGGCCTGAACAAGGAAAACATCCTGAACGTCCTTTCCACCGTGGGCAAGCGTTTCACCTTTGGCGGCGAAGCGCCCAAGGATCAGAGAGTGTATTACTTCAATACCAAGGAATTGATTGGCAATAAATATGGTACGCCGTCGCCGGTGCCGTTCCGCGTCGTCGACCAGCGTGCCGGCATTGACATTGATATTGCCGTCCGCTGCTTCGGTGAATATTCTTACCGTGTTTCCAATCCGCTGCTGTTCTACACGAATGTTTGCGGCAACGTGGAATCCGGTTATGACCGCAGCCTGATTGACAGCCAGCTGAAAACAGAACTTTTAACGGCCCTGCAGCCGGCATTCGCCCGTATTTCTGACATGGGCATCCGCTATTCGGCACTGCCGGGACACACGCAGGAACTGGCGGAGGCACTGAATGAGGTGCTGTCGTCGAAATGGCGTGATCTGCGCGGCCTGGAGATCGTTTCCTTCGGCGTATCCTCTGTGAAAGCCAGCGAGGAAGACGAGCAGATGATTAAGGAAATGCAGCGCAACGCGGCCTTTATGGATCCGACGCGCGCGGCAGCACATCTGGTCGGTGCACAGGCCGGCGCGATGCAGTCTGCCGCCTCCAACCAGGGCGCAGGCCCGGCAATGGCCTTTATGGGAATGAATATGGCCGGTCAGATGGGCGGCATGAACGCACAGAGCCTGTATCAGATGGGCCAGCAGCAGCCTCAGGTGCAGCAGCAGCCTGCACCGGCAGCGCCTGCCGCCAACAGCTGGACCTGCGCCTGCGGCGCAGTGGCTACCGGCAAGTTCTGCCCGGAATGCGGCGCAAAGAAGCCGGAACCGAAGCCTGCGGCAGACAGCTGGGTCTGTCCCTCCTGCGGCGCGGCGGCCACCGGCAAGTTCTGTCCGGAATGCGGCACAAAGAAGCCGGAACCGAAGCCCGACGGATGGGTCTGCCCCACCTGCGGCGCGGTGAACAAAGGCAAATTCTGCGCGGAATGCGGCACGAAAAAGCCTGCGGGCGTACCGCAGTACCGCTGCGATAAGTGCGGCTGGGAGCCTGCCGATCCCACAAAGCCGCCGAAGTTCTGCCCGGAGTGCGGGGATCCTTTTGATGATGGAGATATCCGGTGAAAAAGGGATGGATGCCTGCTTTGATCCTGATTCCGGCTTTTCTGGTGGTGCTTGTGGGTGCGTTTTTCCTGCTCCGGCATTTTGTCATAAAAAATGTTCCCGACATAGGCGGAGGGAAGAATCCGGATGCGATTGGAGAAACGGATGGCCTGGAAATGTGGGACGGCGATTTTACCTATGTGGATAACGAAGTTCTCCTGCCGGTGCTGGCCGGCACCTGGGAGAGCGCCGACGGACAGTACGAGATGTCATTGTCGGAGGATTACCGGATTCAGCTTCGTAAGAACGGCGAAACCTTGCTGGACGGCGAATACGACTTTGTCTACCTCCAGCCCGGCAAGGTTTTCAGCACGGATTTACGGCTGAACACTACCGAACTTACAAGGTTGAACGGAACGGTCATAGGCGAGATCTGCGATCTGCGTCACGAAGTGTCCGACGATGATGAAAACGGCAGAATTGTCCTGATGTTTGCAGAAGGTTCTTTGGACACCGGGACCGTTGAATTCAAAAAGCAGTAGCTTTGGAGGAAAATAGCATGGGATTGTTCGACGCATTTAAAAAGAAAGAGTGCTCCATCTGCGGCGGCGAGATCGGACTTCTGGGCAACCGCAAGCTGGAGGACGGCAATATGTGCAAAAGCTGTGCGGCGAAGCTCTCGCCGTGGTTCTCTGAGCGGCGCAACAGCACCGTGGAGGAAATCAAGGCACAGCTGGATTACCGCGAGGCAAACAAGGAAAAGGTGGCCGCGTTCCACACCACACGCACGCTGGGTGAGACCGTGAAGGTACTGCTGGACGAGGATGCGGGAAAATTCATGGTCACTTCAGCCCGGGATCTGGCAGAGGCGAATCCGGATGTGCTGGATTTTGCGGACGTGACAGGCTGTACGCTGGATATTGACGAGGACAGAACGGAAATCCAGTACAAGGATGCCGAGGGAAACCGGAAGAGCTTTACACCCAAGCGTTATGCCTATTCCTACGATTTTACCATTGTCATTCATGTCAATAATCCGTATTTCAATGAAATCCGTTTCCAGCTGAACCGTTCCAAGGTGGACAACGACGAGGAAACCCTGCTGGACGGTCCGAATGCAATGCCCAGAACCAGAACACCCGCCCGGCCCATGCCCGGCGGTGCCCGTCCGGGCGCCATGCGCCCTGGAATGGCGCCGCGTGCACCGATGGGCGGTGTGCGCACGTCCAATGCGGATGAGGTTCGCGCCAGCGTGGAATACCGGCAGTATGAGGAAATGGGCAACGAAATCCGGGATGCTCTGCTGCAGGTGCGCCAGGAGGTACGTGCAAATGCGGCTGCTGCCGCGGCGCCCCGTCAGGCTGTGACCTGTCCGTGGTGTGGTGCAACGACCACGCCCGATGCATCGGGCTGCTGTGAATACTGTGGCGGTTCCGTGAACGGTTGAGGACAGCGTGTGAAGAAAAGGAGAACTGCGATGAAAAGAATCCTGGCGATCCTGCTTGCTGCGGTCATGCTGTTGGGACTGTGTGCCTGCGGTAAGGACGAAAAAAACATTGCAAGCCTTACAGAAAAAACAGAGGGTACGAATACACAGCCGGACTCCGGTATCGAGCCGGATGAAAAACCGGATCCGGAACCTGACCCGGAACCTGAGCCGGAAACTGACCCGGAACCTGACCCGGAACCGGAACCCGATCCCGAACCGGAAGTGGAACTGACCACCATTGAAACCACGCTGTTCACGGTTTCTTTCCCCACGGATGACGGATGGGAATTTGAAGACGACGATATCACCGACAGAGACGATTATTGCGCCTGCGACCTCTTTGTCTTTGATGAAGATGGCAATCGGGAGCTTGCCGTGCGCATTTTCGCGGGGATTCAGGATCCGTACGAATACCGAAATGATCTGTATAACCGCGGATTTGACGAATATGCGTTGGTGGAGGAAAACGCCTATGCGGACGTCACCTTTTCCATTGGCGGCCAGCAGCTGCTGAAATGGGAAAACGCAGGCGGAGATACCCTCTTCTACTTTGGCCGTAACGAGTCCGCCGGCGCCACGATGTTCTTCCGGGTTTGGGACAACATCGACGATGAACGCGTGGGGCGTATGCTGGAAAATCTGCAGTTCCACCTGGAGGAAACCGGCAATGTTGACTGGCCGTGGTACTGGGAGGGCGAAAGATTCTCCCGCGGAGAGTACAGCACCATGATCGGCACCTACACGCTGACGAGTACGTTCCTGCCTGCCGACGACCCGATCATCACGCACGAAACGTTTGAACACGATATCGAAATCGTGGGCGACCGGGCCTATATCCTCTCGGACGGTGTGCTGCAGCAGTATGCCTTTGACGGCACGGGCTTTACATACGTGCAGGATGTGGCTGCGGGCGACGGCTATGAACGGATTGACGTGTCAAGCGACGGCACACTTCTGCTTTCTGACTTTATGAAGCCTTACATTGGCATCTCGGACGGCGAAATGACGTTCAGTTACAGCGGACCGGATTATTTCGCCGCCGCGCCGGACGGCAGCTGGGGAATCAGTTATTTCACAACTCCGGATTCCGTGGTGCGTTACCGCTTTGCGGACGGCACCATGCAGACCGAGGCCTTCCCGCTCACCGGCCTTTCCATGGCAACGAAGATCTGGATAGACGACAGTTATGTCTATATCACCGGCTCCGATGCGGAGGCCAGCGCGCAGGTTGTGCAGGTCTATGACCATGCCGGCACGCTGCAGAAAACACTTCTGGGCAAGGATGGACGCCTTGGCAGCATCACATTTGTGACCAAAACGGAAAACGGCTTCCTGGCGCTGGATGGCAATATGCGCTCGGTTGTTCTGTGGAACGCAGAGGGTACTTATATCGGAGAAGCCGACGACCGAGACCTCTTCGACACCTCCTATCCGTGGCTCTGCTCGGCCGATTTGCAGCCGGACGGAAGCATTGTGGTGATACTGACTGAGGATCGCGACGACAACTCTGCCATGGAACTGGTTGCGTTCCGTCTGAGCGGCTTTTGATCTGTGACAGGGGGAGAAAATGGCCAGTAAAATTACGAATTATCAATGTCCGGCCTGTACGGGGCCGCTCCATTTTGTGGGCGGCTCCGGCAAGCTGGAATGTGACTACTGCGGTTCCTCTTTTTCGGTAGCCGAAATCGAGGCATTGTACGCGGAAAAAGAGGCTGCGGCCGCGGAAGCCGCTGCCAAAGAGGAAGAAAAGGCCGCACAGGAGGAAGGAAGCTGGGAAATACCTCCGGAAAGCGACTGGGGAGAAGATGCGGCGCATATGCGCGCTTATTCCTGCCCGTCGTGCGGAGCGGAACTGATCTGCGACGAAACCACCGCCGCAACCAGCTGCCCTTATTGCGGCAATCCCACGATTGTGCCCGGACAGTTTGCCGGTGCCCTGCGGCCGGATTATGTGATACCGTTCAAGCTGGATCACGAGGCGGCCAAGAAGGCGCTCAAAGAGCATTACCGGAAAAATCCGTTTTTGCCGAAGGTGTTTTCGCAGGCCAACCATATCGAGGAAATCAAGGGCGTTTATGTACCGTTCTGGCTGTTTGACGCCGATGTGGATGCAAACGCCACCTTCCACGCGGCAAATGTCTCTTCCCGCGAAGAAGGAGACTATCGCGTGACCACCACGGTGCATTACAACGTGCAGCGCGGCGGAACAGTGCAGTTTTTGCACGTTCCCGCGGACGCCTCCAGCAAAATGGCGGACGATTACATGGATTCCATCGAACCGTTTGACTTTTCGGAACTGAAACCGTTTTCCACGGCATATCTGCCGGGATATCTGGCAGATAAATACGACGTGGATGTGGCCACATGTGGTCAACGGGCAGACCGGCGCTGCAAACAAACCGCCGCAAACCTGTTGTACCAGGATGTCACGGGCTATACCTCGGTGAGTCAGGAGAGCCTGCAGGCAAGGATACGGCACGGTGCAGTGCATTATGCGCTGATGCCGGTCTGGATGCTGACGACGGACTGGAACGGAAAAAAATATCTCTTTGCCATGAATGGCCAGACGGGCAAGTTTGTCGGGGAACTCCCTTCGTCAAAAGCGCGTTTCTGGGCTCTGACCGGCATTCTGACGGCTGTACTGAGCACGCTGATCGGCGTCAGCGGGATTGGCTGGCTGTGCGTTCAGATTCTGGCTGCGCTGTTTGCGTGAAAGGAAGGTGCTTTGTGAAACGAACTCTTGTTTTGCTGTGCATCCTGACGCTGATGCTTGGCTGTTTGCCGCCTGCTTTTGCGGCGGAGGATGATTTCCCCTATATCTGCGATACAGAGCTGCTTTTAACGGACGAGGAATGGACCACGCTGGAACGCCGCGCGAAAGTGATTTCCGAACAGTTTGCGTGTGCCGTGTATTTTGTCACGGTTGAGAACTATCAGGATTACGGCAGCGGCAGTATCTATGAAGTGGCCAAGAATATTTATCTGGAATACGATCTGGGCTGGGGCGAGGAAAAAAGCGGCGTCCTTCTGCTGCTTTCCATGTATGACAGAGATTATACCCTGATCGCCTACGGATACGGGAATACGGCTTTTACGGACTACGGAAAGGACTATCTCAGCGAACAGTTCCTGGACGATTTTGCAGACAATGACTGGGCCGAGGGCTGCCAGGATTATCTGGCGACCTGCGGAGAAATGCTGAAAATGGCGCGGGAGGGGAATCCTCTTGATATCGGTTCGCGTGTCCGCACCTGGCATATTGTGGTTGCCAGTATTGTGCTTGGCTTCCTTCTTGCACTGGTCATCTGCAATGCGTGGAGCAGAAAATGCAGGAAAAAGACGGCGCTCAACATGGAGGCCAGCAATTATCTTGCACCGGGCGGTATGGACATCACCCTGCGTGACGACCAATACAGCCATACAACGCAGACCCGAACTAAAATCGAAAGATCCTCTGGCAGTTCCGGCGGAACAACGATTGACAGCCAGGGGTTCTCGGGAAAAAGCGGAAAATTCTAAGCGGAGAATACGAAGTAAAAGGAGAGAATGTTATGAGTTTCTGCCCCAATTGCGGAGCTTCGCTTCCAGATGGAACAAAGTTTTGTACGGAATGCGGACAAAAAATAGCCGCGGCCCCCGCAACCCCTGCGCCGCCTGCACAGCCGGCCTATGAAGCACCGGCACCGGCGCAGCCGACCTATGCACCTCCCGCACAGCAGGCCCCTGTGCCTCCCGCACAACCGACTTATGAGGCACCTGCGGCAGCACCGGCGCAGCCGACTTATGCGCCGCCTGCACAGCCAGCTTACGCACCGCCCGCACAGCAGACTTACGAGGCACCTGCGGCAGCACCGGCGCAGCCGACTTATGTGCCGCCTGCACAGCCGACTTACGCACCGCCTGCACAGCAGACTTACGAGGCACCTGCACCCGCACCGGTGCAGCAGCGTTATGCGCCGCCCACTGCACCGGAAAAGGTCATGCAGCAGAAGAAACCCGGAGGCGGCGGAAAAAAGACCGGCCTGATCATCGGCATTGCCGCCGCAGCCGTTGTGCTTGTTGTGGTGGCGCTGGTATTGCTGCTTGGCGGCAAAAAAGGCGGTAATGATCCCGTTCTTGGCCGTTATGACGCTGTTTCCTGCACAATGGAGGGCATTGAACTGGATGCAGAAGGCGACTGGATCGAGCTGAAGAAGAATGGAAAAGCCGATGTGCGTCTGCTGGGTGAAGAATTCGGCGGAACCTGGAAACTGGATGGAGAAACCTTCACGTTTGAACAGGGCGGTGATAAGTATCCGGGTACGCTGAAGGACGGCGTGCTGAACGTGGACCTTGGCGGCCTGCTCTATACCTTCCAGAAGGAGGGTTCCGGCACTGAAAATGGAGACAAAAACGACGGCGCGGCAAAACCCGGTAAGACAGCGGAGGAAGTTGGCTACTGGACGCTGCTGCGTGTGGACAGCGACAATACCGACGCAGCCATGAGCGAAGAGGATCTTGCCATGTTCAAAGAACTTGGCATCAATTTCTTCGTGGAGATCAAGGCAGACGGAACGGCGGCACTTGTGCTGGATAATCCGGTCAAGATGACCTGGGAAAACGGCAAACTCAGCGCGGAGGACGGAACTTCCCTGACTTACACGCTGGAAAATGATCAGCTCTGCATCCGCATGGACGGCGCGGACTATATCTTTGCCCGCGGCGAGGGCAGCGCACCGGAAATCAACTGGAATGCCGAGCCGGACGACGGCGACGATACGGATGACGGCGATGACTGGGACGACGGCGGCGACAGCGAACCGGGAGACACGGAAGATACCGGCGCATATGCCTGGTGGGACGGCAAATGGTATGGCTGGCTCGTATTCAGCAATGCGTCCTCGTATTATGAGGATTGGATTGGGGACTGCGGAGACTGTGTTGTGGAAATCACAGCCGATGAGGACGGTACCGGTTATGTGGAACTCTATTTGCTCGAAGATGAGGAAACGTTTGCCGAGACATCTGTAACCTTTGGTGCCGGTATCACCGAAAACGGCTGCATGATGTCGGAATCCGGTACGATTCTGGGCCTGGAGATCAATCATGCGGACTGGATCGTCGATCCGGGCGCATCCATGGTGAGTGAATTCGACCATATGATCCACATCGACAGCACGCTGATCGATGTGGACGGCGACTGGATCGACTACGACATCTTCCTGCGCCCCTGGGGCATGGAATGGGAAGATGTGCGGACGGCCGACACCTCCAATATGTTGTATGACGACATGATGCCGCTGAATTATGACGACTGGTATCTGCCGCAGATTCAGGGCAAGTCTCCCACAAAGGTGACAACGTCCGGCGACGGTTATCCCGGATTTGATGGACCGACCGATATCCTGGACTACTGTGACGATGGGGAAATCTTCTTTGAATACCCCATGGACTATACCTTTGACAACAGTTTTGGCATTGAAGCACTGGAAAACAGCGACGGATCGGTCCGGATCACCTTCCTTGCCGAGTATGACGAATACTTCGCGGCCGCTTTGAAGGATTATCTGGATCTCTGCAGCGAATATGACGAATTCAAAAAGGAAGAATTGACCATCGCGGGCTTTGATGCCGAAAAAGTAACCTATGTTGATGAGTGGGGCGACGCTTATGAAAGCGTTTACGTCGACCTGAGCAGCAATGGAGGAAAGTATCTGGCTATTCGTATTGACGTCAGCGCTTATACCAAGGCTGATCGCGATGCGGACGTTGTGCAGAATATCATCTATTCCATGCAGGTGAACTGACTGCGCTGCGTTGCCGCTCCGCACAGGATAACTGACTGTCGTGGGGGGGGCGTTGACAGCGCCGCCCAGCGGGGTGAGGAGGGGTAAAAAAGAAAAAAAAAAAATGAGTTGGGGTGGGGCGG
>JAHAYX010000039.1 GCA_018384365.1 Clostridiaceae bacterium
GGTATGCCCGTCTGTCAGGCAATCCACTGTAACGCGGATCGCGTTTTCGGGACAGTCAAACGCAGCGCGATACATGCAGTTTTCCGTATCCTCCACGACCAGATCCACAGAGTGGGTCGCGCGCCAGGTTTCCGGCGGCGCATCGATCCGCGTGCACAGGGTATCCACTCCGCTGTACGTCGACGTACAGTATAATTCCCCGGTTTTCCGGCTCTCTGCAAATTTCCACGCCAATGCGTGCTCCCGGGCCGTATTTCCTAAAATCAGTATGTCCATCTTCCATCCCCGCAGAAAGAAACCGCCGGCTGATGCGGCGGTTTTCTTCCATAACGTCAAATCTTACTCGTTTTCCGTATCAAGTGCACATTCCGTTTCCACTACTTCTTCAATGGAAGGTGCCTCGCAGCAACAGCAATCCTCCGCTTCGGAAGATTCCTCACAGCAGCAGTCTTCATCGCCGCAGCAGCAGTCGTCGTCACAGCATTCCTCGTCACAGCAGCAATCGTCGTCGCAATCACAATCACAGTCGCCGTCAATCAAATCTGCACATTCGATATAATCGCGGCACTTTTTGGAAATGTAAACCACGCCGGCAACCACAGCGGCAGCAGCAACGCCAATGGCGGCCACAGAAACGATATCCAGCCAATCGGGTTTCTTTTCAAATTTCATACTTGCACCTCACAAATCATATTTTTGACCCTTTTCATGCTTTTTATGCCGCCCGTCCTGCAGGATCCGGCAGGGCAGGCTTTTTCAGGCCTTACAGACGCGCCGCGATCGCACGGAGATAGGTTTCCGTATCAACCGCCTGCTTATTCGGGATAGACGAAAGCAGATACAAATCCTTCGTCATCTGGCCGTCAGCAATAACATCCAAAGACGCCTTTTCAAGACGGTTTGCAAAGTCCACAAGCTCCGGAATGTCATCCAGCTCGCCGCGTTTGCGCAGTGCACCGGACCAGGCAAAAATCGTTGCGACCGGATTGGCAACCGGTGTGCCGCCTTCCAGGTAACGGTAGTAATGACGCGTCACGGTACCGTGCGCAGCCTCATACTCAAATGCCCCGGAGGGACTGGCAAGAACGGAAGTCATCATGGAAAGGCTGCCAAAGACCGTTGCTACCATGTCAGACATGACGTCGCCATCGTAGTTTTTGCAGGCCCAGATAAAGCCGCCCTCGGAACGCACGACGCGTGCAACAGCATCGTCAATCAGCGTATAGAAATATTCGATTCCGGCCTTTTCAAAGCGATCTTTATATTCCTTCTCAAAAATCTCGGCGAAAATATCCTTGAAACGATGGTCATAGGTCTTGGAAATCGTATCTTTTGTGCCAAACCACAGATCTTCACCCTGATCCAGCGCATAATTGAAGCAGGAACGCGCAAAACTGCTGATAGATGCCTCCGTATTGTGCATACCAAGGGCTATGCCGTCGCCCTTGAAATCAAAAACCGTCTGGCGCGACTGCGTGCCATCCGGTGCGGTCACCACCAGTTCTGCCTTGGAACCTGCGGGAACTTTTGTTTCAACGGACTTATAAATATCGCCATAAGCATGACGTGCAATGGTGATCGGCTTTTTCCACGTAGGGATATACGGAGAAACGCCCTTCACAATGATCGGGCGGCGGAACACCGTTCCGTCCAGAACGGCACGGATCGTCGCATTCGGGCTGGGCCAGACCTTGGAAAGCTGATATTCCTGCACGCGCTGGGCATTTGCCGTAATAGTAGCGCATTTGACGGCAACACCAAGCCGTTTTGCTGCTTCAGCAGAATCATATGTAACCTGATCTGCAGTACTCTCACGGTTTTTCAGGCCAAGATCATAATATTCTGTTTTTAAGTCGATGAACGGGGTCAGTAATGTATCCTTGATCATTGCCCACATAATGCGGGTCATCTCATCCCCATCCATCTCAACAATCGGCGTCTTCATCTGTATTTTGCTCATGTGTGTTCTCCTTACTTACGATCCTATAAAAGATCGGGTATCTTTTTTCTCCAGTATAAATTATACTACGCAAATATGTCTTTTTCAACCCACATATCCATAAACTTAATGAAAAGCTTTCTTCAAAAGAGCCTGCTCTTTCCGGAATCAACGAAAAAGTTTGGAAACAGGCTTGACTTATCACTCGAATTTGGTATAATAAGCAGTAGCAGTTTGCGGTACGGGGGTGTCTGTATGGCATACGAAAAAAGAGCTTATCTGGATCACATGGCTGTTTATGTCAAGGATCTGAAGTGGAGCATTGCATTCTTTCAGGATGTTTTTCATATGCCGGTTGTCAGAACAGCCGGACCGTCCGACAATCCCGATCAGGTTTGGCTGGCAGGTGGACTGCAGCTTGTCTCGGCGCCGGATTTTGATTCTGCCGAGGGTCGTTCGGCTCATCTCGGTATCAATGTGGAAGATCTGGACACCTGTCTCGCGGAAGCCTATGCGCGCGGTGTAAAGGAACTGCCGAAAGGACATAACTGGATTGAATTGCCGGATGGTCTTCAGATTGAAGTAATGCCTGCATCCGGTGAAAAGTTCGACTGGTATTTTCATCAGTAATTCCGTTTGTTCTCCCGGAAATCCGGGTTTTCAAAAAAATGGAGAGGTATCGAAGTGGTCATAACGGGGCTGACTCGAAATCGTGGTCGCTATCCGGCAGCTCCCTGACCGGAAACCCTTGATTTTACGGGGTTTTTCGGG
>JAHAYX010000051.1 GCA_018384365.1 Clostridiaceae bacterium
CTGAGCCTGGCCTGCGGCGAGTTTGTGCCGGAGCAGTACGAAGAATTTGCGGCATTGGGCGCAGACGAGTACGTCTTAAAGTTTGAAATGTCCGACCGCGACACCTTCAACCGTTTAAACCCCTCTACGGACTTTGACCGCCGGATGCACAGCATTGAGGCAGTCAAAAAGAGCGGCATGAAGCTGGCTTCCGGTAATATTGTGGATTATCCTGGACACACACTCTCCCAGCTCGCGGATGATATTCTGCTGATGAAGGAGCTGGAGATCAGTTGGGCACCGGTCATTCCCTATATGCCCGCGAAGGGCACGCCGCTGGCTGCTGAGGGCGGGCGCGGCGATATTTTCCTGAACCTGCGCGAGATTGCAATCCTGCGTCTGATGATGCCGGAAATCAATATCACGGCGCAGCAGCCGGGACATGATCTCACGAAGGGTCTCGCCGACGACGAAGGCAATCTGCTGGCGCTTGCAGCCGGCGCCAATATGCTCTTCGCAGACTTCCTGCCGGATGCACTGGTGGGGAATTTCAGCGTCATTGATAACCGCGTCACGCTGGGTCTTGACCATATCCGTGATATGGCGGCCCGTTCCGGCATGACGCTGGTGTAACACTTACCCAAACAAAGAAAAGGAACGTCCCCCTGCCTTTTGCCTGGCAGCAGGAGCGTTCCTTTTTTTGTTTCCTATACATCAATGCCCATCAAAAGCTCCAGCACTTCCTCCGCGATGCGGCAGCATTCTTGCGCATCCTCGCGTTCCAACGCCTCCGGAACGTCGGCGGGGTAGCGCGTTTCGATGTAGAACTGGTTTACATAAGCACAATCGTGCATCAACGGATCAAGCGGCGCACCGCGCCGCCTGGCCTCACGTGAGAGGAAAACGAGGCTGTGCCCGTCATAGAGCCGGCCTGTTTTTTGCAGCAGCCAGCCCTTCAGCGCTTTTTCAATGGACTGCTGGCAGTGAAATGCCGCCAGATCGTATAACGCACCTTCCTTCAGAAGGATGCGCGCGCCGTCGAGATCGTGCCGCGCTTTGTCATACCAATCGTTATACCGCTTGCTGTCAGCCATAGAGCAAAACCCCCTCGCGCAGGATGACATTGGCAAAGCTGGATTCATCCGCAAGACATTGTTCCCATTCCTCTGGTGTGTAGAGCAGAAAATCAATCGGGAGCTCCGAATCCACCTGAAAATATAGCTCCGTCAAAAGCCTGCGTTTGTGTTCCGTACGCGCAACGATGCACAGATCAATGTCACTGCCGGGCCGGGCGGTGCCTTTTGCCTGAGAACCAAAGAGATAAATCCGCGTGGGATCCGCGATTGCAACGATTTGGTCACGAATTTGATCCAGATATTCCATGACGAAGCCTCCTTTCTGCCTCTATTATAACCGCAAGCGTGCCGGAATACAAGGAGATTGCGTTTTTCTCCATGCTGTGATATAGTGAAGCGCAGAAGCATACAAAATCAATGCCCTGCCGGCGGAAGCCGACTGCGGCAGGCAGAAAAGGGGGAGAAATATGGTGTTTCCATATTGGGAAGCCAAAGTGAAGCCGTTTCGGGTCATTGGGAATCTGTATTTTGTCGGTTCGTATGAAGGTTCGTCGCACATGCTGGATACCGGCGACGGGCTGATCCTCATCGACACGGGCTACCCACAGACGCTCTATCGTCTGATTGAGAATATCCGCGCGCTGGGGTTTGACCCCTATGACATTCGCCATATCGTACATTCCCATGGGCATTATGATCACTGCGGCGGCACGCGTGCCCTGGCAGAGCTGACGGGCGCGAAAACGTATCTTGGCGCGCCGGACCGCGACTACGCAAACGGGACGCTGGACCTGACCTGGGCGAAGGAACTGGGGTTTTGTCAGTATATCGAGCCGTTTGAGCCGGATGTCCTGCTCCATGACGGCGACCGGCTGACCGTGGGCAATACCACGATCGACTTTGTGGCAACGCCCGGACATACGCCCGGCACGATGTCCATGTTCTTCGACGTGACGGAGGACGACATAACCTACCGCGCCGGAACATTCGGCGGCGCCGGTACCAACTCGCTGACGCGCGCTTTTCTGGAGGAATACGGTTTGCCGCTTTCCTACCGGGAGGACTTTTTGCACAGCATTGAGAAGGTGTACGACGAGCCGGTGGAGGTATTCATCGGCAACCATTTCTGGAATAACCACGCGGAAGAAAAAATTCGCCGTCTGGGCGAAAAGCCGAATCCGTTTATCGTACCGGGCGAATGGCAGAGCTTCCTGGACGGCGTACGCCGTGAAGCGGAGGAGCTTTTCCGGAAAGATCCATAAAAAAAGCGAGAGACGAAAGTCTCTCGCTTTTTTGTTATTGTTTAGCCGAACAGGGCAAGCAGGAAGCCGGCCGCAACAGCGGAACCGATAACGCCTGCAACGTTCGGGCCCATCGCGTGCATAAGGAGGAAGTTGGAGGGGTTGGCCTTCTGGCCTTCCACCTGGGAAACACGCGCTGCCATCGGAACGGCGGAAACACCGGCGGAACCGATGAGGGGGTTGATCTTGCCCTTTGTGACCTTGTACATCACCTTGCCGAGCAGCAGACCGCCGACGGTGGAGAAGCAGAAGGCAAGCAGGCCGAGAAGCACGATTTTCAGGGTATCGAAGGTCAGGAAACGTGCTGCAACAGTCGTTGCACCGACGCTGACGCCGAGGAAGATCGTGACGATGTTCATCAGGGCATTCTGTGCAGTGTCGGAGAGACGGTCGGTCACGCCACACTCACGGAAGAGGTTACCCAGCATCAGGCAGCCGATCAGCGGAGCAGTGGACGGGAGGAGCAGGATAACAAAGATCGCAACAATGATCGGGAAAACGATCTTTTCAGCCTTGGAAACCGGACGGAGCTGCTCCATCTTGGTCTCGCGCTCTTTCTTCGTCGTCAGGGCACGCATAATCGGGGGCTGGATGAGCGGAATCAGCGCCATGTAAGAGTAGGCGGCAATGGCGATGGCGCCCAGAAGCTCCGGAGCCAGCTTACTGGTCAGGAAGATAGCCGTCGGGCCGTCAGCACCACCGATGATGCCGATGGAAGCGGCCTGATTGCCGGTAAAGCCGAGCAGGATGGCAAGAATGAATGCGCAGTAAACGCCAAGCTGTGCAGCGGAACCGAGCAGCAGGCTCTTCGGGTTGGAAAGCAGCGGGCCAAAGTCCGTCATGGCACCGACGCCGAGGAAGATCAGCGACGGATAAATGCCGGCCTTAACGCCGATGTACAGGATATCAAGCAGACCGCCTTCACGCAGGACGTCGCCGTAGCCTTTGGTATGTGCAATGACCTCATCCCACAGCTCCGGATGGTAAAGACCGGCGCCGGGGAGGTTGGTGAGCAGGGTACCGAACGCAATGCCGACAAGCAGCAGCGGCTCGAATTTCTTCACGATGCCGAGGTAGAGAAGTCCGCACGCGACAACGATCATAACGAGTGAACGCCAGTCGGTAAACAGGTTCGAAAATCCGGAATCAAACCAGAGATTACTTAAAATATCAATTACGGAACTCATTTGCCGCCCTCCTTAACCGAGAACGATCAGAGTTGCGCCGGTATCCACGGTTGCGCCCTTCGACGTTACGATCTGATTGACAACGCCGTCACGGGGAGCCACGATTTCATTTTCCATCTTCATGGCCTCGAGGATGATCAGGACCTGGCCGCTCTTGACGGCGTCGCCCTGTGCGACACGGATGTCAAGAATGTTGCCGGGCATCGGGGACGTGACAGGCTCGCCTGCGCCAACGGCGACAGGTGCGGCCGGGGCAGCAGCTGCGGGAGCAGGAGCGGCGGCCGGTGCAGCAGGAGCGGCGGCGGGAGCAGGTGCGGCAACAGGAGCCGGTGCATAGGCTTCGTATTCGTCCACCAGCATGGCTTCGCCGGCTTCAACCTCGACCTCATAGGTCTTTCCGTTTAAGGTGACTTTGTATTTCATATTACTTGACCTCCTTGATAGACTTGAAACGCAGCTCGTTCAGCGGCTTTTTCAGAGTATCGGCAACGATTGCCATAATCATGGCAGCAGTCTTGTCCGGCACATCATAAAGCTTAATCTCGCCGGCGGAGCCGGGAGCAGCGGGTTTTGCCTGTGCGGGAGCGGCGGGAGCAGGTGCGGCTGCAGGAGCAGCGGCAGCTGCCGGCTTTTTCTCCTTGCCCTTACTCATCAGCGCGCTCTGGATCTTGATGATTGCCATCAGAAGGAGCAGCGCCGCGAAAACAATCGCGATACCGAGCAGGGAATAGCCAAGCGCTTCCAGAATGGAAATGTCAGACTTCAGAATGAAGAACATAAAGTACCTCCCTTACGCCTCAACGATGGTGTACTTCGCAACGTTTTCTTCTTTTGCACGGCGTGCCTCGAAGAACTTCTCAGCAACCTGCGGGAATGCGATATAAGAAAGAACATCTTCGTCACACTTAGCGATGTCGCCGAGCTTTGCCTTGGTCTTTTCAAACTCTGGCTCAAGCAGGTCGGCATAGCGGCAGGTGACAGGCTGCTCGTCGCCGAGAACCTGCTTCTGCAGTGCTTCGTTGACCTTGCCGGGGGCCTTGCCGTATTCACCGCGCAGATACGCCTTGACTTCCTTGGAGACGTTCTTATAACGCTCGCCAACGAGAACGTTGGTTGCAGCCTGAACGCCAACCATCTGGCTCATCGGCGTAACCAGGGGAGGATAACCCAGGTCTTCGCGGACCTTCGGAGTCTCGATCAGAGCCTCGTCGAGGCGGTCGAGTGCATTCATGGCCTCGAGCTGTGCCATCAGGTTGGAGAGCATGCCGCCCGGAACCTTATAGGTCAGCGCGTCGGTATCGGTAGCCATGGCCTTCGGCTTCAGCAGGCCGGAAGCAAGGTATTCATCACGGATCGGCTTGAAGAAGTCATTGACCTCTTTCAGAACCTTGCGGTCGAGGGAAAGCTCATAGCCCATCTGCTCGAGAGCATCGTAAACCGTCTCGGTTGCGGGCTGGGAAGTACCGCCGGAGAAGCAGGAGGTTGCGGTGTCGATGATATCGCAGCCGGCCTCAACAGCCTTGATCACGCTCATGAACGCCATACCGGTGGTGCAGTGGGTGTGCAGGATCAGCGGCATATCCGGCAGCGCATTCTTGATGGCGCTGACGAGATCATAGGTCTCCTTGGGGGTGATAACGCCGGCCATATCCTTAATGCAGATGGTCTGGCAGCCCATCTCCTTCATTTCCTTGCAGAGCTTGACGTAATTCTCAAGCGTATGCACGGGGCTGGTGGTGTAGGAGATTGCGCCGGAGGCGATTGCACCGGATTTGATGGTCTGATCGACTGCCACGCGGATGTTGCGCAGGTCGTTCAGTGCGTCGAAGATACGGATGATGTCAATACCGTTTTTGACGGAGAGTTCCACAAACTTGCGGACGACATCGTCGGGATAGTGCTTGTAGCCGAGGAGGTTCTGGCCGCGAAGCAGCATCTGAAGCTTCGTATTCGGGCAAGCCGCGCGGATGGTGCGCAGACGCTCCCACGGATCCTCGTTCAGATAGCGCAGGCAGGAATCGAAAGTGGCACCGCCCCAGCATTCCAGGGAGTAGTAGCCGGCCTTATCAAGAGTCGGAAGAATCTCACGGAACTTCTCGATGGGCATACGGGTCGCGATAAGAGACTGGTTGGCGTCTCTTAAGACGGTCTCGGTAAAATTGACCTTCATTACTAATATTCCTCCTTTTGGGATGAGAGAGAATCCCTCACTACCCCATATTAACATATTCAAAAAATATTATACAAAAATCCCCCTGTTTTGCCTATGGTAAATAGAGCAAAAATTCGCTGAGAAGCAGGAAACTTTTCTGCAATTTAAACAACGCATATAAAATTGTACAAAAATTGGATATTCCGGGCACCATTTACGCTTTCCGGGAAGAGAAAAAGGAGGAGGCTTCCGAAACCGGAAGCTTCCTCCTGCCAGCTGCCATCAAATCTGCCGGGTTACCCAGCGCGCGCTGTTTTGCAGCAGACGCGTCATGTTGGGATTTGTGATTGCTTCCAGCGTATGACCGGGCGTGAGCGCAGCAACGCGGCCTTTGCCGTATTCGCGGCACCAGGCCGCAAGAACGGTCGGCTCGTCGGAAGATTCGGCGGTGCAGGCGAGGCACAACGGCGTTACGCTGTCCGCATAGACACGGCACATATAAAATTCATCGGTTTCCGTAAAGGGCTCCACGCCCTCCGTGATGGGGTGTCGGGCAAACGGTACGACGGTGACGCCGCACTGCGGCGGATGACGGAGAAAATACCCGCCGGTCAGCCGCGCGGTTTCGGAATCCGCGTGCCACAATATGCCGGAGTGCAGGGCAAGGAACGCACCGCCATCGCGCACAAAACGTGCCAGGCAGGCTGCACGCTCCTGTGTCATCCAGTCTGCGGCAGGTGCAAAGAGCTCGTCATAGCGCGGATGCCCAAGCTGGCTGACGTAACTGTCCATTTTAGCAATCAGGAGAAAGGATGCGTGCTCCGACAGTGTTTCCCATGGGATTTCTGCCGGATCGTTCGCATAAACGCAGCCCTCTGTCCCGAATGCGGCCTCCAGGCCGGGACGTAAAACCTCATCCGGATGATAATAATCTGACGTCAGAAAATACGCTTTCATAATACTCCCCTCTATTTCAAATAGTCTTCAGGTTTTTTGTAATTGGGGTCAACCGGACGGCGCGCCTCCTCTTCTTCCCATTCCTCTTCCTCCTCATCGGGGGAGGGAAGAGGATCAGGCTGCGCGGCTTCCTCTCCGGCCTTTGCAAGATTGCCGGAGCGTCTTAAGACGGGAGTTTTGGCCTGCTCAGCCGTCTCGCCGCGCACCGGAGCAGAGAATTTGTCGCTCTCACCGACGGTCCGTTTTTCAACGGGAACGTGCTTGAAAAACGGGCCGCTTTCCAATTCTTCCTCCGGTGCTTTTTTCGGCAGGAACAGAACGGCCAGGGCGGCAATGGCAAAGATGAGCGTGAAGGCATAGCCGCTGTCAATGCCGTTTGCCGTACCTGCCCACACGCTCTGATAATCGACAGTTACGGGTACGAGGGCGTGTGTACAGGTGGCGCCGGAATAGGTTGTACCGAATACGAACTGGCAGAGGAGCAGGAAAAGCGTTCGCGCGGAGCACGCCGTGAAGGCGCTGCCGGTCCGAACGGCGAGCAGTCCGAGCAGAATGTTCAAAAGAAGGTTATTGAGAATGGAAAGGAAGCTGTATCCCCAAAAATAGCTCTGTGCTGCGGTGGAAAGCACGGCGGTGAGGAAAACGGCCGTGAAAATGCGGCTGCGGGCGCCAAGGCTTGTCAGGACAAAGCCGCGGAAGAAAAATTCAAAGGAAAAACTGCCCAGGAGGATGGCTAAAAAACCTGCCGTCCGGGTGAGCAGGTCGCTGCGGACTTCCCCTTCAAAATGACAGCTGCCGGTAAACGCTAGAATTCCGAGAATTGCGCCGAAAGACAGGATGCCCGCTGCGGCGCCCTTCAGGATATTCCCCCAGAGACCCTTTTTCCGGAACCCCATGGTGGAAAGCCTGCGTCCCTCCAGAAAACGGACGTATAAAGAGGCAAACAGTACCAGAAAAACCGTGGAGGCAGAGCGGATGATGAGGTCAAGATCGTCAAAAAGGGGCAGTTCTGCGTCAATTTTATAAAGCGCTACCTGCTTCTGCACAAAATCGAACAGCTTCCCATACAGAAAATAGAACCCTTTTGAAAAACCGTAAAAGAGCAGGGCCGCCAACAGCAGCGTAATAAAGATCGGTATACTCTTGCGCGCAGTTTTTGCCTCGGCAAACGGCTCTGTACGCACTTTCCAAAACAGCATAGAAATCCCTCTTTTTCAGATTGTCTGCTGCCTGTTTTGCAGGCAGTTCCTATACTGGCATTATAACAGGCAGCCGGATTTGATTCAAGAAAAAGGCAGTATATTTCACGCCCGGTTTACAAATCACAGATGGGTATTGACAAAACGGCGGCGTGCCTGTAAAATTGAAAAAATCTACATTTTTCAGTTGGAATTCACCGACAGGAGGAAGCAGATATGCTTCAGAAAATACTTTCGCACGTCAGACGCTGCTGCGAGGATTATGAAATGATAAAGCCCGGCGACCGGATTGCGATCGGCGTCAGCGGCGGTAAGGATTCGCTGGTACTGCTTTCGGCGCTTGCCGCAATGCGGCGCTTTTACCCTGTCCCGTATGAGGTGGAGGCCATCACGATCGATCCGGGAATCGAGGAAATGGATTTCGCGCCCGTCACCCGGCTGTGTGAAACGCTCGGCGTGCCGCATACGGTGATTCAGACCCATTTAAAGGAGATTATTTTTGATATCCGCAAGGAATCCAACCCCTGTTCGCTCTGCGCAAAAATGCGCCGCGGCGCGCTGCATGACGCCGCAATTGAACGGGGATGCCGCGTGATTGCGCTGGGCCATAACCGCGACGACGCGGTGGAAACACTGTTGATGTCGGAAATCTATGAGGGGAGGATATCCTGTTTCCAGCCGGTGACCTATCTGGACCGGAAGAATGTGACAGTGATCCGGCCCCTGATTTATACACCGGAAAAGCTGGTGCGTGCCTGTGCCCGGGCGATGGAACTGCCGATTGTGACCAATCCCTGCCCGGCAAACGGGAATACCAAGCGCCAGTATGTCAAGGATCTGCTGCACGATCTTGACCGCGAGGCGCCCGGCCTGCAGGAGCGGATGTTCGGCGCTATGCAGCGCCTGCCATTGAACGGTTGGGAGAAAAAACGCTGACACAGCGTCAGAAAGAAAATCATAAGAGGAGGACAAAAAATGAAGGCATTGGTGATCAACTGCAGTCCGGTTCGGGGCGGGGCAACCGCTGAAATCGTACGTCTGGTTTCCGAAGAACTGGGGACAAAGTATGACACAAAACAGGTCTCGATAGACGACTATCGCTTTGACTTTTGCCGGGGCTGCAGAAGCTGCCATCAGACGGGGACTTGCGTGCAGCATGACGATGCGGATCTTTTGATGCGCGAATTTGCCGAAGCGGACGTGATCGTCTCCGTTGCTCCCTCTTATTGGGCAGACGTGCCGGGGCAGTTCAAGGCGTTTATTGACCGCTGCACGCCCTGGAGCAATACGCATGAGCCGCACGCCTCGCTGGGCGGCGGGAAACGGGGCTATGCCGTTGCGCTGCGAACCGGCCCGAATATGCGCGAGTGTGAAAAGCTGCTGGATACTCTGCAGCATTTTTATGGCCATCTGGACATTCCCTGCTGCGGCAGACTGGGGATGTGCTCCGTTGAGTGCCGCGATGATGTGGCGGCGCACCGGGAGGAAATCCTGAAATTTGCCGCCGCCATCTGAATATGCTTGGCCAAAAGGCAAAAAAATACCGCCGTTCCACACAGGGTACGGCGGTTTCTTGCGGTATCGAATAAGACGACACCAAGAGAAAGGGGAGAATCATGAAAAGATGAAGTGCAAACAAAAAGAGGGAACTGCGGACAAAACAAAAACGCCCGCAGTAAGACGGACGCTGAAAGCAACAGCAAACGCTTCATCCGGCCGTCTACTGTTTCCTTCTTACGCTTACGAGATTAGCTGACGGGTTTGGGCGAAGAAGGTACCCTACCGTCCGAAAACGGATACACCCCAGTAATGGTTCTCCCGCTGCCAAAAGGCACTCAGCGTCATATCTTGACCTAAATTATACGCTGGATATGTCAATTTGTCAATAACTTTTTAACCAAATATGAAAAAGCACTCCGTTTCAAATTTTACTATGTATCACAAATAAACTGTGAAAATCTGCGCAAAAACAATGCTTCCCGGCAGGTGCTGTCCGGAAAAGCGAAGAATGGTACCTGTCGGGCGCAGCTGGATATTCTTCCAATTCATCTGTATAGCCGGGCAGGCTTTTTTCAGATATTTTACATCTCAGTCTTTAAACTGTGGGAATAATATGGTATACTAATCACTCGAAACGGAGGTGACGCGGCTTGAATATTCTGCACCTGATCAATTATGCGGGAAGCGGCGGTACGGAAAAATATGTATTGACGCTGCTCCGCCGTCAGATTGCCGCCGGGCATGCCTGTGTGCTGGTATATAATACAGAAGGGCCGCTTGTCCGGGATGCGCAGGAAGCCGGTGCCGCTGTGATACAGCTGCCGCTGCGTCATATTCTGGATAACCGCGCGGCGAAGCGTCTGGCGGAGATTTGCCGGGAATACGGGATCCGGGTGATCCATGCGCATTATCCGCGGGAAAATTGTATTGCCATTCTGGCTGCGCGCCGTCTGCCGGAGGTACGGGTTGTGACAACCTCGCATCTGGTTTTTGCGTGCGACGCAAAGTGGCGCATCATCAACCGGATTTTTTCTCCGCATAATCATGCGGTTCTGTGCGTTTGCGAGGCCCAGCTGGCGCAGCTGAGGGCAAACGGCGTGCGGCCGGACCGGCTGCGCGTGGTGCATAACGGTGTGGCGCCGGAGCGGGTGGAAAATCCTGCGGCACTGCGGGAAGAAATCCGCCGGGAATTCTCCATCCCGCAGGATGCGGTTGTGGCGGCCTCCTTAACGCGGTATGAACCCGTCAAAGGCATGGATATGCTGCTGGATGTGGCGCGGATTCTGCAAAAACAGCTGCCTGAGATGCGGTTTCTGATCGCGGGAACTGGCAGTGAGTATGACGCGGTGCGCGAGACGCTGCGGCGGGAACATCTGGAGGATTTTTTCATTCAGGCAGGTTTTCGCCGGGACACGGATGCCATCCTTTGCGCGTCGGATATTTATCTGAACACTTCGCGCAGCGAGGCGCTGAGCTTTGCCATTACGGAGGCCATGTCTCTGGAAAAACCGGCGGTGATTACGGCTGTCGGCGGAAATCCGGAGATTGTCACGCCGGAAAGCGGCTGTCTGGTGCCCTTTGGGGACGCCCGGGCAATGGCGGATGCGATTGCCGCCCTTGCGGCGGACGGCAATCGCCGTGCGCACATGGGCAAATGTGCCGCGGCACGTGTACGGGAGGAATTCTCGGAAGAAGTGATGTTTGAAAAAACGATGGAAGCTTATACGGAAGCTTAGGAGGACGAAAAAATGGAAGAAAAGAAAACCGTAAAGAAGCGCTTCACGCTGCTGGACGCGGTGATTATCCTGGTCGTAATTGCAGCACTGGCCTTTGTTGCCTATAAAATGATGCCGACGGGCAGCACCGCCGCGTATGAAGATGTGACGCTCTCCTTCTATGCGCCGGATGTGCCGGATTATGTGGCGGAGCAGCTGTATGTCGGCGCGCCGGTTGTGGACGCAGACCGCAATGTGTATCTCGGAAAAGTTGTGGACATTCAGATTGAGGATTCCGTATTCTGGTCCGCAAATGACGAGGGAATTCAGACGGTATCGCCAATGGACGATTACCGGGCCGTGACCATCACCACCAGAGTCAGCGGTGAAGCCAGCGCCTATGGAATCCGCCTGTCCAGCGTGGAGTATTCCGTGGGGCATACGCTTGCCATCCGCGCGGGTTTTGCCAAGATCAGCTGCGCGGTCAGCGATCTGGATTATGATAATCCTTCGGTGCCCGAAAATATAGCGAAGAGTATCACGGGCTGAGCCGATGATTTACGAAGTACTCAAAGAAAGCTGCGCGCGCAGCGTGATTCCGGGAGCGCTTTCGGACGGTTTTGCAAGGCTGGGACGCCGCATTGCCGCAGCGGGCCGCCGCAGCGCGATCGTCACGGCTGTTCGTCCGTTTTTTGCCCGCTTTGATCTGTGCCGCGAACTGCGCGAACGCAGTGTGCTCTGCCATGCGGCCGCGGTGGTGTATGGCTGGCTGCTTGCCGCCGTGCGCGCGGTTTACACGGCATTTTCGCACCTGTGGCCGTTTTCCTGGCTTGTCAGGCTGGCCGATTGGCTGATTCATCTGCGCGTCTGCAACCTCTGCGCGGTGCTGGTGGCTGTCATGCTCTGCGTGGACGACAGCCGTTGGAGCAATGGCTATATGCTGCTTGCGGCGCTGTTTGTGGGCCTGCTCTATCTCATCGAGCGGGCAAAGGAGCGCGGAGAAACGCGCGGCAGACTGCCGGTTTCGCTGTATCTGTTTATGGGCGTCAGCGCTTTGGCCATATTTGGCGGAATTTTTGTGCCGGAAGCCATGCGTGTGTTCACGTATTTTGCTACATCGTTCATTTTTATGCTGGTGCTGGCGGGTTCCGTGCGAAACCTGCGCGATTTCCGGCGCGTTTTCATGATTCTGTATGCTGCGGTACTGTTCACTTCCGTCTTTTCATTGCTTCAGGCGCACGGAGGCGTTGCGGTCAATACCTCCTATACGGATGTGACGAACAACCCCGGCGTTTCGGGCCGCGTGTATGCAACGTTTTATAATCCCAACAATTTTGCGGAAATCCTGGTGCTGTTAACGCCGTGCGCGATCGTTTCCTTCCTGACGGAGGAGCGGGTGACAAAGGCGGCAAAAGTCCTGGTTGTCCTCAGCGGCATTCTGCCGCTTGTGGCGCTTGTCCTGACGCTTTCCCGCTCGGCGTGGATTTCCTTCGCGCTCTGCGTGGGGTCTTTCATTGCCCTGGCAAACCTGAAGCTGATACCGCTTTTCCTCATTCTGGCAGTGCTGGCGATTCCGTTTTTGCCATCGAGCATTACTAACCGTGTGCTGTCGCTCTTCACGGGTAACGATACCTCCATGGGTTACCGCCTGTACATCTGGGAGGCGTCACTCAAGGCCCTGAAGGCTGATCCGCTTACGGGAGGCGGCCTTGGCACCTATAACTTTTTCGACGCCTACCGAAAATTTATGGTGCCGGAGGCGTGCGTTGCCACACATGCGCACAATATGTATCTGGAAATCTGGCTGGAGACCGGTCTGTTCGGTTTCCTGTCGATCGTAACGTTGTATTTTTCCACGCTGAAAAACACGCTGTTGTCCGCACTCCGTGGAGATCGGAACTTCCGTTATGCAGCCATGGCCGTATTTTCCACGCTGTTTGGTATGTTCTTCATTGAAATGGTGGAATATATCTGGTTCTATCCCCGCGTGATGCTGGTATTCTGGTCGGTGCTGGGCCTTGCCTGGGCACTGCTGCGCAGCACGGATGAAGAACCATCGAAAATTTCCGGTTGACAACGCGGCAGTTTCGTGCTATACTGCAGTAAAGTGTTGATGTGGAAATAACACGGCAGATGCGGCACACAGAGAGCGGAGGGTGCTGGGAACTTCGCGGCAGGCAGGCCGGCAAATGGACCACGGAGCGCACGGGGAAAGGGGCTTGTTCCCGAGTATTTCGTGACGTCAGGCGCGCGTTAAGCACCGGAGATGTGATGGCATCTCGCAAAGTGTACGGCAAAGCCGTAAATCAAGGTGGCACCGCGGGTAAATGCATCCCCGTCCTTGAAAAAAGGACGGGGATTTTTTGTATACTTCTCCGTCCCGGACTGATTATTTTGTAAAGGAGAATGACCATGAACAAGTATGCAGAATTTGAGAATTATCTGAAGGAACAGCCCGATGCCGCCGGCCGCTTTGGTCCGTATGGCGGCGCCTATCTGCCGGAGGAGCTTGTCCCGGCTTTTGAAGAGATCACGCAGGCATACAAGACGATCTGCCACTCCGCGCAGTTTATCAGCGAACTGCGGCGCATCCGCCGCGAGTTCCAGGGCCGTCCAACGCCGGTTTACCACTGCGAGCGCCTGTCAAACCGCCTTGGCACGACGCAGATTTATCTGAAGCGCGAGGATCTCAACCATACCGGCGCACACAAGCTGAACCACTGTATGGGCGAGGGACTGCTTGCCAAGTATATGGGCAAGAAAAAGATTATCGCCGAAACCGGAGCGGGGCAGCACGGTGTTGCGCTGGCAACTGCCGCGGCGTATTTCGGCCTGGAATGTGATATTTACATGGGCGAAGTGGATATTGCGAAGCAGGCGCCGAATGTTTCCCGTATGCGCATTCTCGGCGCGCGCGTGATTCCGGTCAGTCATGGCCTGAAAACGCTCAAGGAAGCTGTGGACGCTGCGTTTGAGGCCTATATGAAGGAATATAAAGATGCAATTTACTGCATCGGATCCGTTGTTGGTCCGCATCCGTTCCCGATGATGGTGCGCGATTTCCAGACGGTCGTGGGCATCGAGGCACGTGAGCAGTTCCAGGAAATGACGGGACTGCTGCCGGACGCCGTCTGTGCCTGCGTGGGCGGCGGATCCAACTCCATCGGTATGTTTGTGCCCTTCCTTGCCGATCCGGTTGAAATTATCGGCGTCGAGCCGCTTGGCCGCGGCGAAAAGACCGGAGATCATGCGGCAACGATGAAATTTGGCACCAAAGGCATCCTGCACGGCTTCGAAAGCTATCTGCTGCAGGATGAAAACGGCGATCCTCTGCCGGTCTACTCCGTGGCTTCCGGTCTGGATTATCCGGCAACAGGCCCGGAGCACGCCTATCTGAAGGATGTGGGCCGCGTGCGCTATGAAACAGCAACGGACCGTGAAGCCGTAGAGGCTTTCTTTGCACTTTCGCGCTACGAGGGCATCATCCCGGCGCTGGAAAGCTCTCATGCACTGGCGTATGCAATCCGCGCGGCGAAAACCGGCGAATTTGACAGTATTCTGGTCAATCTGTCCGGCCGCGGCGACAAGGATATGGACTACGTCATTGAAAACTTCGGCTACGGCGAGGATTTGAGTATCTGAGCCCTGCCGGCTGCTGCGCAGTCTGGATAAAAGACAGTAAGGATACCAAGCCAATCGGTTTGGTATCCTCTTTTTTGCCGGATCGTGGGGTTATCTCCTCCGTTGACAGAAAAACTGACACTTTCTGCTAATCCGGGAAACTGTCTTGACACCCGGGCTTTGCAATGCTACAATCGAAATGCAACTGAATAGCTCTCTTGCTGCAGCAGAAATGCGCAACATGGAATCGGGTGAAAAGCCCGGCGAGTCGGTCACTGTGAAGCCTTTTTCGGAAGGATAAGTCAGATACATGGGCAAGGGGAGCCGCGTTTCCGCCGAAACCGTGAAATGCAGGAAGAAATGCCGGGAAGCTGGATCGCTGCCCGGAAGTGTGTTATGCCTGCCCTTTTTCGGACAGGTACTTTTTTTGCCGCACGGAAGAGGAAACGCGCGAAAGGTGCGCAGGCCGCGCAAAGCGCGGCAGATGATACAGTGGAGGAGTGTTTCCGAATGAACAAAAAAGTGCTTGCGGTATTTCTGACACTTGCCCTTTGCGTTTCCCTGCTGTCCGGGCTTTCCTTTGCAGCGGAAGATACGGAAAACGCAGAAGTGCAGGTAAACGTGACGATCGCCAATGCAGGAGAACTTGTGCTGGTGAATCAGTCTGTTGCGGTGACGGACGTGGACGGCGACGGCGCGCTGACCGTGTTCGACGTCCTGGCAATTGCGCACAGCGAGTATTATGAGGCGGCAGACGCCGCGGAGGAAGCGGACGGCGAAGAGGAAACCGAGTCCGCGGACTACGGGTTTGCCGTATCGGACGAAGGTTTCATCACCAAACTCTGGGGCGTGGAAAACGGCGGCAGCTATGGCTATTATCTCAATCATGCTGCGGCAATGAGCATTACCGATCCGGTGGCGGACGGCGACTATCTGGCGGCTTTTGCTTATGCCGATCTGGAAGCCTGGTCCGATATGTATACGTATTTTGAAAATACTGCGGTTTCCTGTGAGCCGGAAGCGGAGCTGGAACTGAAACTTTCCGGTGCAGGCTATGACGAGTCCTGGAATCCTGTTGTTCTGGCTGTTTCGGGCGCCAAAATTCTGGTAAACGGTGAGGAAACTGCGTTTGTGACGGATGAAAACGGCGCCGTGACCGTGACGTTTGCCGAAGAAGGTACGTACATTGTCAGCGCGTCGAGCGACGAACTGACGCTCGTGCCGCCGGTCTGCGTCGTAACGGCTGTAAAGAAGGACGCGGAAGAACCGGACGATGCGGAGGACGGCGAAACCGGCGGGGAACCGTCCGAAACGCCGGAATTTGTGGACATTTCCGGCCATTGGGGCGAAGCAGCCGTGAAATATGTCGTCGAAAAGGGCTACATGAAGGGTGTTTCCGATACGGAATTTGCACCGGATATGGGGCTTGACCGCGCATCGATCGTCACGGTACTCTATCGCATGGAGGGTGAGCCGGAGGTGACTGTCGAAAATCCCTTTGCGGATGTCCCGGCAGATACCTGGTACACCAATGCGATTCTTTGGGCAGCGGAGAATGAACTGGTTCTGGGTTACGAAGGCCAGTTCCGTCCGACCGCTGCGCTGACCCGCAGCGAAGCAGCCGTGATTCTGTACCGCTGGGCACAGTTTAAGGGCTTTGAACTGGCCGAGGCCGCCGATCTTTCGAAGTATGACGATGTGGCAGCCGTGGAGGACTGGGCAGCGGAAGCTATGGCCTGGGCCTGCGGCGAAGGCATGATCACCGGCACATCCGAGTCGACGATTTCTCCGCAGCAGTCGCTGACCCGCGCGCAGTTGGCGCTGATGCTGATGCGTTTCCTGGAAGCCTGAACGGGAAATCGCTTTTCATAAAGAAACAGACAGGATTCGCGAGCCCGGGGCATGGCCTTGGGCTCGCGTGATATCCGGAAGAGGGCGGAGGAAGCCATGAAAGCTTTTCTGAAACGGACAATTTGCGTACTTTTTGCTTTTTCAATACTGCTCGGCACCGTATGCGCGCAGGCGGCGAATGAAACCATCACGCCGCAGGAAGCGCTGGAGGACATTGCAGCCTATTGCTATGATGCAGTCACTGAGCCCGGATACGGAAGCGAGTGGTTCCTTGCCTGTTTTGCCATATCGGGCTGTTCCATTCCGGATTCCTACCGGAATACCTATTACCAGGCGCTCTGCGCGAAGCTGAAAGCCTGCGGCGGAGTTTTAGATACCAGAAAGTATACGGAGTATTCCCGCGTTGTCCTGGCGCTGACGGCGCTGGGATATGACCCGGCCGATGTCGCGGGATATGATCTGACGCTGCCGCTTGCGGATTTTGAAGGGACGGTCCGCCAAGGCGTAAACGGCGCTGTTTTTGCCCTGCTGGCGCTGGACGGCGGCAATTACCGGATTCCGGCGGCGGGCACGGGAAAAACACAGGCGACGCGTGCACGTTATGTGGCCTATCTCCTGGAACGCCAGCTTTCCGACGGCGGATTTTCGGCGAGCGGCAAGACCGCAGACCCCGATATGACCGCAATGGCGCTGCAGGCGCTTGCCAAATATGCCGGACAGGCGGACGTGGATGCGGCGATTGCACGCGGGCTTGCGTATCTGTCCGGCGCACAGCACGCAGACGGCGGATTTGACAACTGGGGTACGGAAAATGCGGAAAGCTGCGCACAGGTGCTTCTGGCTTTGTGCGAGCTGAAAATCTCGCCGGATGACAGCCGGTTTGTCAAAAACGGCGTCACGGTTACGGATGCACTGCTGGCTTACCGTCTGGAGGATGGCAGCTTCCGCCACACCAGGGACGGAAAGACTGATATGCTTGCTACCAGGCAGGCCTATATGGCGCTGGCTTCTTTCCAGCGCGTGCAGGCGGGAAAAACGCCGTTTTACACGCTGGCAGGCAGTACAGCCTTCCGCGATATGGCGGGTCATGCCAACGAAACGGCCGTTCGGGCGCTGGCCCGTGAGGGAATTCTGAGCGGCAGGGGAGATGGGACGTTCGACCCGGATGCCACCATGACGCGCGCGGAGTTTGCGGCCATGATCGTCCGCGCAGTCGGTGCGGACATGGTCAAGGTGCCATGCTTCACGGACGTATCGCCGGATGCCTGGTACGCGGCTTATGTCGGCGCGGCTTATCAAAGCGGAATCGTGAAGGGAACCTCCGTAACACGCTTCAGCCCGGACGCCACGATCACGGACAGCGAGGCGGAGGTGATGGTGGCGCGTGCGGCGCGGTATCTGAAGCTGCAGCCGACAACCGCGGAGGAATGGCGTGCTTCGTCTGTCTATATCACGCGCGCCGAAACGGCACAGCTGCTTTATGACCTGCTCACACAGGCGGGACGTATCGGATAGGAAGGTATGTTTATGAAAAAAAACACACATTTTTTCTGCCTGCTGTGTGCGGCGCTGCTGATTTTTCTGCTGGCGTCGTGTGCTGCACGGCCGGAGGAGGCCGGTGCAGAGTCTGTGCCGGAAGAAACACCCGGCGCGGCGGAGGACGGCTCCGGTGAAACGGTTTCCTCGCCGTCCTGTACGCTGCTTATCCGCTGTGATACCCTCCTCGGGAAACTGGAAGAGCTGCCGGCCGGGAAAGCGGAGCTCGTCCCGGCAGACGGATTGCTGCTGGAGGCAACCAATGTGGCGTTTTCGGAAGGGGAAAGCGTGTTTGACGTTTTGAAACGGGAACTTCAGGCACGGCGTATGCATCTGGAATTTTCCGAAAACCCCCTTTACGACACCGCGTATATCGACGGGATCTGTAATCTGTATGAATATGACTGCGGAGAGCTTTCCGGCTGGATTTACCGGGTAAACGGCGAAACCCCGGGCTATGGCTGCTCGCAGTATCTCCTTTCCGACGGCGATGTGATAGAATGGCTATATACCTGCGATCTTGGCAACGATTTATAAGGAGGACACGGCATTGGCGGACGCTTTTTCCGGTTATCATCCGGCCGTACAGTTTGTATACTTTGTGCTTGTCATCGGATTTTCCATGTTCCAGATGCATCCGGTGTGCCTGCTGATCTCCCTGGTCTGCGCGCTGACCTATGCCATTCGTCTTTCGGGACGCCGCGCCGTGCGTTTTTCGCTGTGCGGCCTGCTGCCGCTGATGCTGGTCACCGCCGCTTTGAATCCGGTATTCAATCATGAGGGCGCGACCATTCTTGCCTATTTTCCAAACGGCAATCCGCTGACAAGGGAGGCAATTCTGTACGGTATTGCTGCCGCCTGCATGATGGTGACGGTGATACTCTGGTTTTCCTGTTACAACAAGGTGATGACATCCGATAAGTTCCTTTATCTTTTTGGACGGGTAATACCGGCGCTCTCCCTGATCTTTTCCATGACGCTGCGTTTTGTACCGCGCTTTACGGCCCAGCTCAGGACGGTGACTGCCGCGCAGCGCGGTATGGGCCGCGGCGGCTCCGGCAGCGTTGTCCGGCGCGCAAAGAACGGCATTGCGGTCCTATCCGCGATGATTACCTGGGCACTGGAAAACGCCGTGGTGACTGCCGACAGCATGAAAAGCCGTGGATATGGCCTGCGTGGGCGCACGGCCTTTTCTCTCTATCGCTTTTCCCGGCGGGATGCGGGGCTGCTGCTGTTTTTTGTACTGTGCGCCGTGCTGACCGCAGGTTCTGCGGCGCTGGGCGGGCTTTCCTGGCGGTATTATCCCATGACGGGCGGCGTTTGGAAAGCGCCGATTTCCCTGACTGCGTTTGCGTCATACTTCGCGCTTTGCCTGTCACCGTCGGCGCTGGATTGGAGGGAGGAAAGAAAATGGAATGCTTTGAAATCCGGAATGTAAGCTTCTCCTACCCCGACGCGGCGTGTCCGGCCCTGCGGGACTTGAATCTTACCATCCACGCCGGTGAGTTTCTCACGATTGCCGGACAGTCCGGCTGCGGAAAATCCACGCTTCTGCGGCAGCTGAAAACGCCGCTGACACCGCATGGGATCCGGAGAGGTGAAGTCCTGTTTGAGGGCGTGCCGCTGGAAACCGTGGACCTGCGCACCCAGACCGCGCGTATCGGTTTTGTCATGCAGGATCCGGAAAGTCAGATTGTAACGGATAAGGTGTGGCATGAACTGGCCTTCGGACTGGAAAGTCTGGGCCTTGACACGCCGGCAATCCGCCGGCGCGTGGCGGAAATGGCTGGGTATTTCGGCATAGAAGCCTGGTTCCACCGGGATGTGAGCGAACTCTCCGGCGGCCAGAAGCAGCTTTTGAATCTGGCTGCCGTTATGGCCATGCAGCCGTCCGTACTGATTTTAGATGAACCCACGGCCCAGCTTGACCCGATTGCAGCCACGGACTTTCTGGAAACCGTCTGCCGTATCAACCGCGAGCTGGGCGTAACCGTCCTGCTTACCGAACATCGCCTGGAGGAAGCGCTGCCGATGAGCGACCGGGTGGTTGTGATGGAAGGCGGCCGCATTGTCGCGTGCGGACTGCCTGCCGCTGTAGGAAAGGAACTGCAGGAAATGGGTCATCCCATGGCGCAGTCCCTGCCGACGCCCCTGCGGGTTGCGGCGGCGGCCCCACATGCCTGTGGACAGCCGCCCGTGACGGTGCGGGAGGGTCGTGCCTGGCTGACTGCGTACCGGGAGTCCTATGCTCTGGGCCCGGTCCCGCCGGAACCGGCCTGTCCGCTGCGCACTGGCACGCCGGCTCTGGAGCTGGAGGAGATCTGGTTTCGCTATGAAAAGGAAGCCCCCGATGTTTTACGCGGCTTGAGCCTGCGCGCCTATCCGGGAGAAATTTTGGCTGTGATGGGCGGAAACGGTGCGGGGAAATCCACGGCGCTGTCCGTTGCTTCCGGACTGCTGCGGCCCTTGCGGGGATGTGTGCGGGTGCATGGCGTGCCGCAGGGAACGGGAGGACGAACGTCCCGCGCTCTGCTTGGCGTTCTGCCGCAGAACCCACAGGCGCTGTTTATCAAAAAAACGGTCCGGGAAGATCTGGAGGATGTGCTGAAGCAGGACGCCGAACCCGGGCTGCTTGCGAAAACAGCGCGGCGCTGCCATATTGAGGCGCTGCTTGACCGGCATCCCTATGATCTCTCGGGCGGCGAGCGGCAGCGCGCCGCGCTGGCAAAAATTCTGCTGCTGTCGCCCGGGATTTTGCTGCTGGACGAGCCGACGAAGGGCTTTGACAGCGCTTTCAAGGCGGAATTCGCGGATATTCTGACCTCACTTGCCATAGAGGGTGTCTGCGTGGTAATGGTCAGCCATGATATCGAATTCTGCGCAAAATATGCGCACCGCTGCGTGATGCTGTTTGACGGAATGGCCGTGAGCGAGGGGACGCCGCGCGCCTTTTTCGGCGGGAACAGCTTTTATACAACGGCGGCCAACCGCATGGCGCGCAGCATCCTCCCGGGGGCAGTGACGGCGGAGGACATCATTGCGGCCTGCGGCGGTCTTTCCGGGCCTTCCGGTCCGCAGAGAGGCGGAAATCCCGCTCGGGGTACCGCGGGAAAGCCGGAAAATGCGGACACACGAACGCCGGAGTCTTTGCCTTCGCCCGATCATGCTGCGCCGAAGCGTTCTGACGGCGCAGAGCAGCCTGACCGGAAGCGCCGCCGCATTCCTGCTCGTACGGCCGCGGCGCTTGCGGTGATTCTGCTGCTGGTCCCGCTGACGATTTATCTGGGCATTCGGGTGTTTGACGACCGGAAGTACACGTTCATCTCTCTTTTTGTCCTGCTGGAGGCCCTGCTTCCCTTTTTCCTGCTTTTTGAAGGACGAAAACCGCAGGCAAGAGAGCTTGTGGTGATCGCGGTGCTCTGTGCCATCGGCGCAGCCGGACGGGCGGCGTTTGCCATGCTGCCGGACTTTAAGCCGGTCATGGCGCTGGTGATTCTCTCCGGGGCTGCGCTGGGCTGTGAAACGGGCTTTTTGGTCGGCGCCGTGACTATGTTTGTCTCTAATTTCTTTTTTGGTCAGGGCCCCTGGACGCCCTGGCAGATGTTTTCCATGGGATTGATCGGTTTTCTGGCCGGTCTGCTGTTTGCGGGAAAAGGGACGCGCCCCGGAAAGGTGTTCCTTTGCCTGTTCGGCGCACTTGCCGCACTTTTGATCTACGGCGGCATTATGAACCCTGCATCCGTTCTCATGTACCAGTCCTATCCGACGTGGGAGATGATCGCCGCGGCTTACCTGACGGGCATAACGGTGGACGCCGTTCATGCAGTGTCAACAGCCTTTTTCCTGTGGGTCTTTGCGCGTCCGTTTCTGGAAAAAGTGGAACGTGTCAGAACAAAATACGGATTGATGGAATGAATCCCACGTCGATTCCCCTCCCGGGCAGGCAGCCGGCATTGCTTCAGGCAGTGCCGGCTGCCGCTGTTTTTTCCGACGGCGTTCCGGGAGAGGGCATTCGTTGACATTCCGCGCCGCGCTGTGATACAATGCAAGAAAAAAGAGGGGGGAGTGCGTTTTTTATGCTTTTATTCGGAAGAACGCAGATGCTGCCGCAGTATTCTTATGCGGAGGCAGTGGATTTTATCATGGATTCCGGCTTTGACGGCGTGGAAATCAGCGTGTTTGACAAGCAGTTCCGGCCCCGTGAGGCATTTTTTGCCCCGGGATTTGCTGCCGCAATGCGCGACGCCATGGCGCGCCGGAATGTTCGGGGGTTCTCCGTCAGTGCACACATGGATTATACGGAAACGCCGGAGGCTTTTGCCACCGTCAGCAATGCCCTCCGGGTTGCCGCGGAGCTGGGCAGTGGCTATGTGATCATAAACGGCGCCATTCGCCGGGAAAAGGAAGAATACGAGGCGCAGTGGGACGCCATGATCCGCAAAACGAAGGAGCTTGCGCACATGGCGGGAGAACTCGGCCTGAAACTTGCCATTGAATATGAGCCGGGCTTTGTCATCGACAGCACCCCGCTTCTGCTGCGCGCCTTGCAGGAGGTCGGCGCGTCCAATGTGGGCATCAACTGCGATATCGGCCATGTGTTCCTCTGCGACGCCGATCCGCTTGCTGCGATCGGGCAGTCCGCACCGTATATCCTCCAGTGCCATGTGGAGAATATGGCACGCGGTGTGCATGACCATCTGGTGCCCTGGGAGGGCGACATGGATCTGCCTGCCTATATTGCCAAGCTGCGCGAGATTGGTTTTGCAGGCGGTCTGGGGCTCGACCTGTATAAATATGAATATGCCGACGTCTGCGCACGCTGCGCGGCGTATTTCCGGGAATTGATCGGATAAGGAAGTGGGAACTATCGGCGGAATCAAAAACATCGGAATTCTGGCCCATGTAGATGCGGGGAAAACGACGCTGACGGAGCAGATGCTGTATGCCTGCGGCGCGATCCGGCGTGCGGGCAGCGTGGACGAGGGCACTGCGCAGACAGATTGGCTTGCCATTGAGCGGGAAAGAGGCATCTCTGTACGCGCGGCGCAGGTGAGTCTTGCCTGGCGCGGCTGCACGGTGAATCTGCTGGATACGCCCGGTCACCTGGACTTCGCAGGCGAGGTGGAACGCAGTCTTTCTGCGCTGGACGGAGCCGTGCTGGTCCTCTCGGCGGTGGAGGGCGTGCAGTCGCATACGGAAAACCTGTGGCGCGCCATGCAGGCCTGCAAACTGCCGCGGATCCTGTTCATCAATAAGCTCGACCGCACAGGCAGCCGCGCTGAAGCGCTTTTGCAGGAGCTTCCACAGCTGCTGGGCGGCTGGTTCCTGCCCCTAAACGCCGTTTTTGCCGAAGGCGGCCGCGATTGCGCGGCCGGAGCGGATCCTGCGCTTTCGGAGCGTCTGGCGGAAACGGCTGCGGAATTTGATGACGCCATAGCCGAACGATGGCTGGAAGGGGAAACCATACCGGAGGAGGAACTGCGCCTTGCCGTGGCGGAGCTGGTGCACCAGGGCCTTGTGACGCCGGTGGTGTTCGGCAGTGCACGGCAGTCGGTCGGCGTGGAGACGCTGCTTGACGCCGTGACGGAATATCTCCCTTCCGCGGATACCAGCGGGACGGAGTTATCCGCGCTGGTTTTCAAAATTGAGCACGACAAAGGCATGGGAAAGCTGGCGCACGTCAGAATGTATGGCGGCACGCTTTCCTCGCGCGATACCGTACAGCTGAAAAATGATGCCGACGCACCGGAAGAGGAAGAACGCCCTGCCGCGAAGATTGCGCAGATCCGGAAATTCAACGGCCAGCGCTATGTGGACGCTGGCCGTGTTTCCGCGGGAGACATTGCGGCGCTGTGCGGCCTTTCCGAGGCCCGGGTCGGCGACTATATCGGCGCCTCCCGTCCCGGCCGGGCCTATGCCCTGGCCAATCCTTTCTTCCGCGTGAAGGCCCAGCCTGCCGACCCTGCCCAGTTGACCGCACTGGTAACGGCACTGCGCGAGCTTTCGGACGAGGAGCCGCTGATCAACTGCCGTTGGGAGAAAACCGAACGGGAAATCGACATCAATATTACCGGTCAGATTCAGCTTGAAGTGATTGCTGCGCTTTTAAAAGAGCGGTATGGGCTGGAGGCGGTTTTTTCACCGCCCACCGTGATTTACCGCGAAACGCCGCTGCGTACCGCCGAGGGCTTTGAGGCATACACCATGCCGAAACCCTGCTGGGCCGTGGTGCGCTTCCTGTTTGAACCGCTGCCGCGCGGCAGCGGCGTGGTGTATGACGGCGGCCATGTGCCGCATGACCGGCTTTTCTATAAATATCAGGAGCATATCCGCACCTGTTTCCGCACCTGTCTTGCGCAGGGCGTCCGCGGTTGGGAGGTTACGGATTTCAAGTGTACGCTGATAGACGGCGGACACCACACGATTCATACGCATCCGCTGGATTTCTTTGTCGCAACGCCGATGGCCTTTTTAAACGGCCTGCAAAACGCCGGCACGCGCCTGTTGGAACCGTTTCTCCGCGTACGGATTTCGGCGCCGGAGGACGCCCTGGGCAAGGTGATCGGGGATATCACGGGCATGCGCGGTGAATTTGATACGCCGGTTGTGACGGGGGATACCTTTCATCTGGAGTGCTGCCTGCCGGTTGCCACCTCCATGCAGTATCCGATCCGCCTTGCCAGTTTGACCGGCGGGCGCGCGACTTTTTTCTCGCGGTTTGATGGATACCGCGACTGCCCGGAGGGGCAGGGTCAGGATGCGCCGTACCGCGGCGTGAATCCGCTCGACCGTTCCAAATGGATTCTGTATAAACGCGGCGCATATACGGAGTAAGAAAAATTTATCTGTCGCAGCTGTGCCTATGTACAGGAAAATGCCGGAAAGGAGGCGTGGTAACGTGAAACAGTATGCAAAAGGCGACGAAATTGCCGCCTCTCTTGCCGGACTTTTGAAGGAACAGGATGCTGCTGCCGCGTTTCTTCCGCTCTGCCGGTGTATGACAGAGACGTTCACGAATGCTTCCGTACAGGAAACCATACTGAGCGCCATAAGCCTGCTTGCGCCGGGCGGACGAATATTGGATGCGCCGGAAAACGCACCGCAGCCCTCTGTCTGTGCGCTGCGTCCGGGTCTTACGGGTGCAGCTCCCGCACTGATACTGGTCAGTGCGTGCGCATGCAGCGGCGGACGCACGAGAATCACGGTACAAACGGCGGCGCGCGCGGTACCGTTCCCGCATTGTGCAAAACAGGCGGCAGACCGTCTCCTGACGCGTCTGCTGATCAAGCTTGGAACCAGACGGAGCCGGACTTAAAAAGTCCGGCTCCGTTATTCCTTATATTACCTGAACTTTACAGGAAGTTAACGGTGACTTGCAATTGTCAGACGGTATGTTATAATAAAAACAATATGTGAAACTTTGGAGGTAAGGAAGGTTGTCAGAATTATCAGAAAGAGAACGGTCGGGGATGGCGGACACCATGCAGCTGGAGGCCGTGGAAATCGGAACAGATGAATTTTTAAAAGAGTACAGCACCAAACGTTCCAAAACAAAAGCTGTTCCGGAGGGAGTATCAACAAGGGGCATTTACAGGGATATCGTACATATCGCGTGGCCGACGCTGATCGAGTTGACATTGGCACAGCTCACGTCCATGTTCGACCTGATGATGGTCGGAAATCTGGGACAAACGGCAATCGCGGCTGTTTCGATTGCCACACAGCCAAAATTTATTTTAAACACGGTCTTTGCATCCATGAACGTCGGCGCAACGGCCCTCGTTGCCCGCTGCAAAGGCGCGCATGAGCAGGAACGCGCGAATCACTTCATGCGTCAGGCGCTGGTCCTGAACCTGTTTTTCGCGGTCATTTCCATGGTCGTGGGTCTTGTCTTTACAGGCCCGCTGATCAACCTCATGAAACCGCCCAGTGAGGCAACTTTCGTAGGCGGCGTCTCCTATCTGCGTATCCAGATGTATGGCATCATGCCGTTGGCCCTGACGTTTACCATCACGGCGGTGCTGCGCGGTGTCGGCAACAGCAAGACCGCCATGATGTATAATCTGGTGGCAAATGTCATCAATATTATCGGTAATTTCCTGTTAATTGAGGGTCGGTTTGGCTTCCCCAGATTAGAAGTGGAAGGTGCTTCGATTGCAACGGTGATCGGTCAGAGCGTGGCGTTTGTGATCGCGCTGATTGTGATTCTGCGGCCGGGTCAATATCTGCGGCTCAGCTTCCGTAAGAGCTTCCGTCCGGATTTCACATCCATGGCGGAAATTGCCAAGATTGGCATTCCTGCGATGTTTGAAAATGTCATCATGCGTGTAGCTGTGATCATTTATACCCGTGCCGTGACCAGCCTTGGCGAGATGAATTATGCAACGCATACGATTTGTATGAACATACAGGCGCTGTCTTTCATGACAGGCCAGGCATTTGCAACGTCCGCTACATCCCTGATGGGACAGAGCCTGGGCAGAAGACGTCCGGATATGGGCGAGATTTACACGACGTATACAAGACGTCTTGGTCTGCTCGTGGCAATTCTTCTGATGCTGGTATTCTTCTTCTTCGGCGAACAGATTGTCAGTCTGTATAACGACAGTACGGAAATTGTGAAGGCCGGCGGCCAGATTCTGATGTTTGTCGCGTTTATGCAGCCGTTCCAGAGCTCGCAGTTCATTATTGCAGGCGGCCTGCGAGGTGCCGGCGACACCCGTTCCATCGCGATTATCGTCATGATTACGACGCTGGGCGTTCGTACCTGTTTGGCGGCTCTCGCGATTTATGTACTGAACTGGGGCCTGCCGGGCGCCTGGATTGCACTGGTTGCGGACCAGCTCCTGCGTTCGCTTTTGGTTCTGCTGCGATATAACAGCGGAAAATGGAAAACAATCAAGGTTAAAATTGCATAAAAGCACGCAAAAAGGCTGTGCCGCGGATCAATCCCGGCACAGCCTTAGTATTTGCATGGGAATTTCAAAGCCTTCGGGCAGGCTGTCGTGCTGAAAACCAAACTTTCGGTACAGGGCAAGTGCAGCGCGTCCACGGCTGTCGCCGTCACGGAAGGTTTCGACTGTGACATCGCCGGGAGGCATACGCCGCAGCGTTTCCGCAAGCAGGGCGGAGGCAAGTCCCATCCCGCGTGAGTCCCTGTGCACGGCAAGCAGAGAAATGCGCCGCAATATAGGCGACCAGACGCAGATGCCGGATACCCGTGCGTCAAGGCGGAGGGTCAGCGCACTGCCGCGCCGGATATTACGCTGCAGCAGCGCAAGAAAACCTTCCTGCGACAGCGCAGGAAGGCTGTCTGCACAGCTGTGCAGGATCTCGAGGATCATCGGAATGTCCGCTTCCCGTGCCGTTTCTATCCGAAAATCACTGTGCATGGCCATTTTCATTCCTGCCGGCAGAGAGGCTCTCCAGTTTTTGCGCCAGAAAAGCAATCAGCATATCTTCCACTTCCGTATGATTCAGTTCGTTCAAAAGCTCGTGCCGGGCGCCGTCGTATAACTTCAGGGTGACGTCGGTATGACCGCTGGAACGAAGGGCTTCAGCATAATGCTTCGGGCCGACACCACAGCGTCCGCAAGGGTCGGCCGCTCCGGCGGTGATCAGGATCGGCATATTTTTCACGCTGCCGGCCCATTTCCGGCTGCCGAATTCCCGCAGCGCGCGGAAAAGCTCCCGATAAGCGGAAGCGGAAAAGGGATTGCCGAACAGCGGATCGGCGATTGCCCGGCGTACTTCGTTTTCATCGCGCGAAAGCCAGGCGTTCCGCTCCATGGGGTCGCGGGAGGAGCCTGCGCCCGTGTTGGCATCAGCCAGCCTTGTAATCAGCGGAGACTGTGCCGTCGGGCCTTTCAAACGTGCAGCCGCACCCGCAAGGACAGCGCCGAATCCTGCGAGAGCGTTTGGCGCGGGCGTGCCCATCAGGATCAGGATTTCCGCATCGTCATACCGGGCCGGGAAAATGCCGGAAGCAATGCTGCCCATGCTGTGCCCCAGCAGGGCGCACGGCAGATCGGGATGTTCGTCCCGGGCGTATGCAAAGAGCGTGTGCATATCTGCAAGCAGGAATTCAAACCCTCCCGGCATCAGGGAAAAGGTGCCCATATGGCCCATGGCACTTTTCCCATGGCCGATGTGGTCGTTTGCATAAACGGCCCATCCGTTTTCCGCCAGACGGCGGGCGAAGCGGTCATAGCGGCCGGCGTGCTCCTGCATACCGTGCGCAATCTGAATGATGGCGCGCGGCGCGGCATCCGGCTGCCAGGAGCGGGAGAAAACCTCGCCCTCTCCGCAGGCGGACGGGCGTGTGAATTCACGGTATTGGATTTTCATGGGCATTTCCTCCTTACTTTACAGCAGTTTTGGTGGGATACGCTTCCCTGTATAGTCTATCATTGCCGGAATGGCTTGTCAAACCGCGCTGCAATTGACTTTACGCGGTAGGTTTGGTAGTATGTTTGCAGAGAAAGGCGGGATGGATATGGAAAAACTCTGGATAGCGGATGAGGCAGCGGCGGTTATGGACGCTTTGTCCCGCGCGGGAATTCGTTCCTGGGTTGTGGGCGGCTGCGTGCGGGATATGCTGCGCGGCAAAACGCCGCATGACTGGGATATTGCCGCGGCAGCTGCACCACAGGAAATGGAAACGGCTCTTTCCGCATTCCGTCTGCTTGAAACCGGGATCCGGCACGGCACGGTCACGGCGCTTGTAAACGGCAGCCCGGTAGAGGTGACGGCCTGCCGTGGCGAGGGCGAATACCGGGATATGCGGCATCCGGAGAGCGTGACGTTCCATTGCTCTCTCGAAGAGGACCTGGCCCGCCGGGATTTCACCATGAATGCGCTGGCTTACAGGCCCTCAGACGGCCTGATTGATCTGTATGACGGCGTGCGGGACATTGAAACAGGCGTGATCCGCTGCATCCGCCGCCCGGAGGACCGTTTCCGGGAGGATGCCCTGCGGATTCTGCGCGCCCTGCGCTTTTCTGCACAGCTGGGGTATCGGATTGAGGAAGAAACGGGCGCTGCCATTCATGCCCTTGCCGGAAACCTGCGGGTCATATCAGCCGAACGCTGTGCAGCGGAGTTTTGCAAACTGATTCTCGGCGCGTACGCGGCGGAGGTTTTGCAGGAATATGGCGACGTAATTGCCGTGATACTGCCGGTGATCGCCCCAATGCGGGGATTTTACCACAGGGAGGAGCACGGCGGTGCTCTGTGGAGGCACAGTGTTGTACCGCTGGCCTTCGCACCGGAAAATCTGGCGGTGCGGCTGGCTCTTGTGCTGCGCGACTGCGCAAAGCCCGTCACGCAGCTTTGCGGCGACGATTATCCGGGCCACGCGGAGCGGGGCGCGGAGCTTGTGCGGGAGGCGCTGCGCCGGCTGAAGCTGCCGTCGGCGCTGATTGGACGCACAGCGGAGCTGGTACGCTTTCATTCCGCCCTGCCGGACGCAAACCGAAGCGCGATTCTGCGTGCCCTGAACGTTTTAGGGGAGGAAACGCTGCTGGAACTGATGGATATGCGGGAGGCGGACCGCCTGTCGCACGGAGAGGATACGGCGGATATCGCCCGTCTGCGGGAGAAAACAAAAGAGCTGACGGCATGCGGGGCATGCTGGCAGCTCTCACAGCTTGCTGTTTCGGGAGACGATGTCAAGGCATTGGGCTATTCCGGCCGGGAAATCGGGCAGACGCTGCAGCGTCTGCTGGACGCCGTGATGGACGGCCGGTGCGAGAATACCCATGCCGCGCTGGAAGCCTGGCTCAGTACGAAGAATTGAAGCCGGTGGCCTCCTGCCAGCGGATGAATTTGCTGTGTGCATCATAGCGGGCAATATTGAAGCTGCGCCAGGTGGAAAAAGAGCTGTCGTAATTATTCGCATAATACTTCAGCAGGGCGCAGGCATCGTTTTTCAGCTCACCCTCCGCATTTTCATAGAGATCTATGACAAGCGGGATGACGGAATCGGAAGCGGCATACAGCATTTCGATGTCAAAACCCTCAAGCTGGCCGTCCAGATAGGCGTTTTTGTTGTAGCCCACGGCGATGGTGTCGCAATCGACGAAACAGAGCATCAGGAACATGACGATTGCCGTTACGGTTGCGGTGCGGATCAGCTTGAAAGACGGTTTCAGGCAGCGAATGACGGTGAATACGAAAACCAGCGCCAGTCCCAGCATGAACCACGATGTGATGATCCGGTTGGCGGTCAGGCCAAAGCTGTGCATATACAGAATCATTTTCGCAAACACTGTGGCAATCATGGCGAGCGAACAGAGACAAAGGAATATCACAAGCGCGTTGACGGTTTTTTCCGCGGCGCGCTTTTTATATTTTGTGAAGCAAAGAACCACGGCAATCAGCGTGAGATTCACAAGTGAAACGGCGCAGAGCTCCAGAAAGCCGCGGCGCGCATACTGCGCATACGTGTAATTCTCCGGCAGAAAACCGGAAAAGGTGGAGAAGAAGTAGGCAATCTGGGAAACCAGATAGACCGCCTGCAGTGCACAGATGGGAATCAGTGCGGCAATGACTGCCTCGGATGGCAGGATATGTAGGCGTTTTTCATCCGGTTTTGCGATCAGTTCCGTGCCGCGATGGTAACGGAACCCGAAAAAGGCGCCGTAAATCACCATGGCAAGGGGAATTGCCGCCACAAGCCCCAAAAGGACCCGGCCGCTGTACTTCCAAAACGGCCCCGTGAAGCGTGTGCGCAGGAATTCAAACACGGCATCTGCCGAGGACAGCTGGGAACCCAGCAAAAACATCAGCGGGACGGCGACGGCAATGCCGGCCAAGACCAGCAGGAGCGTGCGGAAGCGGCTCTGCGAAAAGCGGCGGGCCAGCACGCGCCAAAAGGCATCCAGATTGGCAAGCGGCGTGAAAAGAACGGCGTTTGCCAGATCAAAAAGCCAGCTTTCGGAAAGCCGCGGATAGGCCCGGCAGGAGAACATCGTGAAAAGCTGGAACAGGACGGCAGCCATCAGGATCACGAAATGCAGCACGCGGAAGGGAGACTCGTCGTAAAGCACGAACGGGAGCGAGGCGATCATGACGATCAGGAAAAGGGACGTGGAACCGCGGTCGATCGGCGCATTGGACTGTTTTTGATAGCCGAACGCAGCAATATAAACGCAGAGGAGAAATACCGGCACATTCACGCCGAGTTTGAAGGGGAAAAATAGCGCAAGAAACAGAATACTGAGCAGATAAGCCGGGATAAGCAAGCGGCGGTCTGCACAGTCCGCCGTAAATTCACGTTTGATACGATCACGCATACGCAAAAACCTCAGCTGTTCTTTTTACAGATGTCGAAAAGGCCGTCAAGGATCAGCTGCGGATCCATCGGAATGTTGTCCTTACAGAACGGGATGATATTTCCGGCGAAGCCGCCGGTTGCCACAACGGCCGCATCCGCACCGAGTATCCCACGATACCGCTCCAGCATCCCGTCAATCATGGCGGCAGTGCCGTATATGATGCCGGAACGCATGGAGTCGGCGGAATTTGTACCGATGACGTTCCCGGCCTGGGAAATGTCAATGAAGGGGAGCTGCGCCGTATTGGCCGAAAGTGCATTGAGCGAAACGCCGATGCCGGGCATGATGGAGCAGCCGATGAAGCAGGCATTGCGGTCGATTGCGCTGATTTTGGTGGCAGTGCCGAGGTCGATCACGATGCACGGCGCGCCGTATTTCCGGATGGCGGCCACCGCGCCGCAGACCAGGTCTGCGCCCAGAATGGATGGATTGTCGATGCGGATATTCAGCCCGGTTTTCACACCCGGCCCCACCGACATGACACGGCAGCCAAGCAGCATGGTAACCGCGCTTTTGATGATGGGAAGCAGCGGCGGAACAACGGAGGAAATGGCCGCCACCTCATAGGTTTCCTCGCGAAGACGATACATACGCAAAATGGCGTCAATCTCCGCTGCATACTGAAAATCCGTGCGTGCGCGCTCCGTGGCAAGACGGGCGCTGAACATCAGCTCACCGTCCCGGTATGCGCCGAGCACGATATTGGTATTTCCGATATCAATTGCCATGATCATAAAAAACTGCCTCCCCAAAGATGTCAGATCCGCATATCCCGGGTAATTCCATACGTGCACAGATCCAGAAAGGTCCCTTCCCGGGTTCGATAGGCGCCGCGAGCCGTTCCTTCATACTGCATACCGCATTTTTGCATCACCCGTCCGGAGGCCGGATTATCGGCCCTGTGCCGGGCCGAAATACGATGGAAGCCCACGTCGCGGAATAAAAACGTGAGGACGGCGCGCGCCGCCTCAGGCATGATGCCCTGCCCCCGGAAATGCCGGGACAGACAATAGCCGAGCTCACAGCTCTCGTGACGGTCGCTCCGGTCCACGACGGAAATGTTGCCGATCACTTCGTTAGTTTCCCGGAGTACGATGGCCCAGTTGTAGATTCTGGGATCGTCATAAAGTGCGCACCAGGCGGAAAGCAAAATTTCCGTTTCCGTGCTGTTCTGATGGGTCGGCCAACTCAAATACCGGGTCACATCCGGATCCGAAGCCCAGTTCCGATACATATCCTGCACATCTGAAAGGTCAAAGCGCCGGAGTATCAGGCGTCTTGTCTCAATATGCACGGTTCCTTTGTGGTCAAGCATAGCGCACCCCCCGGGAAATCCTGTGGTCATTGTATCATTGCAGGCTCCGGCTGTCAATCAATCGCGAGTTTTGCCATAAAATCTTCCGTGCGGATGCCATACGGCCGGTTATAACGGCCCAGCAGCCACAGGCACTGCGGATCCCGGGTAATCGTATTGACGTGTTCGCTACAGGAAAAGGATGCACGGAAGCCGAGTGCGCGCAGAACGGCTCCCGAAGCCTCGTCCACGCCGCCGAACGGATAGACAAAAGCCTGCGGACGCACGCCGCAGCGGTTTTCCAGGGCATTCTGCATAGCAGAGAGGTCGGCGGCGAGCATGGCCTGATACGCTTCGTCGGATTCACCGGAACGGCGTTTTGCACCGTGACGCGGGGACTGCGCGTGGAGGTTATAGGAGTGGTTCTGCAATTCAAAATACCCGGACTCCGCCAGCGCCCGCAGGTCGTCCCAGGAGGCCATGGCATAATAGAGACTGCGTTCGCCGTTTGCCGTATAGTCGTCCGTAAATTTACCGACGGGGGAGAGTACGGCACGCATGCCGTATTTTTCCATGAGCGGCGGCAGATACACGCAATTATTGAGGTATCCGTCGTCAAAGGTCAGCATGACGGGCCGCTCGGGAAGCGGCGTGCCGTTGTCGACATACGCCAGAAGATCCGCAACTGTGACGGTGTCATAGCCGTGCTCTGACAAATACCGCAGATCCTCCTCAAGCACCGCCGGCGGCAGGACATATTTCCCGGAAAACTGCGGATCCGGCAGCACACTGTGATACATGAGGATGGGCAGCCGGTAGGATGCGGATGTGTCCTGATCCGCAAGTGAGACTGTCACGGCGCTTTCCGTATCCGAACGATCAGCAAAATGATAGACGCGGTAATAGTCGCCCGTTGCTTCATCCCGCACAACGCGGCTGCGGTTGCGGTTTAAAAGCTCGACAAGGGCATATGCGTCTACCCAGATCTGGTTGACGCCGTCTTTCTGACTCTCATCAAAAATAAGCTGTAGCCCAAAATGCAGATGCGGGACGTTGATGTTATTCACGCCCTCCCGCGTGCTGTAGCCGGTCATGCCGAGATAGCCGATCACATCGCCGGCATTGACAATGCTGCCTTCGTCCAGCGATGAATGAAACGGGTGGTCGCGGCGCAGATGCGCATAATAATAGTAGCGCTGCCCGTCAAAACTGCGGATGCCGATCCGCCAGCCGCCGTATTGGTTCCAGCCGAGCGCCTCCACAATGCCGCCCTCCACGGCAATCACAGGAGTGCCGATAGACCCCATCAGATCATTGCCCAGATGCACGCGCCGGTAACCATAGCTGCGCGCATTGCCGAAATCTTCATAGTGCGAGAAACCAAAGCCATAGGCGATCGGCGAAAAACAGGTCAGACCATAGCGGCTTTCCACCCGTTTCCGGTCCGGGGCGGTTTCGTCATATACTTCGACGCGGTATTCCCCCAAAAAGTTACCCAGCACGGCGCCGTATGCTTTCCGATAATAGGCATAATACGGCATATCCTGCGTGATGTCCGGCAGCTGTTCTCCGGTGCGCAGACGTTCGACAAGTGTGTCGATGGTTTTGGAGCGTTTTTTCTCAAAAGTACCGCCGCTTTTTGCCGCGGCATAGGCCAAAAGCTCAATCCAGTTGAGCGGGCAGTCTGTGCCGTGCGAGGAAATGTCGTAGTCAAGCGCCTGTTCCAGGACGGGAAGCGTGGGATTGAACTCCACATATTTGATGTATTTTTTCTCTTCAGAGGAACTTTCCACCGCTCCTGTGAAAACTGTGAAAAGCATAATCATAAAGGCAAATGCCATAAAATACGCCGGGATACGCAAATATTTTGAAATCTGGTACAAAGGATCACCCTCCGGATCGGATAATTCGTGAATTCGCGGCCAAGTATTCATAGAGTTGTACTTTACAAAACGACTGATTTAGCATATACTTATAAAGTGGTTTTATGAATAGAACCTATTTGAAACATTCACATTATTTTGCATACTATACACTCGCCGGAGGAAACATATGGAATTCGCAAAACGCATGGAACGGCTGGAAACCGGAATTTTTTCCAAACTTGCCGAAGTGAAGGCACGCAGGCTTGCGGAAGGCAAGCGCGTGGTGGATTTAAGTGTCGGAACGCCGAATATCCCGCCGTCCGAAACGATCGTTAAGACTCTGCTTGAAGCCGCAGCGGACCGCAGCAATTATGTCTATGCCATTTCCGATCTGCCGGAACTGCGCGAGGCGGTTGCCACGTGGTATCAGACGCGCTATGGCGTCACGCTGGATCCCGCCAATGAAGTGATCTCCCTTTTGGGCTCGCAGGAGGGCCTTTCCCACATTTCGCTTGCCGTAGCGGACGAAGGGGATGTGGTACTGGTTCCGGATCCCTGTTATCCGGCCTTTGCGGACGGTCCGCGCATCGCCGGCGCGGAGCTTTATTTCATGCCGCAGCGCCCCGAAAACGGCTATATCATCGATTTGGACGAGATCCCGGAGGATGTTGCCCGCCGCGCAAAGCTGATTATTGTCAGCTATCCGAACAACCCGACCACTGCGGTTGCGCCGCCCGAATTTTATAAAAAACTGATCGCATTTGCGAAGAAATACGACATCTGGGTCCTGCACGACAACGCCTATTCCGAGTTGGTGTTTGACGGCGTGCACGGCGGCAGCTTCCTGGCTTATGAGGGCGCGCGCGACGTCGGCGTGGAGTTCAATTCGCTCTCCAAGACCTACGGCCTGGCCGGTGCGCGCATCGGCTTCTGCGTCGGTAACCGCGAACTGGTCGGCAAACTTGCCAAACTGAAGTCCAACACGGATTACGGTATGTTTATCCCGTTCCAAAAGGCAGCCGCTGCTGCAATCACGGGCGACCAGAGCTGCGTGATCACAACGCGCGAGGCCTATGAGCACCGCCGCAACGTCCTGTGCGACGGCCTGACGGAGATTGGCTGGCCGGTGGACCGCTGCCCGTCCACGATGTTTGTTTGGGCGAAAATTCCTGCGAAATTTGACGATTCCGAAGTGTTTGCCATGGAGCTTATCCGCCGCGCAGGCGTGATTGTCACGCCGGGCAGCGCCTTCGGCCCGTCCGGACGCGACCATGTGCGTCTTGCGCTGGTCCAGGACGAGGAGAAGATCCACGAGGCCATTGCCGCGATCCAGGAAAGCGGCATCCTGTATTGATGATATTTTTTTGACAGAGGTGTACATATGAAAAAGCTGATGCTTGGAAATGAGGCAGTTGCGCGCGGCCTTTTTGAGGCCGGATGCCGTTTTGTATCGAGCTATCCCGGCACGCCGTCGACGGAAATTACGGAAACAGCCGCGGAATATGACGAAATTTACGCAGAATGGGCGCCGAATGAAAAGGTGGCGGCAGAGAGCGCGTTTGGCGCGTGCGTCGAAGGCGCACGTTCCTTCACGGCGATGAAGCACGTGGGCCTGAATGTGGCGACGGATCTGGTATTCACCGCGTCGTATACCGGCGTGAATGCCGGCTTTGTCATTGCGGTTGCGGATGACCAGGGCATGCATTCTTCCCAGAATGAGCAGGACAGCCGCCATTATGCCGCGTCTGCCAAGCTGCCGATGCTGGAACCCAGTGATTCCGCCGAATGCATCGACTATGTAAAGCTTGCCTATGAACTTTCCGAAGAATATGACACGCCGGTGTTCCTGCGCCTGTCCACGCGTGTTTCCCACAGCCAGAGTCTGGTGGAACTGGGCGAGAGAACGGAAATCCCTGTAAAGCCCTATGTCAAAAATCCGGCGAAATATGTCATGTCCCCGGCAAACGCCATGCGCCGCCATCCGGCCGTTGAGGCGCGCACGCTGCGCCTTCTGGAGCTGGCCAACTCCGATAAAATCAATAAAGTGATCCGCGGCGGCACGAAGATCGGCGTGATCGCCTCCGGCATTGCCTATGACTATGCGCGCGAAGCGCTGGGCGATCAGGCTTCCTATCTGAAACTCGGTATGCTGTTCCCGCTTCCGACCGACCTGATCCGTGAATTTGCCGCAAGCGTGGACAAACTCTATGTGATCGAGGAACTGGATCCGATCATCGAAACGCACGTGCGTGCGCTCGGCATCGCGTGCCAGGGCAAGGAGCTCTTCTCCTTAATCGGCGAGTATACTGTCACCGACATTCGCGCAAAGCTGCTTGGTGTACCGGGTGACCCCGTCTATGCTGCGGAGGATGTGCCTGTTCGTCCGCCGGTGCTTTGCCCGGGCTGTCCGCACAGAGGCCTTTTCTATGTGCTGAACAAGCTGAAAGTCTCCGTTTCCGGCGATATCGGCTGCTATACGCTGGGCGCTGCCGCGCCGCTGTCCGCCATGGACACCACCATTGACATGGGCGCGTCGATCTCCATGCTGCACGGCCGCATCAAGGCAAATCCCGCAAGCGCAAAGACGACCGTTGCCGTTATCGGCGACTCCACGTTCATTCATTCCGGCCTGACGGGCCTCATCAATGTTGCCTACAATAATTCTCCGGCGACGGTCATCATCGCCGACAACTCCATCACGGGCATGACCGGCCATCAGCCGAACCCGGCCACCGGTGTGACCATTAAGAACCAGCAGACGAACGCCGTCAATCTGGAGGAAGCCGTGCGCGCCTGCGGCGTGCGCCGCGTGCGTGTGGTGGATCCCTATGACACGGAAGCACTGGAGACCATTCTGCGCGAAGAACTTGCGGCTGAGGAGCCTTCCGTGGTCATTTCGCGTCATCCCTGCGCACTGCTCAAGAGCGTCAAACGCGGGAAACCGCTGACGATAGATGCAGACAAATGCCGCCGCTGCCGGATGTGTATGCGCATCGGCTGCCCGGCGCTCAGCTTCGAGACCGGCCATGCGTCGATTGATGCGTCGCTGTGTGTCGGCTGCGGACTGTGCAAATCGCTCTGTAAATTTGATTGTATTGGATAAGGGAGGTGGAAACCATGCTGAATATCATGATTGTTGGTGTCGGAGGACAGGGGTCTCTGCTCGCAAGCCGTATACTCGGCAGCCTGTTTATTTCGGAGGGATTGGACGTTAAGCTCAGCGAAGTGCATGGTATGGCGCAGCGCGGCGGCAGTGTCGTCACGTATATCCGCGCAGGCGAGAATATCGCGTCTCCGCTCATCCCGACAGGCGAATGCGACGTGATCATTTCGTTTGAAAAGATCGAAGCTGCCCGCTATCTGCCATGGCTCAAGAAAAACGGCATGATCGTAGTCAACGACCAGAAGATCTCGCCGCTTTCCGTTCTGACGGGCGCGGCGGAGTATCCGGATGATATTCTGGATAAGATCGAAAAGAAGGGCGTGAAGCTGATTGCCTTTGACGCGCTTGGCGCGGCCGCCGAAGCCGGCAGCGAGCGCGCGGCGAATGTCGCCCTGCTCGGTGCGGCATCGCGCGAGATCGGTTTCTCGCGGGAAGCGTGGGAAAATGCGATCCGGAGCACCGTAAAACCTGCTTTCGTGGAGCTTAATCTTAATGCATTTGAAATCGGTTATCAACATTCATAAATTAAGATTGGAGCTATAAAGTATATGTATTGGAATAAAGAATGCGAGACCATGTCCCGCGAGGAAATGCGTGCGCTGCAGGGCGCAAAATTGGCAGATTGCGTCAAACGTGTTTACGAAAATGTCCCGGCCTACAAGAAAAAATTTGATGCTGCCGGCATCCTGCCGGGCGATATCAAGACTATCGACGATATTACCAAACTGCCTTTCACCGATAAATATGAGCTGGCCGAGAACTATCCCTACGGTTTCTTTGCTGTGCCGATGCGCGACATCGTGCGTATCCAGGCGTCCTCTGGCACGACGGGCAAACAGAAGGTGCTCGGCTATACCAGAAACGACCTGAAACTCTGGGGCGAAGTGATGGCCCGCACCATGACGGCCGGCGGCGCAACCGCTGAGGATATTATCCATGTTTCCTATGGTTACGGCCTGTTCACCGGCGGTCTTGGCGCGCACACTGGCGCGGAAACCATCGGCGCAACCGTTGTCCCGGTCTCGACCGGCAATACGAAGCGTCAGATTCAGATTCTGCGCGACTTTGGCTGCACGACGATCTGCTGCACGCCGTCTTATGCACTGTATATCGCGGAAACGCTTGCCAAAATGGGCCTTGGACCGGAGGATATCAGCCTGAAACGCGGCTTCTTCGGCGCAGAGCCCTGGACCGAGAATATGCGTCAGGAAATCGAACGTTCGCTGGGCCTGAAAGCCTATGACATCTTCGGTCTGACCGAGATGATCGGTCCCGGCGTCGCCTTCGAGTGCGATGCGCATGGCGGCCTGCACGTCAATGAGGACCACTTCATTCCGGAAATCATTGATCCCGACACCTGCGAACCGCTGCCGGACGGCACGCCGGGCGAACTGGTGTTCTCGAGTGTTTCCAAGGAAGGCATGCCGCTGCTGCGTTACCGCACCCGCGACATCTGCACCATCACGCATGAGCCCTGTGCCTGCGGCCGTACGCTGGCCCGTATGTCAAAGCCGGCCGGACGCACCGACGATATGCTGATTATCCGCGGCGTGAACGTGTTCCCGTCCCAGATTGAGGCCGTGCTTCTTGACATTGACGAAACCTCGCCGTATTACATGATTTACGTGGATCGCGTGGGCGCACTCGACACGATGGATATCGAAGTGGAACTGCGCGAAGGCTATCCCTTTGACCAGGTCCGCCGCCTGCAGGAGCTGTCAAAGCGCATTAAGGGCGCTGTTGAGAGCACGCTCGGCATCGCGGCCAACATTCGTCTTGTTCCGGTCGGCACGATCGAGCGCAGCGAAGGCAAGGCGAAGCACGTTGTTGACAGACGCAACCTCAAATAAGTGAAGGGGGTTCTTATATGAATTATGTCAACCAGATCAGCGTATTTGTGGAGAATAAGACGGGCAGCCTCTCCCAGGTGACGAAGCTGCTGGCCGATGCAGGCATTGACCTGCGCGCGTTCTCCATCGCAGACACTTCCGAATTCGGCATTCTCCGCATGATCGTGGATTGCCCGGAAACTGCCGAGGAGGTTCTGAAAAAGGCAAAGGTGACCGTTGTGAAAACGCCGGTTCTGGCAGTCCGCCTGGAGGACAAACCGGGCGCAATGAACCACGTTATGACGGTGCTTGCCGCAAACGCCATTTCCGTTGAGTATGCCTATGCGTTCCTGTCGCGCAGCAGCGGCAGCGCTTATGTCGTGCTTCGCGTGGAGGAGCCGGGCAGCGTGGCGGAAGTGCTGATGGAAAACGGCCTGAAAGTGCTTGGAAACGAGGAACTGAAAAAACTGCAATGATGGAATTTAACAAAAAAACGCTTGCGCTTGGCGAACTCGCCCAGCGCAAGCTTTTGCCGCAATTTGAGAAAATAGACGAAACCGCACTGTATAATACGGCAAAGGTGCTCGCTGCATTTCAAAAGTACCGCGTGGCGGAGGGACATTTTGCCTCCACTACCGGTTATGGGTATGACGACCGTGGCCGCGACGATCTGGAGCGTATTTATGCCGATGTGTTCGGCACGGAAGATGCGCTGGTGCGCATTGGTTTCGTGAATGGTACGCATGCGATCGGCACGGCGCTCTTCGGCGCGCTGCGCCCGGGCGATACGCTGGTTTGTGCAACCGGTATGCCGTATGACACCATGATTCAGGTGATCGGCATTGATGAGGCTCGTCCCGGCTCCCTGAAGGAGTGGGGAGTGGACTGCACCGTTGTGCCGATGGCCGGACGTGAGCCGGATGCGGAAGCCGTGGCGCGTGCCTGCAAAGCCGTGAAATCCGGCGCGGTGCTCATCCAGCGCTCGCGCGGCTATGCGGACCGCATTTCGCTCTCCTGCGAACAAATCGGCGCGCTTTGCAGCGTGATCCGCAGCGCAAATCCGGCGCTGCACATTGTCGTGGATAACTGTTACGGCGAGTTTGTGGAGAAAACGGAGCCTACGCAGCATGGCGCAGACCTGATTGTCGGTTCTCTGATTAAAAATCCGGGCGGCGGACTGGCCCCCGGCGGCGCATATCTTGCCGGAACGCATGAACTGATCGAACGTGCTGCCGCGCGCATGACCGTGGCGGGAATCGGCCGGGAATGCGGCGCGACAAACGGCGTGAACCGTGCGTTTTACCAGGGCTTTTTCATGGCGCCGCATACGGTGGCGCAGGCACTGAAAACCGCGCATTTCTGCGCGGCGGTGATGCAGGAACTGGGGTTCCAGGTGGATCCGAAGCCCTGCGACGAACGCCATGATATTATTCAGACGATTGCCTTCGGTAAACCGGAACCACTTCTTGCGTTCTGCAAGGGGATTCAATCCGGATCCCCGGTGGATTCCTATGTGACGCCGGAACCCTGGGACATGCCGGGCTACGACAGCCAGGTCGTGATGGCGGCCGGTGCGTTTATCCAGGGCGCCTCGATTGAGCTTTCCTGCGACGCGCCGATGCGCGAACCTTATACCTGTTATTTGCAGGGCGGATTGACCTTTGAATCCGGTAAGCTGGGTATTCTGCTTGCCGCACAGCTTATTCAAGATGACAATTGAATGGACAGGAGTAGTGTTATGTTAACTGATATTCAGATTGCACAAGCTGCCCGTATGCAGCCGGTTTCCGAAATCGCCGCGAAGCTGGGTATAAAGGAAGACGAACTGGAGCACTATGGAAAATACAAGGCCAAGCTCTCCGAGGACCTTTGGGAACGTGTGAAGGACCATCCGGACGGCAAGCTGATCCTGGTCACGGCCGTGAACCCCACGCCTGCGGGCGAGGGCAAGACGACGACGACCGTCGGTCTTGGCCAGGCCATGGCAAAGCTGGGATACAGTTCGGTCATTTGCCTGCGTGAGCCATCGCTCGGCCCGGTTTTTGGTGTTAAGGGCGGCGCGGCAGGCGGCGGTTATGCGCAGGTGGTGCCGATGGAGGATATCAACCTGCATTTCACCGGCGATATGCACGCGATCGGCGCGGCAAACAATCTGCTCTGCGCCATGGTGGACAACCACCTGCAGCAGGGCAATGAGCTGGGCCTGGATCCCCGCACAATTGTCATTCGCCGTGCCATGGACATGAATGACCGCGCGCTGCGCTATACGATGGTTGGCCTCGGCGGACGGACGAACGGCGTGCCGCGTGAGGACGGCTTCATGATCACCGTGGCAAGCGAGGTCATGGCCATTCTGTGCCTGGCTGCGGACCTTAACGACCTGAAGGAACGCCTTGGGCGTATTCTGGTTGGTTATACCTATGAGAAGAAAGCACTTTATGCGCGTGACTTCGGTGCACAGGGTGCTATGGCGGCACTTTTGAAGGATGCAATCAACCCGAACCTGGTGCAGACGTTGGAGAACACGCCCTGCATCATGCACGGCGGCCCGTTTGCCAACATTGCGCACGGCTGCAACTCTATTCGCGCAACACGCCTTGGCTTGAAGCTCGCGGATTACTGCGTGACGGAGGCCGGCTTCGGCGCAGACCTTGGCGCGGAGAAATTCTTTGATATCAAGTGCCGTATGGCCGGGTTCCGCCCGTCCTGCGCGGTGCTGGTGGCAACGGTGCGCGCGCTGAAGTATAACGGCGGCGTTCCGGTTGCGGAATTGAAGGCGGAAAACGTGGATGCGCTGAAAGCAGGCTGTGAAAACCTGAAAAAGCACATCGAAAACCTTGCAAAGTATGGAATTCCGGTCGTAGTGGCCATTAACCGCTTTGATACGGACACTGAAGCTGAGCTGGAAACCGTGCGCGAGGTTTGCCGGGCGTGCGGCGTGCGCGTGGAGCTTTCCGAGGGTTTTGCACGCGGCGGCGAAGGCGTTGTGGATCTGGCGCGCGTTGTGGCAGAGCTTTCTGAAGGCGAAAGCGGTTTCCATACGCTGTATGACGACGACATGACCATCCGTGCCAAGATCGGAAAGATCGCGAAGGAGATTTACGGTGCGGCGGAGGTCAAGTATTCTGCCGAAGCGCGCCGCGAGATCAACAGCTTTGAGAAAATGGGCTACGGCACGCTGCCGGTCTGCATCGCCAAGACGCAGTACTCGCTTTCCGACAACCCCAAGCTGCTTGGCCGCCCGGAGGGCTTTGCTCTGAACGTGGCGGATGTACGACTGTCGTCGGGCGCAGGCTTTATCGTGGCCCGCACCGGCGAGATTATGACGATGCCGGGACTTCCGAAGCATCCGGCGGCCGAAAAGATTGACATCAACGAAAACGGCCAGATCGAGGGACTCTTTTAAGTGATTTATCATACACATTCTGAAATGGAAACGGAACAGGTGGGGGAACGGCTGGCGCGGATCCTGCGCGCCGGCGACGTGATCGCCATGTCGGGTGACCTGGGTGCGGGGAAAACGGTGTTTATCCGCGGACTGGCGCGCGGCCTCGGCGTGACGGCGCGGGTAACCAGCCCAACCTATACCGTCGTCAACGAATATGAGGGCACGCTGCCGCTGTTTCACTTCGATATGTACCGTTTGTCCGGCGCGGATGAACTTTACGATATCGGCTGGGATGATTATTTGAAGCGCGGCGGTGTTTGCGCCGTTGAGTGGAGCGAACGCGCGGCGGGTTTGCTGCCGGAGGACTGTATATTCGTGGACATTACTGCGCAGGATGAAGCTGCGCGGCGCATTGAGATAACGGGATGCGAAATGGAGGACGGCTATGCGGATACTGGCATTTGAAAGTTCGGCGATTGCCGCTTCCGTGGCATATTGGCGTGACGGCGCGCAGGTCGCCTCTGCGTTTCAGGCCTCCGGCCTGACGCACAGCAGCACGCTTTTGCCCATGGCACAGAGCCTGCTTGCCAACGCGGGACTCTCGATGGCGGATGTGGATGTCCTGGCCGTTGCCCATGGCCCCGGCTCCTTTACGGGGCTGCGCATCGGCGTGAGCCTGGTGAAGGGATTGGCATTTGAGCGGGATCTGCCGTGCGTCGGCGTTTCCACGCTGGAGGCACTGGCAAATTGTATGCCGCGGCGTGACGCGGTGCTCTGCGCCGTGATGGACGCGCGTGCCGGTCAGGTGTATCATGCGAATTTTGACCTTTCGGGCGAAGTTCCCGTGCGTCTGTGTGAGGACCGCGCCGTTACGCTCGCCGAACTCCGGGAGGAACTGTCGGCGATCGACCGCCCGGTTCTGCTTGCCGGCGATGGCGCGCATCTGCTGACGGATGCCGGCGAGCCTGTATCGGAGAATCTGCGGCTGCAGAACGCCTATGGCGTGGCGCGGCTTGCCGCGCGTGTGTATGCGGCTGGCGGTGATTTTTCGGCGGCTGCGCTGCGTCCGGAATACCTGCGTCTGCCGCAGGCAGAACGCGAAAGATTGGCTAAAATGAGAAAGGAATAGCTTATGAAAGTAATCATTGGTGCGGATTCCGCAGGTTATGTTTTGAAAGCGCCCCTGATCCGGCATTTGACGGAACAGGGCATTGAAGTGCATGATGTTGGCATTTTCTATAACGATGCGGGTGAGCTGACGGACCCTGCGCAGCGCGATTATCCGGTCGTGGCCCAGCAGGTGGCGCGTCCCGTTGCAGCAGGGGAGTATGACTTCGGCATTATCCTCTGCGGCACAGGCATCGGCGTCGGCATGACGGCGAACAAGATCCGCGGCATCCGTGCTGCGACCGTTGTGACCCACTTTGAAGCCAAATATACCCGTCTGCACAACGATGCAAACGTCCTGTGCATGGGCGGACGTGTCATCGCGCCGGAAACGGCCTGCGAACTGGCGGATATCTTCCTTTCGACAGGCTTTGAGGGTGGACGCCATCAGCGCCGCGTCGATATGATGAACGCGCTGGACGACTGAGTATGGCAGCAGTAAAAACCAATGCCGTCCGCCTGCTGGAGGCAGCGGGAATCCCGTTTGAACTGGGCGAATATGAGGTGGACGAGGAGGATCTCTCCGGCGTGCACGCCGCGGAAATGATCGGGATGCCGCCGGAGCAGGTGTTCAAAACGCTGGTGGCGCGCGGCGACCGGAATGGAATCGCGGTGTTCTGTATTCCAGTGGCGGAGGAGCTGGATCTGAAGCGCGCTGCCGCCGTAAGCGGCAATAAAAGCCTTCAGATGGTGCACGTCCGCGAACTGCTCGCGCTCACGGGCTATATCCGCGGCGGCTGTTCGCCGGTCGGCATGAAAAAGCATTATCCGACCTATGTGGACGAAACCTGCATCCTTTTCGACCGCATTGCGGTCAGCGCAGGGCGGCGCGGCCTGCAGCTGCTGATCTCGCCGGATGACCTGTGTGCCTTTCTCGGTGCGCAGCAGGTGCGGCTGACGGTGGATTGAGCAAAAAGCCCATCCTATGCCGTGTTTCGTCGAAAATGCTGTTCTTTTCGTGCCACTGATTTAACATAACCGCTTGCGTTCCTTGAGAAACTGTTGTATAATGACCGTGTTAGTATCGGCGTAGACCCGATAAAAAAGATGGAGGTAACGATATGAAAAACATACCTGACGTAAAACTCGGTATCATTGCTGTCAGCCGTGACTGCTTCCCGATCCAGCTCAGCGAGAGCCGCCGCGCAGCGATTGTTGCGGCCTGTGGCCAGAAAGAGCTTGAGATTTACGAAGCCAAGACGACGATTGAAAACGAAAATGATATGATCAAGGCTGTCGCAGAGGTCAAAGAGGCCGACTGCAACGCCCTTGTCGTATTCCTCGGCAACTTTGGTCCGGAAACTTCCGAGACCCTCGTTGCAAAATATTTTGATGGCCCGTGCATGTATGTTGCAGCTTCCGAGGGCGACGGCGACCTGATCAATGGCCGCGGCGACGCTTACTGCGGCATGCTGAACTGCTCCTACAACCTCGGCATGCGCCACCTCAAGGCGTACATCCCCGAGTATCCGCTTGGCAATGCAGACGAGATCGCCGGCCTGATCGCAGAGTTCATCCCGATCGCCCGCGCCCTCATTGGTGTTGCCAACCTGAAGATCATCACCTTCGGTCCGCGTCCGCAGGACTTCTTTGCCTGCAATGCGCCGATCAAGGGCCTGTATGAGCTTGGTGTTGAAGTACAGGAAAACAGCGAGCTGGACCTCCTGGTCAGCTACAAGGCTCACGCCAACGATCCGCGTATCCCCGAGATCTGCGCCGATATGGCTGCAGAAATGGGCGAAGGCAAGTACTATCCGGACCTCAGCGCCCGTATGGCACAGTTTGAGCTGACGCTCCTTGACTGGGCTGAGAACAACAAGGGCAGCCGCAAGTATGTTGCATTTGCGGACAAGTGCTGGCCGGCATTCCCGTCCCAGTTCGGTTTTGAGCCCTGCTATGTCAACTCCCGTCTGGCAAGCCGCGGCATCCCGGTTTCCTGCGAAGTGGACATTTATGGCGCTCTGTCCGAGTACATCGGTTCCTGCATCTCCGGCGACGCTGTCACGATCCTCGACATCAACAACACCGTTCCGGCTTCCATGTACAATGAGCAGATCAAGGGCAAGTACGATTACGAGCTCAATGACACCTTCATGGGCTTCCACTGCGGCAACACCCCGTCCTGCAAGATGTGCGCAGACCGTGCAATTCAGTATCAGCTGATCCAGCACCGTGTGCTTGAGCCTGTCGGCAGCGAGCCTGACATCAGCCGCGGTACCCTCGAGGGCGACATTGCGCCGTCCGACATCACCTTCTATCGCCTGCAGTGCGACAGCGAGGGCGTTCTCCGTGCATACGTTGCGGAAGGCGAAGTCCTCGATGTCACAACCGGCAGCTTCGGCGGCCGCGGCGTGTTTGCCATCAAGGAAATGGGCCGTTTCTATCGCCATGTCCTCGTTGAGAAGCACTATCCGCACCATGGCGCCGTTGCGTTCGGCCACTATGGCAAGCAGCTCTTTGAAGTCTTCAAGTTCCTGGGCGTTCAGGACATCGGCTTCAACCAGCCGAAGGGTATGCTCTATAAGACCGAGAACCCCTTTGCATAAGAGAATCGAATCCCTGTAAAAAAGGCTCCTGAGCATTTGCTCAGGAGCCTTTTTGCGTGTGTGCGTCGAAGCAGATAAAAATATTTAGAAAGATTGACAGTATATAGA
>JAHAYX010000017.1 GCA_018384365.1 Clostridiaceae bacterium
GGCGGCTGCCTTTCTGTTCCACCGGATGGGACATGAGGCCCTGGCGCTCTGGATGCATACCGGCGTGGGCGCGCCGGACCGCGCACGCGCGGGCGCCGAAACGCTCGGGCTGCCCTTTGCCGTGGCCGATATGCGCGAGGCCTTTGAGCGTGAGGTCTGCCAGCCGTTTATCCGCTCCTATCTGGCGGGGGAAACGCCGAATCCCTGCGTCATCTGCAATCCGCTTGTCAAATTCCGCGCACTGTTCGACTATGCCGAAGCAAACGGATGTGACTTCGTTGCAACCGGCCACTATGCACGCGCCGCGGACGGTTTTCTTTACCGCGGCTGCGGCCCGCACGACCAGAGCTATATGCTCTATCGCCTGCCGCGCGAATGGGTGGCACGCTGCATTTTCCCGCTCGGCTCCTTTGCGGCGAAGGAGGACGTCCGGGCGGTCGCGGGCGAACTGCTGCCGCCGGAAACAAGTCATGCCGCCGCCAGCATGGACATCTGCTTCATTCCGGACGGTGCGCACTGGCAGTACATCGAATCGCGCGGCATTCGTCCGCCGGACGGGGAATTCGTCGATGACAGCGGCCGGGTGCTCGGCACGCACCACGGCATCCACCGTTACACGGTGGGAATGCGCCGCCGGCTCGGCGTCGCAGCCGGAGAGCGGATGTATGTGCGAAAAATCGATCCTGCCGAAAACCGCATCACGCTTTCCCCCGCCCATGAACCGCGGAAAAGCCTCGTGGAAATCACGGCTGCGCACTGGTTTGCGCCGCCGGAACCCGGCCGTTCCTACGGTGCGCGCGTCCGCCATTCCCGCCGCATGGGTGCGGCGGAGCTGCTCCCGGAGTCCGGCGGGCGAACGCTTCTGCGTGTGTCTCCGGAGTGCGGCGTTCCTGCCCCGGGACAGAGCGCCGTCCTGTATGAAGGCGAAAAAGTCCTGGGCGGAGGGTTCATTTCCCGCATATTCGACGAAAGTTTATAAAATATGCTTGAATTTACAGGCAATTCATGTTATATTTTGAGAACTGCAACCCATAAAAACAGAGGAAACGGTGATAGTCATGAAAACAAAGAACCGAGTATTTGCGCTTCTGCTTGCAGTCGTGATTCTGATGTCTGTGCTTTCCGGCTGTGCTTCCAAACCGTACGTCATGGTCATTGACGGTATGAAAGTGCGGCAGGGCACGTTTGCCTATTATTACGGATACAGTTACGCGGCCTATTCCTCCTACGGAGACAGCACGGTGATGTATTACGCGCTGACGAATATGTGCCAGCACGTGGCGGTTTACCGCCTGTTTGACCAGTACGGACTCAAACTGACTGAGGAAGACCGTCAGTCGGTTGAGGATGCCCGTGCAGCCAAAATCGAAAGTCTCGGCGGCCAGGCCGGTTATGCCGCTTTCCTCAAAACGATCGGGCTGACGGATAAGCTCTATCGTGAAATCCTGACCGTCGCGCCCATGTATAACCAGTTGAAGGACTACCTCTATGGCGAGGGCGGTTCGAAATATATGTCCGAGGAAGAGGTTCGCCAGGCCTACGCGGATTTGTACGTGCACGAAGTGCATATCTTCATTTCCACCGCCGATGTGGAAACCGTTGAAGATCAGGACGCACTCTATGCCAAGGCAGAAGAAGCCCATGCCCGCGCAATTGCCGGTGAAAACTTCACGGATCTGATTCTGGAATACGGCGACGACGTTTACATGGTCGAGCATCCGGAGGACGGTTATTATCTGGCCCAGGGTGATTCCGGCAGCGATGTGATTGACGAGGCGCTTTTCAATCTGGAAATCGGGGAAATCAGCGATATCGTCACCGTGTCAAACGGTTTCTTCATTTACAAGCGTCTGCCGGTCGGAGAGGATTATCTCGATTCTGTCTTTGCCGACGGTGCCATGTATGATTCCTATATCAGCACCGAACTGTCCTACTATATCATGGACGTCATGACCGACTACGACATTGAATATCTCACCGCATACTATGAGGTGGACTTCACCACTGCCGCAGCCGCATTTGCATCGTAAAAAGTAAAAAAGCACTCCGATTCCGCCAACGGTGCCGTTGGCGGAATCTTTCTGCGTTTTTCTCTGCGTATTTTTCTCAGGAGGCGGTATTATGTGGATACTGTTTGCGTTTGGTTCCGCGTTTTTTGCCGGAATCACTTCCATTCTTGCGAAAATCGGCATCCGGAAAACGGATTCCAATCTGGCCACTGCACTGCGTACCGGCGTTGTGCTGGTTTTTTCCTGGATCATGGTTGCCATCGTCGGTTCTGCCGGGCAGATCACCGAAATCAGCGGGAAATCCTATTGTTTCCTGGCGCTTTCCGGCCTGGCAACCGGTGCTTCCTGGCTCTGCTATTTCCGCGCGCTGCAGCTGGGCGACGTCAACCGCGTTGTCCCGGTGGATAAGTCCAGCATTATCCTGACGATTCTGCTCGCCATTCTCGTATTCGGCGAAACGGATGCGCTTGCCGTCAAACTCGCCGGCGTTCTGCTCATCGGCGCCGGCACCTTCCTGATGATTGAAAAGAAGCAAAGCTCCGGCAGCCAGACGCAAGGCCGCGGCTGGCTGTTGTATGCCATCCTGTCGGCCGTGTTTGCCGCGCTGACCTCCATTCTCGGAAAGCTCGGCGTGGAGAACGTGGAATCCAACCTCGCCACCGCGCTGCGCACCATTGTGGTGCTTGCCATGTCGTGGGTGATGGTTGCGGTCACAGGCCGCAAAAACGGCGGGGCAGGCTCAATTCCCGCGCGTATCCGCGCCATTCCGCAGCGTGAGCTGCTTTTCATCGCGCTTTCCGGTCTGGCAACCGGCGCTTCCTGGCTCTGCTATTACAAGGCGCTTCGCGACGGCCTTGCCAGCGTCGTCGTGCCGATCGACAAGCTGAGTATTCTGGTAACCGTCGCGTTTTCCACCTTTGTGCTGCACGAAAAGCTCAGCGTCCGGGCTTTTGTGGGCCTGCTTCTCATCGTTGCGGGCACACTTGGAATGGTATTCTTCGTCTGACACGCCTGCAAGTCTCATACCGTATCAAAAATAAAACGCGTCCCGGCGCCATCCGCGGCGGCTCCTCTTTTCTATGCGGTTTGCGCCTGTTTATTTCAGTTTCAGTGCGGGATGATCCTTTGCAAAGAGCGTATCCCAGTCGGCAACGAGCTTCGCAACTTCCAGGCCGATATCGCCGATTGCCTTGCGGTCCTCTGCGGAAAGCTCCCAACCGAACGCGCCCAGGTTCTCTTCTTCCTGTGCACGGGTCTTTGCACCGACAAGCGCCGCCGTGATGCCCGGCGTGTTCATCACCCAGTTGATGGCGGTCTGCACGGTCGTCTTGCCATACTTCGCGCCGATCTCGCCGATGCGCTCCGCCGCCTTCACGGCCACCGGGAACACCTCGTCGGAATACAGCGGGATGGTATTCTGACGCTGATCGCCCTCGTCCAGGATCTTACCGGCGGAGAAGCGTCCCGTCAGGATGCCCTGACCAATGGAGCTGTATGTCATAATGCCGATGTTGTTTTCTATGCAGTACGGCAGAATCTCGCGCTCGAGCTGATATCTCCAGAACAGGCTGTAACAGGGCTGAAGCACATCCACCTGCGCATACTGGCGCGCGCGCTTGATATGCTCAAGCGTATAGTTGGAAACGCCGATGGCACGAATCAAGCCGGCGTCCTTCAGCTTGTTCAGTTCGTCCATGTTTTCCGCAATATCCACATCCGGGCTCGGCCAGTGAACCAGGAAAATGTCCACATAGTCCATATCCAGACGCTTCAGGCACGCCTCAACGGTCTCGCGCGCTGTTTCGTGCGTCAGACGGCCCGCCACCTGCTTCGTTGAGATGACCAGCTTCTCGCGGTCATAGCCCTTCACAGCCTGGCCGATCAGTTCCTCGGAATGACCGTGGCCATAAAACACCGCGGAATCGACAAAGTTGATGCCGCCGTCCAGCGCGCAGCGGATCATATCCAGATAGGTCTCGTCCGGGAGCTTTTTGCCCCATTCCGCGCCGCCGCCAAGCGGCCAGCCGCCCAGCGCCATCGGCGTGACCTTCAAACCGGATTTGCCCAATTCTCTGTACTGCATATCGTTGCCTCTCTTTCCACCCTGAAATTATTTTCCTTGTTTTCGTCTGAATTTCGTTCTTTTTTGAACTTTTCCACACATATCTGCTGTCCGAAACGGTCTTTCAGCAGAAAGCCTGATACCAGTGTAACGCCTGCTGCGTCATTTGTCAAATTGAATATATCTGCATCTGTTTTTCCGACTTTTTTGTGTAGATTATTCAGCATCCGGGCAAGAATTCCCGCGGACATTATTTCCCCGGGAAATACATATACAGGCTGCATTTGATCATGCCGTTATAAAGCCAGCGCTTGCGGTTTGCACGATGGCCGAAAAACTTTTCAAATTCCGGATCCGGCGTAATGACATATACGCTTTTCCCGTCCAGCGTACCCAGTGCGCGGCCCAGCCCGCGGTAGAGCGCGTGTGCCGTTTCCTGATCGCCCAGCCGTTCGCCATACGGCGGATTGGTCACCATCACGCCGCGCCAGGACGAAAGGTCCGACTTTGTCACATCGGCCACGGAGAAGCGGATCATATCGGCGACGCCCGCGCGTCGGGCATTGGCCTCCGCGCGGCGGATGCAGGCCGGGTCGATATCCCGCGCCTCGATCACGGCCGGGGACGGCATTTCCCCGGCTTTTGCCTCCTCCCGCGCCCGATTCCAGACCGCACGATCCACGAACGGGAAGCCCTGCGCATCGAAGCGGCGGTTGATGCCGGGCGCGCGGCGGCGCGCCTTCAGCGCCGCTTCAATCGCGATCGTGCCGCTGCCGCACATGGGATCCAGAAAGTGCATATCACCGCGGAAACGCGAAAGATCCACCATGGAGGCCGCCAGCGTCTCGCGGATGGGCGCCACACCGCCCTCTGTACGCCAGCCGCGCTTGTAAAGCGGCGCGCCGGTTGTGTCGATGAAGATGTCCGCGCGGTCGCGGATGATGGAAAACTGAATCTGTACCGCCGGACCGGACTCATCCAGCCACGTCACACGGCGTTTGGCCATCAGGCGCTCCGCGACCGCCTTTTTGATGATGCGCTGGCAGGCCGGGATGCTCGTCAGCTTCGAGCGCAGGCTGTATCCCTTCACAGGGAAGGCCGTGCCCGGCGCCAGATACTCTTCCCATGCTATCCGGCGCACGCCGTCAAACAATTTATCGAAATCATCGGCCGGAAAAGACCCCAGCCGGATCAGAATCCGCTCACAGTAGCGCGAATGGATATTCGCGCGGGCCAGCGTATCGTCGCCGCCCGTAAAATACACATGGCCGTCCTCACAGCGCACGTTTTCAAAGCCCAGACGGCGGAATTCTCCCGCCGCAATGCTTTCCACGCCGATCAGGCACGGCGCACAAAATTCATACGTTTTCAATCGCACAGTTCCTTTACCACAGAATCGGTGTATTCCTCCAGTTTTCCCGCCGCAGCCACGTGTTTCAGCATGGAGTACTGCGGACGCAGGTGCATGGCCTCGAGGATGGCACGGCGGAAAAGCTCCGTCGAAATGCCGATTTCCGCCGGACGCACCGGCGCGCCGACCTTACAAAGCAGCGCCCGCACGGCATCCGCGGACGGCGTTTCGATATCCGTCAGACCGTCGCGGCGCGCAAATTCATAAAAGCGCAGCATGGCAAGTTCCGCCACGCCGACCGACGCGCCGTGCAGCGGGTAATCGCGGCCGTTCGCCACCGCGTCGATGTCGCAGTAATGAGCAATATGGTGTTCACAGCCGGACGCAGGGCGCGTAACGCCCGCCAGGCCCATGGCCATACCGGAGAGGATCAGCGCCTCGGTCAGATGCCCGACCGCCTCGGGATCCCGGTTCGCCACACCCTCCGCAGAAGCCGCGCAGGTTTCCAGCGCACCGCGCATGAAGTCGGAAATCAGCGGGCAGCGGTACTCTCCGCGCTCGCGTTCGCCCAGCAGCCAGTCCGCCAGTGCCGTGTACTTTCCAAGCACATCGCCAAAGCCCGCCGCGATCATCTCACGCGGTGCACGGCTCATCACATCCGTATCGGCAAATATGGCGTCGGCATAGTGCGAATAAAAGCTCAGCTTCGTGCCGCGGCAGACAATGGGCGACGAGCTGCCTGCATAGCCGTCCATGGACGGTGCGGTGCAGACAATGAAATACGGCAGGCCCAGGCGGCCGCTGACCAGCCGTGTCATGTCGTTCAGCACGCCGGAACCCACGGCGATCAGCAGGCTGTAACCGGCTTTTTCATCCGATGCCTCGAGGAACAGCCGCCCGACGGCAAACGCATCGGGGTGCAGATGCTGTTCCGGGAAAACATAGGCATCGGCCTCGAGTCCGGCATCCTTCAGCTGCTGCAGCACGCGCTCGCCCAGCACGGCAAACGTGTGCACATCGGCCGCCAGCAGGATGCGCCGCGGTGCATAAGCCGCAGCCGTTTCGGCGACGCGCGCCGACGCGCCGGGTCCTACCGCCAACGTGCCGATTTTGATGCTGTGTTCATGCCCGCACGCGCAGGAAAAAGAAAGATCCGTCAGCTCGGAAAGCGGACGCTTTAGAATATCCAGGGTCATAGGAGGCTCTCCTTTGTTGTTTTGAGTTTAAAGTTTCCTTAATTTGATTATATCACAAATTTATTCAGGAAAATAGTTTGAAAACGAAAAAAGAGTATGGTATCATAAAAAGTAGTATGTCCTGCTGCGAAGATTTCCGCTTCTTTCCGGGATTTTTCCGCAGCTTTCCTGATTTTTACCCAAAATGCCGTGCTTTGACGGCAGACGATATTCCGACTCCTTATGATATCATGAATGGAGGATCCGTTTCATGGCCTGGTATGAAAAAAGCATTGAAGAAACCATCCGGGAATTAGACACCAATGCGGCCGCCGGCATCTCCCCGCTGGAGGCTTCCGGCCGCCGTACCAAATATGGCTCCAACGAGCCCGTAAAAAAGCCGGAACGCGTGATTGCGCCCGGCGGTACGGGCAGCATGATGCTGCCTTCGATTTTATTGCTTGCCGCGGCAGTTCTCTGCCTGCTTTCCAAGAGTTATGTGGCTTCTGCCGTACTGTTTGCCAGTGCGCTGGTCACGGCGCTGCTGAAAACATACTCGCTTGCCAAAATCCGGCGCGTGCTCTCCTCCATCGCGGCTGTAACCGCGCCCATGACAACCGTTGTGCGCGAAGGGATCCCTGAAATCATGGAAACATCCCTGCTTGTCCCCGGCGACCTGGTGCAGCTGCGCGCGGGGGACATCATCGGCGCCGATATGCGCCTGATCGAAAGCATCAACCTGGTCATGGACGAAAGCATCCTGCCGGGCGGCTTTATGGGTGCGCATAAGGATGCGCACGCCGTATCCGAGGCCGGTTCGGAGCTGTGTACGCACGCCAATATGTGCTATACCGGCACCGTGGTGCGTTCCGGCAGCGGACGTGCCATCGTCGTTGCAACCGGCGGGGACATCGCCGCGCCGTTTGCCGTACGTTCCCCGTATGAACACGAGCGCCGCAGCGCCTTAAACCGTACCATTGCCCGCCAGAACAAACGCGCCGCCGTCGTCGGCATCCTCTGCAGCGCCGTGATCCTGCTGTGCAGCCTGCTTGTCCAGTCCATGAGCATCGAACATCTGACCGGCACCATTCTTCTGGCTGTCACGCTGGCCGTCACGGCCATTCCGGCAGGGCTGTGCATCACGGAAGCCGCGCTTTCCGCCGCCTCCATCCGCCGTCTTGCCCTGCAGGGCACCGTTGTGAAATCCCTGGACGCCATGGACAGGCTCGCCTCGATCGACACCATCCTGGCGCAGAAAACGGGCGTGATCAGCTCCGATGAAATGACGGTTACCGCCGTCTGGACAGGCGGCCATCTCATCGACGTACGCGGCCGCGGCTATGCGCCGGACGGACGCTTCCTGGACGCGGACGGACAGGATATCGACGTCAGCCGCAACCGCAGCCTGGCGCTGACGCTCATCGGCGGCACGCTCTGCGGCGATTCCGACATTGAAGAGGTTTCCGGACGCTGGGGATACCGGGGCGACCCGACGGAGGCCGCGCTGGTCACGTTGGCGGCCAAAGCCGGTCTGAACCGGTCGGAGGTACTCGCCATGTTCCCCCGTGTTGCCGAATTCCCGTTTGAACCCGAGCGCCGCCGTATGACGACCGTGCACAAACGCGGACGCCAGGGGGTTGCCTACACAAAAGGCGCGCCGGATCTGATCATCGCGCGTTCCTCCTCCATCAATCTGGGCGGGACCGCCTATATGCTGACCGACCGCACCAGAGAACAGCTGATGGAGGTTTCTCACCGGTTGGCCGAACAGGGCCTGCGTGTGATTGCCGTGGCTTACCGCGAATTTTCCGAAATGCCTGCCCGCTTCGATGCGGATGAAATCGAGCAGGAGCTCGTTTTTGCCGGATTTTGCGGCATGGATAACCGCGCCACACCCGATTCCGTTTCCGCCTTTAACCTGTGTGCCGCAGCCGGCATCCGCACCGTGATCGTCACGGGCGACGATCCGGCGACAGCCGCCGACCTGGCGCTTTCCATGGGCATTACCGGCGAGGTTTTGGAAGGCGGCAGCATTGACGCCATCCCGCTTGACGAACTCTGTGAAAAAATGCGCAAAACGCGCGTGTGCGCCGGAATCGCGCCCTCGGAAAAACACGCAATCGTCACGGCGCTGAAGCATAACGGTGCCACGGTCGCCGCCACGGGAACCCGCGCATCCGATGCACCCGCGCTGATGGCGGCGGATATTGGCGTTTCCATCGGTGCAAACGCGCCCGAACTCACCCGCGACAGTGCGGATATGGTTTTGGAGGACGCCGGTTATGCCGACGTGGTCCGTGCGGTGGAGGAAAGCCGCCGCAGGTTCACTGCACTGCGCTCCTACTGCGGATTTACGTTTATCTGCCTGATCGTTGAAATGCTGACCGTATTTGCCCTTCTGGTTTCCACGCCGCCGGTGCAGTTTTCCATTCTGCATCTTGCGTGGCTGAATATTTTCATGGCGCTGATCCCGGCCTTCGTCATTGCCAGCGAACCCGGGGAACGCGACATCATGCGCCGCCCCCCGCGCGAGGCTTCGGCCCCGGCATACGGACGGCTCACCATCGTCTCCGCTTTCATTCAGGCCTTCCTGCCCACCGTTTTGATCGTCGCTTCGTATTTCATCGCGCACGGCCGCGCGGCGGCCGCAGGACTGACCGAAGCAGAGATGGAGGTTTCTGCGAAAACGGCCGTCTTTGTCACGCTGACACTTTCCCTGCTTGCATTTGCCCATTCCTGCCGTTCCGAGCGGACCAGTCTGGTCCGGCTCGGTGCCTTTTCAAACCGTGCGCTGACAGCCGTAACGCTGGGCGTTGCCGCTGTCCTCGTTGCCGCCGTTACCATTCCGGCGCTGCACGCCGTTTTTGATACGGCCGCGCTTGGCGTGACGGAGTGGATCGTGGCGCTTGGTATCGCGGTTCTGTCTCTTGTCTGGAGCGAGCTGTACAAAGGCCTTTTGCGTCCCATTCTGGCGCGCAGCATCCGCGAAAAGAACCCTGCGGAGCAGGCTGCGTCCGGCGGAAGCCTGACGCAGCGTCTCTTTGAAAAATTCGAGGGCGACGACCCGACGCAGGAGGAGGAACCCTCCCAGCGGGAAAAACGTGCCGCCAAAAAGGCCGCCCAGGCGGCAGAGGACGCCGAAACAGCAGAGGAAGCTGCCGAAGAAGAGCTTCCCGCCTTGCCATCAGGCGATGAACCGGAAATCATCGAAGCGGACGACGCCGAACAGGCGGACGTACCGGCCGAAACCATACGTCTGCCCGGCGTACCGGACGGGCAGGATGCGGCGCCGGAGGAGATTCTTTCCGGTCTGCCGGATGAGCTGCGCCAATATGAGGATATTCTCGCCGATCTCCCGCCGGAGCTTTTAAAAGACGCGCTTCCCTTTGCCGCCGGAGACGGCGAGACGGCAGAGGCCGTGCAGGAGTTTTCCGAGGAAGCGCCTGAAGCGCCCGCGGAAGAAGCCGCTTCCGGAAGCACGGACGGCACAGAAGTACTGCCGGAAACCGCCGCGCCAACCGAAGAATCGGATGAATCGAAAGACGAATAATCCTGTCTCAGAAAAAGGCTCCGCGTTTCCCAACGGAAAAGCGGGCCTTTTCCCATTTCGTAAGACGCCCTGCCGCGCCGGATTTTTACCTGGGAAACAGCAGTATTTACAGTTATGGCATGGAAAAGTGTTGTTTTCTGTGTTATACTGGTTTTGCATCCATGCCGTTTACCCACAAAGGAGGGCGCTCATGCGAAAATTTCTGCTTCTTACTGCCGTGCCGGTCTTTCTGCTTCTTTTCTCAGCCTGTACCTATCTACCGGCAGGCTCCGATGCCGCGCCTTTCTCCTTTGAAGAGCTTGCGCACGTGTTTGCCTTGACGGAATCGAAAATTTTTGATACTTACGGCGTACCGGACGAAGAAAAAACCTCCGATTTCCAGGGCGTTCCCGCGAACGAGTTTCACTATGGCAAAAACATTTTCTGCGCGGAGGGCGCCAGCGAATATGTCTATTATGTCCGCCTGTATGACGAAACGCTTGCAGCGCCGCGCGGTATCACGTCGGGCATGAAGCTGCAGGATCTGGTTCCCCTGTTTGCCTCCACGGGCGACGACACGCTGTATACCGGTCCGGACGGCGAGCGTTACCGTCTTTTATACGGCACTTACGAAAGCGGCGGCGACTATGGCGTGCTGTTTTACGAGGGACGCACGCCCGTCCTCGCGGAGTATTCGAGCGAGGGCTGCATCTTCGCCTGCGGCATCAAAAACGAAAAAGTGGAATACTTCGAATTTTTTGTGGAATAGAGGAGCGCAGTCAGTATGAAAATCGGCATTCTTACAGGAGCATCCTCCGGGCTTGGTGCAGAATTTGCGTACCGGGCGAAGGACTGCGCCGGAGGGCTTGACGAACTGTGGCTTATCGCACGCCGCACGGAGAAACTCCACGCGGTGGAGCAAAAAATCAGCGGCTGCCGTGTGCGCTGTCTTTCGCTTGATCTGGCAGACCCTGCAAGCTTTGAAACATACCGGCTGCTGCTGGAAGTGGAGCGTCCGGACGTCCGTCTGCTTGTGGACTGCGCGGGGCTTGGCTTTCTGGGCAATTTTGAAGACATTTCCGCGCAGAACAATGCCGCCATGTGCGATGTCAATATCCGCGCGCTGACGGTCCTCACGGCGTTGACGATTCCCTATATGACGCGCGGCAGCGGCATCATTCTCGTCAGTTCCATCGCCTCGTTTGCACCCACGCCTCGTATGACCGTTTATTCCTCCACCAAAGCCTACGTCTCCAGCCTGGCAAAGGGCCTGCGCGCCGAGCTTGCGCCGCGTGGCATCCACGTTTTGGCGGTCAATCCCTGCCCGATGAATACGGAGTTTTTGGAAATCGGTAAAATCACGGGCAACAGCCGTGCTTTCGCGCGCCTGCCGCGCTGTAATCCGGCACAGGTGGCGGAAGGCTCCCTGCGCCGCTGTGAAAAGGGCCGCGGCCAGTACACGCCGCTCCTCTTTTTCAAGTTTTACCGGGTGCTCTGCAAACTCCTGCCGCACAATTTCATCATGCACTTTTCCAAAGTATAACCCCCGGCTTTCCCTTTCCTGCATCCTGTCCGGTCGGATGTTCCGTCCATCCGAATAAGGCAATAAGAAGGAGATTCATCACAGGTGAAAAGAAATTTTCTGATATGGTTCAAAGACAGACTGGAGAAAGAACATCAGCAGATGGCAAACAGCCGCGGCGAGATTGATTCGGACAATTCCCGTTCACTGCACATGAGCGTCTCCATTTTCCTGGGGCTTATGATCCTGATGCTGCTGATCAGCTTCACACGGGCGAGCTTCAGGCCCTACCAGCCGCTTTATTTGGCTGCGTTTCTGTTGACTCTGCTGCTGCATTTTCTTTCCCGCTGCCGGATTTCCCACCGGCGCATCCTGGCCAGCTTTTATATGCTCTGCGCCATCGTTTTTGCTTTCGCGGATTGTCTGAGCGTCGTCTTCGCGCAAAATCAGATGTCATCCAGCATCATTGCCTTTTTTCTGCTGGCCCCACTGCTTCTGATTGATAAGTTCTGGCGCATCAATCTGGTAATGCTGTGCTTTTATCTCGCATTCGTCTTTTCAGTCTTACTTTTTAAACCCACGGTGCTTGCCCTGTACGATGCCGTGAATGTCGGCGCCTTCTTCTTGGTTGGCATCATCGTCGGCGAGTATCTGAAAGGTATCAAACTTTCCAATATTGAAAGCCGCCGCCTTCTGACCATTCAAAGCTACACGGACGAGTTGACGGGCCTGTATAACCGCCGAAAGCTGTATGAGGATATGGCCGAGAGTAATCTCTCCGACGCCGCTTCGCCGGTTACAGGCGTTATCATGATCGATCTGGACTTCTTCAAGCAGTATAACGACAGTTATGGCCATCAGCAGGGTGACGTCTGCCTGGAACTCCTGGGCAAAGCCTTTCTGGCCATTCACGATAAACTGCATCTTCGTATCTACCGTTACGGCGGCGAGGAATTCCTTGCTTTGTATTACGGAGACCCCTCCCGCCTGCGCAAAACGGCGGAATCCCTTCAGCAGGCAGCCGCAGAACTGCATATCCCGTTTTCCGCGTCGCCTTTTACAGTCGTCACGATCAGCGTGGGCTTTGCCGCCGCGAACCAGCAGACTGCGGCCTGTGAAGAACTGATCCGAAAAGCGGACGAGGCACTTTACCGTGCCAAAGACGTCGGGCGCAACACCCTGTGCGGTGATGAAGGTTCCGCAGTGCAGAATACCCTCCCGCATTTATAATTATAGAAAACACCCCTCATGGTGCGGATTTTCTGCACTGTGAGGGGTGTTCCTTCAGAAACGGGGAGATCGTTATTTCAGTTTTACCGGGATGAGTAAATCAAGCTGAGCAAAATGCACATTCCGGGCATTTTCCGGTGCAACATTCTGTAAGGTGCCCGGTGCGTTTAAATGCTCTTCCAGCGAGCCGCCCATTCCCAACGGCTCACGTTCTTCATAGCAGCACACGTCATTGTGGTTCACCCAGTTCCAGAAATACCACCATTCCTCAAAATCGCCCATTTTGATGCAGTGCGCGGCATAAAGTCCGCCCGGCATCTGCTTTTTGACAAGCGGCGCAGGAACCTCCATATCGTCCGGGATCGTGACCCAATATTCATAGCCATGGAAATCGCTTTCCGGCGTCGGGTTCGGATTGTTAAAACCGAACAGGCGGTAATCCGGCTTGCGTTCAAACAGGCGCTCGCTCAGAATGAAACGGTTGATCGCCTCGCCCGCCTCGTTCTCGGGCTCCGGGTCGAGGCTGTGGCTTGAGGCCACAGTTGCAGGCGGGATATAAATAATCCGGGTATTGTCAAATCGGCTCAGCGTCTGATTCGCACGGTTTAATTCATCCATTGTGGTTTCTCCCTTAAAATTGATTTCCGGAAGGGCAGGCAGCATCGGAAGCTGCGCCAGCGCCTCAGTCAGAGTCACACGGCTGTGCAGCCGCCGCAGCAGCACAATCAGCGCCCGGCGCACCACATCGATCGCCCTGCGTTCCGCGTCCAGCTGTGCCAGCGTTTCTTCCAGCGCCTGCACAGTGCACCTGCCTTCTTCATCGTGCAGAATCTCCGCAATCCGGCGCAGCGGAATGCGTAGGCTGCGCAGAAGCAGAATCCGGCGCAGAGCAGTCACGGCTTCCTCGTCATAGACCCGGTACTTATATTCCTCCTGCCGCATGCTTTGCAGAAGGCCGAGCTCTTCATAGTACCGCAGGGTTCTGGTGGAAACGTCATATCGGCGCGAAACCTGGCTGATCGTCATGTAATCCATCGGTCCATCTCCTTCCGTATTATCACTATAGAGGATGACGCGGCGTCAAAGTCAAGAGCTTTTTTCCATCATATCAAAAAAATTTGTAAGGTCAAGAAAAAATCCCGGAAGCAGAGCGGAATCTTGAAAAAAGTAGGGATTCGTGCTATAATATGATATTATCTTTTTAGGAGCTTTCATGGAAAAGAGAGATGTTTTCGTCCCGCGCGAGGCATTGGAGCGTCAGGAAGGGTTCATGGCGCGTGTTGCGCGGATCAATGATTTATATCGGGCCGAAACCGGCCGCCAGCGCACCGCTTTTGTCGATTGCTATGGTTGTCAGCAGAACGAGGCCGACGCGGAGCGTATGCGCGGCATGCTTGTGCAGATGGGCTATGCCATGGCACCGGATGAGCGCGAAGCAGACGCCGTGGTCATCAACACCTGCGCCGTGCGCGAGCATGCGGAAATGCGTGTGCTCGGCAATGTCGGCGCACTGTCGCACTACAAAAAAGCGCGCCCGGACATGATTATCGCCGTCGGCGGCTGTATGCCGCAGCAGGAGAGTATGTCCAACAAATTAAAGCGCAGCTTCCCTTATGTCGATATCGTGTTCGGTACGCATGCCCTGTGGCGTCTGCCGGAGATGTTCTATACAAAACTGGTCGAAAACCACCGCGTTTTCGACATTGAAAATGAGGATGGCCACATTGCGGAGGGCCTTCCTGTCCTGCGCAAGGACAACATCCGCGGCTGGGTCAGCATCATGTATGGCTGCAACAACTTCTGTTCCTACTGCATCGTCCCGTATGTGCGCGGCCGCGAACGCAGCCGCCGTCCGGAGGAGGTGCTGGCGGAGGTTCGTGCACTGATCGATGCCGGCTGCCGCGAAATCAACCTGCTGGGACAGAACGTCAACTCCTACGGACGCGATTCCGGCTTTGACTGCGATTTTTCCGACCTGCTGGCCGCCGTCTGCGAGCTTCCGGGCGATTTTATCGTGCGGTTCATGACCAGTCACCCGAAGGACGCGACGCATAAGCTGATCGACACCATTGCCTCCCATGAGAAGGCCGCACCCCAGCTCCATCTGCCGGTCCAGTCCGGCTCCGACCGGATCTTAAAGCTCATGAACCGGCACTATACGGTGGAAAACTACCTTTCCCTGATTGCGTATGCACGCAAAAAGATCCCGCACATCGCCTTTACAAGCGATATCATCGTAGGCTTCCCCGGCGAAACCGAGGAAGATTTCCTCGGCACGCTCGAGCTGGTGAAAAAGGTGCGCTATCACTCGCTTTTCACGTTCCAGTTCTCGCCGCGCAAGGGTACGCCTGCGGCGGAAATGCCGGACGATACACCGCACGAAGTCGTGCAGGAGCGCTTCGAGCGTCTGCTTGAGGTGCAGAACGCCATCAGCCAGGAGCTGCACGAGGAATATGTCGGCAAAACCGTGCGGGTGCTCGCCGAGGGCGAAAGCCGTATTGCGGACTATCCCATTTCCGCGCGCTCGGACGGCGGCCGCCCGGTTTATCTGAAATCCGGCCACGGCGTCGTCGGGCAGTTCGTGACCGCGCGCGTCGACCGGTGCAGTCCGTGGGCGCTGTACGCAACGGACGTGGGAGGTGAGCGCGATGCCTGAGGCCGTAACTCCCATGATGCGGCAATACTTTGAAATCAAAAATCAACACAAGGATAAAATCCTGTTTTACCGTCTCGGCGACTTTTACGAGATGTTTTTCGACGATGCGCTGGTCGCCTCGCGCGTGCTCGACCTCACCCTGACCGGTAAAAACGTCGGCACGCCGGAGCGTGCGCCCATGTGCGGCGTCCCGTTCCACAGCTACGAGGCCTATGTCGCGCGTCTGATCGCGCGGGGCTACAAAGTTGCCATCTGCGAGCAGACGGAAGACCCGGCAAAGGCAAAAGGTCTGGTCTCCCGCGAGGTGGTGCGCGTCATCACGCCGGGCACGCTCACCGAATCCTCCATGCTGCGCGAGGACACCAACAATTTCATCTGCGCCATTTACCGGGACTCCACCGGTACCGGCCTGTCCTTCTGCGACATTTCAACCGGTGAATCCTATTCCGCAGCCATTCCCTCCGGCAGCGCAGAGCTGGAAACCGTCATCAATGAGTGCGGCCGCTATGCACCGCGCGAAGCCGTGCTGTCCGACGCCGCCTGGTCCGAGAAAAACCTCGTGGATTTTCTGGAAAAGCGGCTTTCCTGCGCCGTGGAACAGGGCGGCGAGTGGCGCTTTACAGAAGAGCAGTCCCGCAAAACCGTTTCGGATCGTTTCCCGGATGCAGAAAACGTGCTCGCAAACGCCTGCATCTGCCGTGCCATGGGCGGGCTCCTCTCCTATCTCTTTGAAACGCAAAAAACCGCGTTGGAACAGTTAAAAGCGCCGGAGATCTATGAACCGGACCTTTATATGACACTTGATCACACGGCGCGCACCAATCTGGAACTTTTTGAAACCCTGCGCACGCACGAAAAGCAAGGCTCGCTCCTCTGGGTGCTCGACCACACGTCCACATCCATGGGCGCACGGCTTCTGCGCCGCCGTCTGGAGCAGCCTCTTTTGAATCCCGCGGCCATACGCCGCCGCCTAAACGCCGTTGCGGCACTACATGACGATGCAGTGGCCCTTTCCGAATGTGAAAACGCCCTGCGCGGCGTTTCCGACCTGGAGCGGCTCATCAGCCGTGTGGTCTGCGGCACCGCCAATGCACGCGACCTGCGCGCGCTGGCGGCAACGGCCTCCCGCCTGCCCGCCCTGCGCGGCATCGTGTCGGCGCTGCCCGGCGAATCCATGCGGGAGATTACCGCCGGCATTGAAGAACTGGCCGATCTGCGGGAGTTGATTGACTCTACCCTGGCGGACGACGTGCCGGTTGCTCTCACAGAGGGGAAGCTGATCCGTGCCGGATACAGCGAGGAACTGGATGCCCTGCGCGGCGACGCGACCGACGGCCGCGACGTGATCGCAACCATTCAGAACCGGGAGCGGGAGCGCACCGGCATCAAAAACCTGAAAGTCGGCTACAATAAAGTGTTCGGCTATTATATCGAGGTCACGCCGTCCTACCAGCATCTGGTTCCGGACGATTACATACGCCGTCAGACGCTGACTACCGCCGAGCGCTATGTCACGGAAGAGCTCAAGCAGCTCGAAGGGCGCGTTTTAGGCGCGCAGGACCGTGCGAACAACCTGGAATATGAGATTTTCTGCAAGCTGCGCGAGCGTGTGGCGGCGGAAGCCCCGCGCGTACGCCGCACGGCCTCAGCCGTTGCAGCGCTTGATGTCACTGCCTCGCTGGCGCGTGTGGCGGTCGATAACGGTTATGTCATGCCGGAGGTCGACCTCTCCGATGCCCTGGACATCACGGACGGCCGCCATCCGGTTGTGGAGCAGTATGCGGCGGGGTTCGTACCGAACGACACGCATCTCGACTGCGGCGACCACATGGCCGCGCTGATCACCGGCCCGAATATGGCCGGAAAATCCACCTATATGCGGCAAACCGCCATTATTGCGCTGATGGCGCAGATCGGCAGCTTTGTCCCGGCAAAATCCGCCCGCATCGGCGTATGCGACCGGATTTTCACGCGCATCGGCGCATCGGACGATCTGTCCGGCGGCCAATCCACCTTTATGGTGGAAATGAGCGAGGTCGCGGACATTCTCGCGGGCGCGACAAAAAAGAGCCTGATCATCCTGGACGAGATCGGGCGCGGCACCTCCACCTATGACGGCATGAGCATTGCCCGCGCCGTGCTGGAGCACGTCGTCCGGAACATCGGCGCCAGAACCATGTTTGCCACGCACTATCACGAACTGACCGAACTTGCGGACAAGCTGCGCGGCGTGGTGAATATGTCCACTGCCGTGCGCAAGCGCGGCGACGAAATCACCTTCCTGCACCGCATCATTGCGGGCGGCGCGGACGATTCCTACGGCATCGAGGTGGCAAAGCTCGCCGGGGTGCCGGACGAGGTCATCCGCCGCGCCAAACAGATCCTGAAATCGCTTGAGCGCGGCGAAGAAGTGAAGATCCGCGGCGCCGCAAAGCCGCGCGAACAGGCCAGTCTGGCCGATCTCGGCGCATTTGAGATTGTCGAACGCATCCGCGGCACGGATCTTGACTCCCTGACGCCCGTTGCCGCGCTGAACCTGTTATATGAACTGAAAATCATGGCGGAACGCCTGCCGTAACGCCGGAGGATGCTTATGTCCGGAACCTTATACATCGTTTCTACGCCCATCGGCAACCTGGGCGACATCACGGCGCGTGCGCTTGACACGCTGCGCGCCTGTGACTTTGTCGCGGCGGAGGATACGCGCGTTGCCATGCGGCTTCTCTCCCATTTTGGCATTTCCAAGCCGCTCGTGAGCTATTACGAGCACAACCGCCGCGAACGCGGCGAGGAAGTTGTGCGCCGCATCCTGAGCGGCGAGGACTGTGCGCTCACAACAGACGCCGGAACACCGGTTGTCTCTGACCCCGGCGGGATGCTGGTGGCCCAGTGCCGCGAAGCGGGCATCCCCGTTTTCACGATTCCCGGCCCCTGTGCGCTCGTTTCGGCGTTTTCGCTTGCCGGACTTGAGAGCACGCGCTTCACTTTTGAGGGCTTTCTCTCCGTCAACCGGAAAAACCGCCGCGAACATCTCGACTCCCTGCGCACGGAGCGCCGCCCCATGATCTTCTACGAGGCGCCGCACAAGCTGCTCGCAACGCTGGAGGATTTTGCAGAGGTATTCGGCCCGGAGCGCGGCCTGCTCGTCGCGCGTGAACTGACCAAAACGCACGAAGAGAGCTTCCGCACCACCCTTGCCGATGCGCTTGCGCGCTATCGGGAAACGCCGCCGCGCGGCGAGTTCGTGCTGGTGGTCGACGGCGCCCCGGATGCACCGCCTGCGGATGCAGCAGACGCCTTCGCGGCAGCGCTGGAAGCTGCACGGGAGAAAGTGGCGGAGGGCGCTTCCGTGCGCGACGCGGCACGCTATGCCGCCGAAGCCTACGGCGTAGCGCGAAATGCCGTTTATGAGGCGCTGCGGCGCTGAAATCTGCTGACAAAGCGCGGATTTTCCGCGCTTTCCATATGATTTGCATTACAAAGAAAGGAAGCATCAAAAAAATGGACGAAAACAAACGCTTTGAATCAGGCGATATTTCGATCTCGGCAGAAAATATGCTGCCGATCATCAAAAAATGGCTGTATTCGGAAAAAGATATCTTTATCCGCGAACTGGTGTCAAACTGCTCGGACGCCATTTCCAAACACGCGCGCCTTGTCTCCCTTTCGGAGGCGCCCGCCGACGAAACGCCTTACCGCATCACCGTGCGCTGCGACGCCTCCGCCGGCACGCTCTCCTTTGAGGATAACGGCATCGGCATGACCGCCGATGAAGTGCGCAAGTACATCAACCAGGTTGCCTTCTCCGGTGCAAAGGACTTCCTGGAGAAGTACAAGGACTCCTCGGAGGACGCGCAGATCATCGGACACTTTGGCCTAGGCTTCTATTCCGCCTTCATGGCGGCGAAGCGTGTGACGATCGATACGCTTTCCTGGCAGGAGGGCGCGGAAGCCGTCACCTGGGCGAGCGAGGGCGGTTCCTCCTACACGCTGGATCATTCCGACCGCACCACGCGCGGCACCTGCGTCACGCTGGAGCTGGACGACGATTCGAAAGAATACACCGACCGCTGGGCCGTGCGCGACGTGCTCATGAAGTATTTCCGCTTCCTGCCCACCCCGATCTACCTGGAGGACGCGGGAACAGAGCTTACGACCGAAGAAAAGCCCATCAATGACACGCCGCCGCTGTGGGAAAAGAACCCCTCCGACTGCACGGACGAAGAATACCGCGAGTTTTATCACCGCGTCTTTCTGGATCCTGCCGACCCGCTCTTCTGGGTGCATCTCAACATCGACTACCCGTTCCGTTTGAAGGGAATCCTCTACTTCCCAAAGCTGAAAAACGAATTTGAGTCCGTCGAGGGCCAGGTTAAGCTCTATTGTTCGCGCGTTTTCGTGGCAGACAACATCAAGGAGGTCATTCCGGAGTACCTGCTGCTTCTGAAAGGCTGCATCGACTGCCCCGATCTGCCGCTGAACGTCTCCCGCAGCTTCCTGCAGAACGACGGCACCGTGACCCGTCTTTCCCAGCATATCACCCGCAAAGTGGCCGACCGTCTGCTCTCCCTCTTCAAGACCGACCGCGACCGCTATAACGAATGTTGGGATGATATCAACCCCTTCGTCAAATATGCCTGCCTGCGCGACGAGAAATTTTATGAGCGTGTGAAGCCCGCATTGATCTTCAAGCTGCTCGACGGTACCTATAAGACTGTGGACGAGTATCTGGCCGTACCGGAGGATGCAAACGCGGACGGCGAGCACTGTGACTGCGGCCACGACCATGACGAGACCTGTGACTGTGGCCACGACCACGACGAAAACGCCGCGCCGCGCAAGATTGTCTATTATGCAACGGATGAAAACGTGCAGGCGCAGTACATTGCCATGTTCCGCGCAAACGGCATCGAAGCAGTGCTGCTGCAGCATGTGCTGGACAACCACTTCATCACCTTCCTGGAGACCAAAAACCCCGGCGTGAAGTTCCGCCGTATTGACTCCGATCTCAGCGAGCTGGAAAACACCGCGGAAACGGCTGTGGACGCCGCAGCGGTGGAGGGCCTGTTCGCAGGCCACGCAGGCGTTAAGACGGTGAAAACCTCCCACCTGGCCGCAGGCGGTGCACCGGCCGTGCTGGTGCTCTCCGAGGAGAGCCGCCGTATGCAGGAGATGGCAAGAATGTTCGGCGGCATGGATAACATCGAAGCCATGTTCCCGGAGGAGCGCACGCTGGTGCTCAACAGCGCGCATCCGCTTTATGCCAAGCTGGCATCCCTTTCCGGAACCGATCCGGACCGCGCAAAGCTGCTTGCGGAGCACATCTATGACCTCGCCCGCATCGCGCAGCAGCCGCTTGCCGCCGCCGACATGACAGCTTTCCTGGAGCGCAGCGCAAAAATCATGGAATTGGTGTAAGCCGCGCGTTCTCCGGAAGCCGGACGGCTCCCCGATTGATACAAGAAAAGCACCCTCTGCACAGTTTTCAGAGGGTGCTTTTTTCATGCCAGGCAGCTGTCAAACGTTTTCGCCATCCTTCACTGCATACTCTCGTCCTGCGCGCCGGCGGCGGATTCCCGCCAGCCGGGCAACAGCGATCAAAGCCGCCGCTGCAAACGAAGCGCCCACCAGAAACCGGCACATTCCGCGCGACACATACGGTGCGGTCCGGTTTTTCGTCACATACACTGCCGTTGGTCCGTCCGCGCCGCCAATGATGCCGATCATCGCCGCATTCCCGTTCTTTTTCACATTTACCATTCCAGTTTCTCTCCGTTATAGCGGAAATAGATGTCTCCGTCCACATCGCGGCGCTCGCGGATCATCCTGTAAATACCGCGTGCGGAATCGGCGCATTCCACAGCCGCTTCCGAACGATAGGTGCCCGTGATAATGAAGGATTTCATGTACCCCGGCTCAATATTGAACACGCGTACGCCATGCGGCGCAAGTGAACGCTGCAAAAACTTCGATTGCAGGTTCACTGCCGTTTTGGACATACAGTAACCATACAGAAAATCGCGCTCCACCGTGGGGGTCTGGATCGATCCTGCTTCCGACGAAATATTCACCAGTGTGCGGTCGCCCTCGCCCTTCAGAAGGAGATGGACAAAGCGGTTCGTCACGCGCATCGGTCCCAGCGTGTTTACATTGTAAAGCCGCAGCAGCGCATCGCTGTGCATCGGGTCAAAAATGGTTCCGTCGCCCGTTGGCGAGTCTCGCTTTTCGGGGTCGGACTCCACTACCGTGGAAGCCATAATCCCTGCAATGTTTGCAATCAGATTCAGGCTGTCCGTCATACCGGACACGGTGGCCAGCGCTCTGTCAACGGATTCATCAGAGGAAACGTCGAGCGGCGTGATATGAAGTCTGTCCGGAAATTCCTGTGCAAGCGCCGCCAGGCCGGTTTCACCCTGCATATACTGACCGGCAAAGACCTCCCAGCCTTCCCGCAGCAGCAAATCCGTAAATGCAAGGCCCAAACCACGGTCTGTACCGGTAACCAATGCCTTTTCCATATGATTCTCTCCTTTATCTCAAGATATTTTGATTCTATCACGCATTTTTTACCGCGTCAACGCGGCAGAATTGAAATACCGGGACAGGTACGGTATAATGAAGCGAAGAGAAAAAGGAGGCACATCATGAAACCCACCATTGCCATTACGATGGGCGACCCCGCCGGCATCGGCGCAGAGGTCACCGTTCGCGCGCTGGCGCACAGCGCACTGTATCAGATCTGCACGCCGGTGGTCATCGGCTCGGCAGAGGCGCTTGTGGACGCAAACCGCTTTACGGGATGCCGTTTGTCGCTCCACGAAATCCAAACGCCCGACCAGGCCGCTGGCACACCCGGCATGCTTGACTATATTGACCCCGCGCCGCTGGCGCCGGGCAGCTATGTACCCGGCAAAGTCAGCGCCGCCTGCGGCGACGCCGCATTTTCCTATGTCACGCGCGGCATTTCGCTGGCCAAATCCGGCGATGTGGCCGCCGTCGTGACCGGGCCGATCAACAAAGAAGCGCTCAATCTCGCCGGGCATCACTTCGATGGGCACACGGAGATTTTTGCGCGCTATACCGATACCACAAACTATGCCATGCTGCTGGCCTCCGGAAATCTGCGCGTCATCCACGTGACAACACACGTCTCACTGCGTCAGGCGTGCGATCTGGTGCGCACGCCGCGCGTATTGGACACCATCCGTCTGGCAAAACGTGCTCTGCGCGAGCTTGGCATTGCAAACGGCCGCATCGCCGTGGCCGGGCTGAATCCCCATTCGTCCGACAACGGACTGTTTGGCGACGAGGAAGCACGGGAGATCCTCCCGGCCATCGAAGCCGCGCGCGCCGAGGGGCTTGACGTAACCGGCCCGGTTCCCCCGGACAGTGTGTTTGTCCGCGCATTGGGCGGCGAATTTGACATTGTGGTCGCTATGTACCACGATCAGGGCCATATTCCGCTGAAACTCGCCGGTTTCCGCCTGGATCCCGTCACCGGCAAATACAACTCCATGAGCGGCATCAACACCACCATCGGTCTGCCCATTATCCGCACATCCGTCGATCACGGCACAGCCTTCGACCGGGCCGGACTCGGCACGGCAAACGAAGGCAGCATGATCGAAGCCATAGAAGTCGCTGTGCAAATGGCAAACGCGAAAGGCAGCGGCATATGCTGACGCTCGCCGTTTTGGCCGATGATCTGACCGGCGCACTGGATACCGGCGTGCAGTTCGCCGCGTCCGGCGTGAAAACGGCTCTCACAATCGGGCTTACGCCGCCGGAGGACTGCACGGTTTCCATCTGCGACCTGGAAACGCGCCACGTCACTCCCGCGGAGGCTTTCACCCGCACACAGCACGGCGTACGGCACGCCATGGCGTGCGGCGCGCGGTATCTGTATGTAAAAACGGACTCCGGACTGCGCGGAAATATCGGCGCGGCGCTTTCGGCACTTTCCGCGTCCGGCGGACGCGTACTGTTCGCGCCCTCTTACCCGGAAAACTGGCGCATTACGGCAGGCGGTGTGCACTATATAGACGGGGTACCGGTCAGTCAAAGTCTGTTTGGCCGCGACGCACGCAATCCCGTGCGGCATGACCGCGTGGCGGAGATTCTGCGGGAAACGGCAGAGCTTTCCATTCATGAGCTGCACGCCGGCGAAGCCATTCCGGATGCACAGGGCATCCTCGTCGCGGATGCGCAGACGGACGCCGACCTCGCTGGCTGGGCGCAGACAGCTTTGGCGTCCGGAATATGCTGCTTCGCCGGATGCGCCGGCTTTGCAAAGCAGTTGCAGGCCGCTTTGCAGCTGCCGCGCGGTGCTGTAAAACCGCCGTCCGATAAACGTCCGTTCCTTGTCGTGTGCGGCAGCATCAGCCCGGTCTCGCTTGCACAGCTTGCGCAGGCGCAGGCAGAAGGGATCCCCTGCTTCCGGCTGCGGGAAGTGGAAAAGTCCGGAGTTTCCGCCGTTTTTCAGGCGCTGCGGCAGTCCGGCTGTGCCATTGCCGCGTCCGCGTTTGGGGAAGAGGATATCCGGGCAAACAGCAGCAGCGCACCCGCGGACATTGCCTCCCGCCTTGGCGAAATCGTGCGTTTGGCCGCGGAAAGCGGCGAATTCGGCCTGTATCTCATCGGCGGCGACACGCTGATGGCCGCCGTGCGCGCGCTGGGAGACTGCACCATCCTGCCCTCCTTTGAGCTTGCAAGCGGCGTTGTTCTCTGTTCGCTGATCCAACAGGACGCAGAACGTCCGCTGATCACCAAATCCGGCAGTTTCGGCGGCCGGGATGCCATTACGGCCGTCCTGCGGCAGTTTGCCGGCTGATTCCATCTGCCGAAACGTCCGGCCCCCGCAAAGTGCGTTTTCTGCCGTCCGCCTTCCTTGATGACAAAAAAACACCCCGCCTGCCGTTTTCCGGCAAGCGGGGTGTTTTTCTCTTTGCAGCTTAATAATTTTCAGCCTTTACCTGGAAATATGCCTGCGGATGTGCGCAAACCGGGCAAACCTCCGGCGCCTTCTTGCCAACCACAATGTGGCCGCAGTTGGAGCACTGCCAGATCATGTCGCCTTCCTTGGAGAATACGAGGCCGTTTTCCACGTTGGCCAGCAGCTTACGGTAACGCTCCTCATGTTCCTTCTCAATCTTGCCCACTTCCTCAAACAGGACAGCAATCTTGTCAAAGCCTTCTTCGCGGGCTTCCTTGGCAAAACCAGCGTACATATCCGTCCACTCATAGTTCTCGCCATCGGCTGCATCTGCAAGGTTTTCCGCCGTTCCCGGAACAGAACCGCCATGCAGCAGCTTGAACCACAGCTTTGCATGCTCTTTTTCGTTTGCAGCAGTCTCTTCAAAGATGCTTGCAATCTGCACATAACCATCTTTTTTGGCCTGGGATGCATAGTACGTATACTTATTTCTCGCCTGCGATTCACCGGCAAATGCCGCCATCAGATTGGCCTCGGTCTTGGATCCTTTGAGTTCCATAATTATTCTCCTTTTCGTCATAAGTATTTATCGGTATGTCCGTTCTATTTCCCGGCATTGCGGGCAAATATAACGAATACTGAGGTCATAAGATTCCACCGGTACGCCGGCGCGCATCTCGATCTGCTGCCGGATCCCGTCCAGTTCCACATCCGCCACATGACCGCAGCGCAGACAGATCATGTGATGATGCGGTGCAAGCATGCGGTCAAAGCGGTCCGGCTCGTTTGCAATCACCACGCGGCGGATTTCACCGGCCTCGGCCATCAGGCCCAGATTCCGGTATACCGTTCCCATCGCAATGGACGGCAGATGCCGCTTTGCCTCCAGATATATCTGCTCCGCCGTCAAATGCCGGTCGGATCTCTGGATAATATCAAAAATCAGCTGTCGTTGCCTTGTCATGGAATCACCATGTAAAATTAAGAATAGTTCCTGTTATTATAGTAACACTGCTTTCCCAACCTGTCAAGAGCTTTTTGCCGGCGGTTCGGTTTTTCTTTCCGGCGGCGCGTTTCCGCCGCAAAAATCCCCGGACAGCCTTGATGTCCGGGGAAACCACGTACATTTATACCGCAAAAAGCCATCTAAGAAGCAGCAGCAGGATCAGCCCCGGAATACCAAAGGTTCCGACGACAACTGCATTGACCACATTGATGCCGAGCGAAATACCTATGTACGACCCGAGCCAGTTGACAAGGAACAGGCCCACAAATCCAAGCACGGTATTGAGCAGAAGCTTGAAAATCCACTTAACCGGCAGTGTAAAAATTCGCATGACAATCAGCACGGCAATGCCGATTGCCACATATAGCACTATTTTTTCCATCGTCATTCCTCATTGAAACAATTTTGCTCCCGTGCAGCCGTTTTGCCGCGCAAGATCAAAAAGATAGGCCTGTTTCGCCTGTAAATATTTCAGTTCATAGGCGGTTGCTTCCAGCAGAAGCGGATTCAGGCAGACATCCAGTGCCTCGCGTGCCGATACAATGGCGGCCTGCACGCGATAGAGTTCTTCCGCCAGGGCTGCGCCGCTTTCGTCCTTTCGTTTCATATCGCTCACCTTTTTTTAATACAGGATATGCTTATCCTGCCCGAAACATTCCAGGCTTATACACCGCACGAAATTTTTGCATTTTTCGACGGATGATATTGCCTGTTATCAATTCGGCTTCAGCGCTTCATACTATTTCCGTGAAGATTTGAGGTGATCGTATATGGCAATCGACAGAAAAAACTATGATTCCTATGTGAACGAAAAGTCGCCGAACTCCCCAATGGTCCGGGACCTGGTCTGGGCATTTGTGATCGGCGGCGCAATCTGTACGCTTGGGCAGGGCCTCACCGCGCTCTGGAAGCTCGCCGGTCTTGCCTCGCTTGATGCAGGCGCGGCAACCAGCGCAACGCTGATTTTCCTCGGCGCACTTCTGACCGGTCTGAACGTCTATGACAACATTGCAAAATTTGCGGGCGCAGGCACCATCGTGCCAATCACAGGCTTTGCAAATGCCATTGTCTCTGCCGCCCTGGAATTCAAAAGCGAGGGGTTTATACTCGGCATGGCCGCAAAGATGTTCACCATCGCCGGTCCGGTTCTTGTGTTCGGCATTTCCGGCAGCGTGATTTACGGCCTGATTCTGGTCTTATTCGGAGGGTAACATGGAAACAAAACGTATGGGCGAGCGCACCATCACCTTTTCCGCGCCGCCTGCCATGATCGGCTTTGCCTCCGTGGCGGGCAAAAAAGAGGGCGAAGGCCCGCTCGGCAATTCCTTTGATTACGTGGCGCAGGATACCACAATGAGCGAAAAAAGCTGGGAAAAAGCCGAAAGCCGGATGCAGCGCGAAGCGCTCGACCGCGCCGTTGTCAAGGCAAAAATCAGCCCCGCCGACCTCCGGTATATTTTCGCCGGCGACCTGATCAACCAGTGCATTGTTTCCGCCTACGGCATCCGCGGCATGGAAAGCCCGTTCATCGGGCTTTACGGCGCCTGTTCCACCATGGCGGAGAGCCTGATGCTTGCGGCCATGGCCGTTGACGGCGAATTTGCGCAATATGCCGCCGCCGTGACCTCCTCCCACTTTGCCGCGGCAGAGCGGCAATACCGCTTCCCGCTGGAATATGGCGGCCAACGTCCGCCCACGGCACAATGGACCGTGACGGGCGCGGGCGCCGTCGTGCTCGCGGCGGAAGGCCAGGGGCCCTATGTCACACGTGCCTGCGCCGGGAAAATCGTGGATTACGGCATTTCGGACGCCAACAATATGGGGGCTGCAATGGCACCTGCCATGTCTTTATTTGCACAACCTCATCCCACGCGCCTGCAAAGCCGCGGTACGTCGCTTTGAAGGTATTATACTGTCCGGCGTGCCGCTTGTCAAACCGCCGCCGGTCTTGCCTGGACCGGAGGCAGTATGCTACAATAGACGTATCTTTTCTCCGGAGGCGTCAAATTGGACGATTTACTTTCAAAAATTCCCGTACCGCTGCTTGCCTGGTACGATCAAAATGCCCGTGTGCTTCCCTGGCGCGAAAATCCCGAGCCCTACCGCGTCTGGGTCTCGGAGGTCATGCTGCAGCAGACCCGCGTGGAGGCGGTCAAGCCCTATTTTGAACGGTTTCTTGCGGAGCTTCCCACAATCGCAGCGCTGGCCGCGGCTCCCGAGGCGCAAATCCTGAAGCTCTGGCAGGGACTGGGCTACTATAACCGCGTGCGGAACCTGCAAAAGGGCGCACGCGAGGTGCTGGCGCGCTTCGGCGGCGTCCTTCCGGCGGATTTTGACGCGCTGCTCACCATCCCCGGCATCGGACGGTACACGGCAGGCGCCATCGCCTCCATTGCCTACAGCCTGCCCGTCCCGGCCGTAGACGGCAACGTTTTGCGGGTCGTTTCCCGCCTGCAAAACCGCACCGACAATATGCAGGAGCCCCGCGTCCGGCGTGAAGTGGAAACGGCGCTTGCCGCCGTCCTGCCGCAGGGCCGCGCAGGCGACTTCAATCAGTCGCTCATGGAGCTTGGCGCCACGGTCTGCATGCCAAACGGCGCGCCGCACTGCGCGTGCTGCCCGCTGGCCGGGCTGTGCCGTGCACACGCATTGGGCGTGGAGCAGTCCCGCCCGGTACGTCCCGAAAAGAAGCCGCGCCGCACGGAAGAACGCACGGTTTTCCTGCTCACCTGCGGCAAACGCATTGCTCTGCGCCGCCGTCCCGACCGGGGCCTGCTTGCGGGGCTTTGGGAGCTGCCCGCCGTCATCGGACGGCTGGACGCCGATGGCGCCATGCAGGCTCCCGCGCAGTGGGGGCTCTGTGTTCCTTCCCTGACGCCGCTTTCGGAGGCACAGCACATCTTCACGCACCTCACCTGGCACATGACGGCCTGGGCAGGCGAGGCCGAGACAGAATCTCCCGCGTTCATCTGGGCAAATGCGGAAGAATTGGCGCATGACTACACACTGCCCTCCGCCTTTAAGGCCTATTTTGCCGAAATTGCGCTCCGTCTTGCCTGAGCGCAGTCCGTTTTGCCGCGCAGAACCCAAAAAGCAAAAAAGAGGCAGATCCCTTCGGATCTGCCTCTTTTCTATTCACTTCAGCGAAAGGATCACTCTGCGTTACGCTTTCTTTTTCAGGCGCAGGATGTTGATCGAATAGGCCGGCGCCTCGTATACGAAGTTTCTGGCCGCACCCGTCAGCGCGCAGGTGACATCGTGGACGTTTTCGGGCTTCTCGAAGCTGTTTTCCGCGTTCGGCTCGCCCGTCAGCAGCAGCACTTCGTAGTCGCTCTCCACGTCGCAATCCAGAGAAATCTCAACATGGTCAACCTCGCCCGCCATATTGACGGTTTTGATAATGACCTCGTTCTCATCATCGCAGACAACCGATGCAAACGCATTGAAATGCGGCTTTTCGGCGCGCTGGACGAGTTCGCCATTGATGTAAAGCTCCATGTGCGTCTCGGTCGTCACATAGCGGAAGGAGTTGAATTCGCCCATCTTCAGGGAAACCTGCTTCGGCTCCACCAGATCCGTAGGCTTCGGGAAATGGAACTCCGTCAGTGTGCTGACGCCGTCCTGGATATTCCAGCGGAACGGACGCACGATCTTGGCATTCCACTCACGCGGCGGATGGGTCTCGTCGTTTTTGTAAACCTCGTCCGGCATACGGGAGGTGTAAAGGCCCAGCGAGATATCGCGGCCTTCCTCGGCAAATACTTCGATCTCAAAGGTACCCATCTTCACTTCCTCGTTGTCGCCGAGAACGATCAGGGAACGATCAATCGGGCTGTGGATAACGGCGCACTCCGCCTTCTGCATTTCATCCGGCTCCACGGTGATATAGGAATCGCCGTCCTGCTTTACATAGCCGATGATATTATGCACCGGTTCAACTGGCTCGCCATTCCAGCGTGCATTTTTGAAGCGCATACCGTACGTGCCGATCAGCGAAGGCATACCCTTCATCGGACGGTACAGAACCGGGGATTCCTCCTCGGAATACACGACATTGCTGCCGCGTGCCGCGCCGAACAGTTTCCAGGCGTAATACGTCGGGATGACATAGCTCTGGAGGTTGTTGAAGATCAGCAGGTTCGGATACCAGGAGTAATAGTTGACATTTTCCAGCAGCGGTGCATAGGAGGCCAGCTTGACGACATCCTGATTGCGCTCCATGCCGACCATGAACATACCTTCGCCCAGTGCGGCGTAAAGCTGTCCGACCGCGCCGCGCAGGACAGCGAATTCGCCCAGGAACACGCCGGGGCCATTGCGGTCGTAGCTGTCATACATATGGATATTTTCCGCGAAATACTCGGCGGTTGCATAGTAATGCTCATCCACGATATCGGCGGGCAGCCCGTGCTTTTCCACATGCGTATTCGCAACGAACTTCATCCAGGGGTAGCGCTCGCGGATGGCGTTATAGCAGAGCATATAGCGCTCTTCATAGCCGGGACCGTGGTTTTCGTTGCCGATTTCCACATAGTTCATACGGAAGGGTTCCGGATGGCCGGCTTCTGCACGCAGGCGGCCCATGGGGCTGTCCGCCGGACCGACCGCATACTCAATCGCGTCGAGCGTATCCTGAATCATTTCCTGCAGATCATCGCCCTCGAAGTACACTTCGCAGCGCGCCTGGCAGGTCATGCCGCAGTTGAACACATAAAGCGGCTCCATACCCAGATCCTCGCAGAGCTGGAGGTACTCATGGAAGCCGATGCCGTTATAGGTACGGTAATGCCACATCAGCAGATGGCCGGGACGCTCCCAGACCGGACCGATCACGTTATGGAAACGCATGGCGGTATCCGGCGTAATGCCTTCCACGATGCAGCCGCCCGGGAAGCGCAGGAACGTGGGATGCATATCGCGCAGTTTTTCCACGATATCACGGCGCAGGCCGTGTCCGTTGAAGGTATCTGCAGGCATCAGGGAGATAAAGCCAAGCTTCACGTCGCCGCCTTCCTCTGTGGAAAGCACCAGACGCGCATCAGAGGTCGTAACGCCGGAAACCAGCACCGCATCATAGCGGATATAGCCGTTTCCGCGCACCAGGAAAGTCACTTCGCTGACGGTTTTTCCGTCCGCCTCAACGGCGACCTTCAAATGAACCGGCTTGTCGCTCTTGGCGAACATATAGAAGTTATATGCCTTGCCCGTTTCCTGTGGAACGCCGGTGTAACCGATATTCCAAACGCGTCCGCCGGGGGCAAAATGCATGGCAAGCGCCGCACCGCGGCGATCATTCAGCGTATCTTCCGTATCCAGCGAAATTTCCGCGCCATCCGCATACCACGCGGGGATCGGCGTGTATTCGATGTTGTTCACGCGGATCCAGCGGTCCAGGCCCTCGCCATGGTTGAACTGGTCGCGCCAGCCGGAAGGCGTCACCACAACGCGTCCGTCCTCTTCCAAAACGCAGCCCTTCGGCGGGATGGAATCCTCAAACGTGCGGTTTCTCAGCAGTTCCGGATAGATACCGCCGTCACCTGCGCGGCTGATATCCTCAAAAAAGATACCGTAAAGATTCGGTTCTGTGGGCATCAGTTTTTTTTCTGTCTGAATCCTGATTTTACTCATTTTGTCTCTCCTTTCCGAACAAGCAGGACTTTGCTTTTATTATACGGTTGATGCGGTAAGAATTCAATTGTTTTATTGAAATCCAACAGTTTTTGCAGTCAAATTGACCAAATTTTCAAAAGACCCGCCAAATCTGACCGGAAGCAGTGAATATTGGGTATTTACAACCCGGCACTTCTGGTATATAATATCAACTCATATGATACCTAATTATTTTATGGCATAACCTCACATGCCGAAAAGCATGCCGGTTTGCCGTTTCCTCATATCTTCTCATTTTTCCTTTTTATTCAAAAACAGGAGGCCGCTATCCGCAGCTGCGCAGTTTTCTGCACCCTGGCGTTTCAGGGTTTCTCCCGGGAGGACAATTTTATGTACAAATTTGGATATCGAGATCGTTTTTCTTTCTTTGCTGATGATTATTATGATAAGCCCACTGCATATACCGACAATCCTTTCCCCTTTCAAAACAGTTCTTCCCGACTCAGGGAACGCTGCCGCCTGATTATTGCGCACGGCATCATTTATAATCTGCAGGGCCGGTTTGACATCCGCTGCGAAGGCTCTCACTATATCCTGAATCCCGGCGATATGTTCATTGTCCGGGAATCGGAGGGGCACACCGTCGTCCCGCTTGATTATCCGAGCGAATGTTTCGATTCTTCCTTCAGCCTGCATTATTTCCGTATTCCGGACCCGGAGTTCCGTCTGTATAAGCCCTTCACGGAGCGCCCGCTCGGCGTCGGAAACGTCATTGCGGCCAAGCATCTGAACCACGAGCTGATCCGCTCCGCGTGTTATCACATTGCAAGTACAACGGATGTGTATATGCGCCGCATCTCCGTCATGGGAATGTTGGAGGTTGTGCTGTCCGAGATTGTCCGGGCACATAAGCCGGAGAACTATGTCGAGCCATACGAACGTGACCCGCTCACCGTGGAGATTCTCGACTACATTAACACGCATTTGAACAGCGACGAGCTCGATCCGGACGCCCTTGCTGCGCATTTTTACGTTTCCCGTTCACAGCTTAACCGCATGATCAAGGGCGGAACAGGCTTTACACTTTGGAATTATATCACCTGCAAGCGGCTCAGCCGCGCCTATTACCTGATCCAGGCCGGCGTCAGCAACAAAGACGCCGCGCATATGTCCGGTTTCCAGGATTACTCCACCTTCTATAAGGCTTATATCCGCGTCAAAGGCTTCTCTCCGAAGGATGACCGGCCCAGCGAATCCTTTGACCCGCTTCTGACGAATTTCTACCAGCTGGATGAATCGGCGAATCTGTTTTAATGCCGTCCGGCGAACACAAAAGAGAGATCCAGGCAACCTGTCCGGCTGTCTGGATTTTTTATACGACATACCGCCGCTTTCCTGCAAAAGTCCCCGGAAGGAGTTCCTACCGGGGACTTTCCCGCGCCGGAAAAATCCCGGCGCGTCTATGAAAACGCCCGTGCGGCGAATCATGCTGTCCTTTGCCGCTTTCGGGGGATGAAAAAGCAGGCGGTGCTGCTGCACAGCGCCGCCTGCCTCAATGTGATTACTCTACGATTTCGATTGCATCAAAGCCCATGGAGACCAGGAAGCGGTTATAACGCGCCTGCATGACATTGTAGAACTCCTGGAGGCCAAGGTTGTCATATGCATACTGGAGCTGCTCGTCAATCTGATCAATGCTGGAAGCACCGGTGATTGCGTTGGTGGTCATCTCGAGCAGATAGGTCTCGAGGTCCGTCTTATAAGTGGAAATAACGGTTGCTTCTTCAGTGGTCGGCAGCGTGACGAAGGAGTAAACGATCGTCGGGTTGAAGTTCTCCTGGCCAAACTCGGACAGGATATGCAGGAACTTCACAGACGGTGCATCGTCATTCCAGTTGTTGTCCTTCATCCAATCCTCACGGGTGGTGAACTGCTCCGTGTAGGTTTCGTTGTTGGCAATTGCCTCGTCAACGTTTGCATATTCATAGCACTGGATGCCCCAGACGTTATCAATGTGCACGCCGGGGAGACCGGAGGTGTTCAGATACTGTGTACGGGCTGCGCCGTATTCGTCCTGATCGTCGGACAGCACATACGTCGTGATGGTTTCGCCGTCCTCGTTCCAGTCATAAGCCACGCCTTCAATACCATGCTCAAAGACCATGGCGAACTGCTGGCTGTGCGTGAAATCGACAAAGCGGGCTGCCGCTTCCAGATCCACATTCGCGTTGAAGGTGATACCGGCGCCGCCGGCCACGCACTCCTGCGCGATGAAACGCGGGGTAATGCCATCCACAGCCTGAATAATCGGCATCGGCTCATAGTCCGCATCCGGATCGCCGGTTTCGGTACGCCACAGGTAATCCTGCATCATTGTGTAAGCGGAAACATAGTCACCGCCGCAGTACGTGGAGTAGCCCCAAGTGGAACCACCGTCGTTGTTGTAAAGGACCTTGTCGTTATACAGGCCATTCATATAGGTCAGCCACGGCTTGTAGCCTTCCATCATATGCGGGAACTCGATCACGCCGGTACCGGGGTTCTCTTTCCACACGCCGTTCGGCAGGCCGAACCACTGTGCAACACCCTGATAGCAGTTGATCGTACCGATATGGGCGGTGTAACGCTCATCGGCTGCGCCATTGCCGTTCACGTCCTCGGTCTGCATCGTAACGAGTGCATCGCGGAACTCTTCAATGGTCTGCGGCATGGCAAGGCCCAGCTTATCCAGCCAGTCCTGACGGATATTGACGCCGTAGGCGCCGTGCACCTGAATGGCAACACGCTGTGTCATGGTGGAGTTGGAGAGGTTCAGGGATTTTGCGGTGTTGTTGCCGATCTTGATGTAATACCAGTTGCCGTCCTCAGACATCGCCCAGGCTTTCAGATAATCCAGCGGGCCGCCGGGGGCAAACAGCTCTGCAGCGGAGTTGGAATATGCCAGCACATCGTCCATCGGAGCGAACTTGCCCTGGTTGATCATTTCCACAACGGTGTCATCCGGAAGAGCAAAGCTGCCCTGAGAGAAGAAGGAGTCCGGAAGTGTATTGCCGGCGATAAGGCCGTTCAGCGTCGTCAGGTAAGCATCCTCATCCGCAACGCTCCAGTCAACCTTGATGTTGAACTCTTCTTCGGCAATGCGCATGAACTCTTTCCAGGTGGCAAAGTCCTTTGCCTCATTCATGGTGTATTCCCACTGGTGGGAATCACAGCCAAACCAGGTGATGGTTTTCATGTCCGTTTCGACAGGAGCATCGCCGTCGTCCGTCTTACCGTCGTCCGTCTTGCCGTCGTCGGTCGTGGTCTTGTCGTCCGTTTTGCCTTGGTCGCTTGAGGTGCTGCCCTGATCGGCCGTCTTGCTTTCATTGTTCGCGCAGGCGCTGAACAACGCAACAAGCATCAGAAGGGAAAGCAGCAGTGCGAGGAGCTTTTTCATCTTCATCTTTTTTCCTCCTTGTCAAATTACACGGGCGTGTCTACTGATGTAAAATCCTGTATATACAGGATTTACGGTCTCATCATACTAAAACAAAATGGAATTGTCAACAACTTATGAATAAGGTTCAATCATTATGGCATTTCATAAAAGGTCTCTTGCAAATTATATCATGCAATTTCAACAGGCGAATCGTTTCTCTTTTCAGCAAAACATCCATTTTTTCAGGAAAAGTTTCCCTCTGGCTCGTCATATTTTCAATGTTTTTGCGCCCTAATCATAAAAAGCTTGATTTTTTCCGCATTTTCTACAGATCGGTCGGTGTAGTGCTTGCCGTCCCCCCAATTCTTTGTATAAACTGCACATATTTTACAGAAAAGCCTTTGCGTAGGTATGAATACTCTCTCTCAGTCTGAACATTTTGCCAATATTTCTGTCCGGCCTTGTACGCATAGGGCCGGAATGATATAATTTGGCCATCAATAACAACATGGAGGTGGCCTCATGCCCAAGAAAGCCAAAGTAGTGGTTCATCCCGCCTATGAAATCGGTGAAATTGATCCCCGGCTGTATTCCGCATTCCTGGAGCCGATCGGCAACATGGTCAACGGCAGCATGTATAATCCCAAGCATCCGACAGCGGACGAAAAAGGCCTGCGTCACGACTTCATCGACGCCCTGAAAGCGACCGATCTGCCGGCAGTCCGTCTGCCCGGCGGCAACTTTGTTTCCGGCTGGCAGTGGAAGGACTCCATTGGTCCGAAGGACAAGCGCAAGGCTCATCTGGATCTCGCCTGGCATCAGTACATTGACAATCAGGTCGGCCATGACGAATATCTGCAGTGGGCAGAGCTGATCGGCAAGGAAGCGCTTTATACCATCAATCTCGGCACCGGCGGCATTCAGGACGCCGTGGACATCGTGGAATACACGAACCATAAGGATGGCACCTACTGGTCCGATCTGCGCGCAGAGTACGGCCACAAGGATCCTTATAACGTCAAAACCTGGTACATCGGCAACGAGCCGGACGGTTACTGGCAGATCGGTTCCTGGGAAAAGGATCCGGCAGGCTACGGTAACCTGACAAACGAGGTTTCCAAGCTCATGAAGTGGACCGATCCGCGCATTGAAACCATTGCGGCGGTTTCCTGCTCGCCGAATATGCTGCACTATCCGGATTGGGATCTGGAAGTGATGAAGCAGTGCTATCACACCGTCGATTACATTTCCATGCACCATTATCAGTCGGTGCTGCAGGGCGATCTGCCGACCTTCCTCGGCGTTTCCCGCTATTTTGAAGATTACATCAACACTGAAATTGCCATGTGTGACTATGTTGCGGCCAAGCTGAAATCTCCGAAGAAGATGATGCTTTCCTTCGACGAATACGGCACCATGATGCGTCCCGCCGGAAAGCTGCACTATGGCCGCGGCGAGTATCTGCATTATATGACTCACTATGTCTTTGACCCGACCCGCGAGCACGTCCGCCACGATCCCGACAAGATGGGCGCACGTCCGCCGCGCGGCAGCGATATGCTGGATGCGCTGTCCAATGCCTCCACGCTGATGGCCTTCCTCCGTCATGCCGACCGCGTGAAGATCGGCTGCATGACCGGTGGTCTCGGCGTTCTGGCCTCCACCGACCGCGATCATGTCTGGGCAACCGCCTCCGCTTATCCGTACACCCAGCTCATGCGCTATGGCCGCGGCACTTCCCTGCGCACCAGCGTGGACTGCGATACCTACGACATTCCGAGCTACATCGTGGATGACACAAACGAGTATTATGAGCAGGAGGGCGTCGATTTCATCGATACCGCCGCTGCATACGACAAAGCCTCCGGCGAAGTCAACGTTTTCGTCATCAACCGCAACTGGGAAGCTTCCAACGATGTCGAGCTGGATCTCTCCGGCTTTGAGGGACTCTCCTTCCTCGAGCACATCGAGATGTACACCGACGATCTGACCAAGGCCAACACCTGGGAGACCCCGGATGCCATTCACCCGGTTGTGAATGCAGACGCAAAATTCGAGGGCGGCAAGCTTTCCGCCAATGTAAAGCCCATGTCCTGGAACATTTTCCGCTTCCAGAAATAAAGACGCCGCGCAAACACCCTGCAAGGCAAAAAAGTGTCCCGGAAACTTTCGTTTCCGGGACACTTTTGATTTTCTTTTTGATTTGTTACGCTTTTTTCAGGTCTTCGCCGCGGAAATAGCGGCCCAGCGGCTTATACAGGATCACAGCCGCAATGGTAGTGATGATGATTTCCGGTACCATGTAGGAAGCGTTGTACGCAATGGACCAGATCGGTGCAGCCCAACCAAGCTCATTCGGGAACATGGCTTCCCAGATGATCCAGCCGGAGATGAAGTGGCAAGCCAGACGGCCCAGCAGCACAACAACCGTACCGACAGCGATGGAAGCATAGCGGTTTTTGATCACGCCGTTGAAGCAGTCGGCGAAGCCGATCACGCCAAAAGCAATGATGTAGTCAAACAGGATGATGCCGATGGCCTGCCAGACGTTCTGCGCATACTGCACATTGGAGAAACCGAGAATCATCTGGATAACGGCATAAACGAGCGAAGAAAACACGCCCCACTTGGTGCCGTAACGGTGGGACAGGATCACGAGAGGCAGCATGCTGCAGATCGTGATGCCGCCGCCGTATACCCACGGGCCGGAGAACGTGAACAGGCTCAGCACGGTGCCGAGCGCGATCATAATAGCGCTTTCAACCAGGCGCTTCGTATTGAAGGACATAAAAGAACCCTCCTCAAAAAAAGTACCGCACTCTGAAATACCAGTGCGGTAAGTGTTTCTTTGAGAAGAGCTTTTCAAAAGCCCGGTTAACGTCATCAAAACAATCTCCCTACGTTGGCATTACCCAAATCAGGTGTTAAGGGACAGGAAAAATTTTCGCATCTCAGCCGACATTCCGGCGCCCCCGATTATTCAGTTTACGGTCCATCGTGTATTATAGCACCGGCTTTTTCGGCTGTCAAGCGCTCGCCATAGAGTATTCCATTTTCCTATTCTAAAAATACCAATTTCCTATTCTAAAAATACCAAAGGAAAGACAGCCTCAACCGTATGCGCGTAAAAAAACGTGTTTCTCGGATCATCGTTTTTACAGACGTGCAGCAACCAGTTTAAGCGCATCGGTCAGACCCTCCTCCGAGACAATCCGATAGTGCAGCCAGCCGCCATCGCCGCAGGGGTACTTCTGATCACATGCCTCGCGTCCATACGCGGACAGGTCCGCATAAACCGACTCAATCTGACTGTTTGACAGATGGATCATCAAGTTCACTGCATCCTTCTCTGCAAAAATATCACAGATGTGCTTCTTTTTTCGTTCGTGCTTGACGCCCCAGCCATACTTTTTCCCATATGGGAAGCGAATGCGGAGTTGTGTTTCGTACTCGTCCGAAAGTTGCCTGTTCAGCACCCGAAAAAAGAGTTCTGCCGTGCCGCAGTAGACGGCCATTTCGTCAAAACAGGGCTCTGCTGTGCGATTCAGCATGCGTTCGTACACAATACCCACCATCCTCAAAAATCGGTATATGGACCGGCCAAGCAGACGCGGCGCAGTGAAAACTATACCGTGCCTTAGCCACGTTCCGCTCACTTTGTCCTGTCAAGCCGTGTCAAAAGCGTTTTGAAATAGTCAGGCAATTCTGTCTGAAACGTCATCCTCTCGCCCGTACGGGGGTGGATGAAACTCAGTTCCCTTGCGTGGAGGCATTGGCCGTTCAGGCCAAAGGGGTCGCGCCGCGCGCCATAAACCGTATCGCCCGCTACGGGATGCCCGATTGACGCCATATGCACGCGGATCTGGTGCGTGCGGCCGGTTTCCAGCCGGCATTCCACCAGGCTGTACCCCGTAAAATGCTCCAGCACCCGGTAATGCGTCACGGCAGGCTTGCCGCCGCGCGACGTCACCGCCATACGTTTTCGTTCGCGTGGGTCCCGCCCGATAGGTGCGTTGACCGTCCCCGTTTCCGGCTTCGGCGTGCCCGTGACAACAGCGCAGTAAACGCGGTACATCGTGTGATCCGCCAGCTGCGCCGCCAGGCCCTGATGCGCTTCGTCGTTTTTCGCCGCAACAAGCAATCCGGAGGTGTCTCGGTCGATGCGGTGCACAATGCCGGGGCGCAGAACGCCGTTAATCCCGGAAAGGCTGTCTCCGCAGTGGTGCAGCAGCGCGTTGACGAGCGTGCCGTCGGCGTGGCCCGCGGCAGGATGCACCACCATACCCTGCGGCTTGTTGATGACAATCAGGTCGTCATCCTCATATACAATGTCCAGCGGGATGTCCTGCGCTTCCGCCCGGTCAGGCTCCGGTTCCGGCAGTTCCACGGTAAAGCAGTCGCCGGGCAGGACCTTTGCATTTTTCGCAAGGGCCGCACCGCCGCGCGTGATGGCTCCCGCCGCGAGCAGCTTCTGCACGCCGCTGCGTGTTTGACCCTCCAGCAGTTCGGCTAAAACGGCATCCACGCGGCGTCCCGCGTCCTCCGGACGCGCAGCGCACTCAATCCGCATGGCTGTCTCCGTCCCCGTCGCCGGATTTCCGCTCTTTACGGTCCTGCAAAGCCGTTTGCAGCACAAAAAGGCCGAACAGCACGCCGCCGACCGTGATAAACACGTCCGCCACGTTGAAAATCGGGAAATTGATGAGACGGAAATCGAAAAGATCGACAACCCGTCCGCCGGCGCGGAAAGCACGGTCCAGGAAATTGCCGATCGCGCCGCCCAGCACAAAATAAACGCCGCAGCGTCCCAGTTTTGTATTCACCCAGCCTTTTTTCAGCACCACCAGGATCAGTGCCAGCGCCAGCACCGTCACCAGCAGCAGAATCACGCGGCGTCCGGCCAGCATACTCCACGCCGCGCCGTTATTGGTGGCAAAATTCAGGTAGAAAACGTTTGGAATCACTTCGATTTCGCCGCCGGGCAGCAAAAAGGACACCGCCCAGTATTTCGTCAGCTGATCCAGCAGGACAATCAAAACAACCGTCAGAAACGGCAGATATTTGCGGAAACGATTTTGCATTTCAAATCTCCTTACCGGCGCAGATTTTACGGGATTTTTCCCTGTTTGGCCGGCCTGGTGTTATTATATCGGAAATGCCGCCATAAGACAAGTATTTCCCAGTCGATGGATGGCAGCAAAATTTGAAATTTCCACTTGACAAATGAAAATTCGTCTGCTATACTATGTAAGCGCTGATTCGAGAGCCTGTGCTGGTGTAGCTCAGCTGGTAGAGCAGCTGATTTGTAATCAGCAGGTCGGGGGTTCGAATCCGTCCACCAGCTCCAATCGAATATGGGAGGATTCCCGAGTGGCCAAAGGGGGCAGACTGTAAATCTGTTGCTACCAGCTTCGGTGGTTCGAATCCACCTCCTCCCACCATGAGTCGTGATCAAAAAATGATCGCGACTCTTTTTTCTTGTTTTCCAGAGGTTGACGGGCTTTTCTGCTGTCCTTCCCAACTTATCATCTGCAAAAACATAGACAAAGATGAAAAGGCCGTTTGGTACGGATGGTCAGATCCATACATAGAAAACGACCTTTTTTATCTCAGCCGAGTTGCCGACTGTTTTTCTTCCTCATCCTCACAATTTTCCTCAAAGGCAAAAACCGCCTCCTCTGTCCTGCCAAACACTCCGGCTATATCCATGGCAGGTTTGCGTGAGGGATTGTATTTTCCATTTTCACTTACCTCAGATAATGCAAAACCGCTGCAGTTTCTATCCTGTACGATGAATCGGCTTTTTTTATTTCCGTTTCCGCCGCGGCGGTCAGCAGTTTCGCCGCCGTTCCGGAAAACTTCCGGCTTTGAATACTTATGAATTTCATGGTAAAATCCGCGCCGGTATGCTATACTGTGCTCAGGAACCCCACCTGTACATGACTCGATCGAAGGAGAGTGTCCCATGCGGAATATCACAGCTGATCTTTACAATGAGCGCGGGCCGCACGACCGCTTTGCCACATTCTGCGTAGGCGCCGGACGCGCAAACGAAGCGCTGCGCCGGGATTTTACCGAGCATCTGAAAACCGCCGTCGAGCGCTGCGGTTTCCGGTATCTGCGTTTCCACGGCCTTTTTCATGACGACATGGCCGTTTACCGGGAAGATGAAAACGGACGGCCCATCTATAACTGGCAGTATATCGACACGGTGTTTGACACCATGCTTTCTCTGGGCATCCGGCCTTTTGTCGAGCTGTCCTTCACGCCGCGCGAAATGGCATCCGGAGAGAAAACCATCTTCTGGTGGCGTGGAAATGTCACGCCGCCCGCCGATCACGCCAAATGGGGCGCGCTGATTGCCGCCTTTGTGCAGCACTGTGTGGACCGCTACGGCCACGATGAGGTGGTACGCTGGTTTTTCGAGGTCTGGAACGAGCCGGACTATCCGGCATTCTTTGAAGGGGATATCCACGACTATTTCAAAATGTATGACGCTGCGGCGCAGGCTGTCAAGTCCGTCAGTCCGGTGCTGCGTGTCGGCGGACCGGCCACCTCCTCGAACCGTTGGATTCCCGAAATGATTGCGCACTGCGTGGAAAACGAAATTCCGCTCGACTTTATCTCCACACATACCTACGGTGTGGAAGGTGCGCTGGATGAGTTCGGCCGCGATCTGCACCGTCTGATTGACGACCCGGACACCATCGTAAACGATGTCCGCCGGGCGCGCCGCCAGATCCTTGACAGTGCAATGCCGCATCTGCCGCTGTATTACACCGAATGGAGTGCTTCCTATTCCAGCCGCGACAACGTGCACGATTCGTATATCTCCGCGCCGTATATCCTGTACAATCTCAAGCGGATTGAGGGCAGCGTGGATGCCATGTCCTATTGGACCTTTACGGACGTCTTTGAAGAAGGCGGCCCCGGCCCCACGCCGTTCCATGGCGGTTTCGGCATGATCAACCTGCAGGGCCTGAAAAAGCCCTCTTTCTATGCCTTTGAGTTCTATCACGCGCTCGGATCCCGCGAGCTGGCCTGCGATGACCCGGACGCCTGGGTCTGTCATGACGGAGACGACGTCCAGCTGCTCTTCTGGGATTATCACAAGCCCGACCAGGGTGATGTCCCGAACGAGCTGTACTTCACGCGTGACCTGCCGCCGCAGTCCCGCGAGGAAGTTTCGCTTACGGTCGAGGGACTGACGCCCGGCGCCTATCTGCGCACGGTGCGCCGGGTCGGCTACGGCGAAGCGGACGTTTATGGTGCCTATCTGGAACTGGGATGTCCCGAAAACCTCACGCGTGAGCAGACGGCGGCTTTGGCGCTGTGTTCGCGCTGTGCTCCGGTGAGCGACATTCTCACAATCGACGGCACTTTCTCGCAGGAGCTGACGCTGGCGGAAAACGAAGTCTGCCTTGTGGAGCTGAAAAAGCTGTGATATGCAGCATTTTGTGAAAAAGAAACGCGCAGTCGGGAAAAAATCCCCGGCTGCGCGCTTTTTTATGCCGTTTATTTGCTCATCATGTCAAGGAAACGATCAAACAGGAATGCCGTATCCTCCGGGCCCGGACGGGCCTCCGGATGGAACTGGACAGAGAACGCACGAAGCTCGGGATAATCAATACCCTCGCAGGTACCGTCGTTCACATTGGTAAAACGGAGAACGCCGCCCTGCGGCAGTGCATCCGGCAGCACCGCGTAGCCGTGGTTCTGGCTTGTGATGTAGCACTTGCCCGTTTCCGTATCCCGCACGGGCTGGTTGCCGCCGCGGTGGCCGTATTTCAGCTTGCCGGTACGTCCGCCCTGCGCCAGCGCCATCAGCTGGTGGCCCAGGCAGATGCCAAACACCGGCACGCGCCCCATCAGTTTCCGAAGTTCCGCAATTGCCGCACCGTTTTCTGCCGGATCGCCGGGGCCGTTTGACAGCATCACGCCGTCCGGTGCGTCGGCCAGAATGTCCGCCGCCGGCGTGTGGTACGGCACAGCCTTCACGGTGCAGCCGCGGGAGACGAGATCCTGTATAATGCCGCGTTTTGCGCCGTAATCCACCAGCGTGACGCGGAATTTCTCCCCGCCCTCCGCCGGATAGACGCGGCACGCGTCCGCGCTCACGCTTTCCACGGCATGCTCCACGCGGTAAGTGTGCAGGACATCCGTATTTTCCGGAACCTTCGCGCAGATCATGGCATTCATCACGCCGCTTTCGCGGATGAGTTTCGTAATGTGCCGCGTATCAACGCCCGCAATGCCCACAACGCCCTGTTCCTTCAAAAACCGGTCAAGATCTTCTTCCGCGCGGAAATTCGACGGTGCGTCGCACCATTCGCGCATCACGCAACCACGCACGACACACGCGCCCTCGAAATCCGCCGGGATCATTCCATAATTGCCGATGGTCGGAAACGTGAATAAGACGATTTGTCCGTAATAGCTCGGGTCGGTGAGCGTCTCGATATAGCCGCTCATGCCGGTATTGAACACCAGCTCGCCAACGGAATCCACCGGTGCGCCGAGCCTTGTGCCCTCGAACACGTCTCCATTTTCCAAAACAAGATAAGCTTTCTCCATAGATACCCCTTCGTGTAGGAAATACCGTCAGGTGCGATCAGTTTTCTCCCTGCAAGGCATCATAGCCTTCCTCGCCGGTTCTGACACGCACGACGTTTTCTACATTATACACGAAAATCTTGCCGTCGCCAATATTTCCTGTATAAAGAGCTTTCTTTGCCGCCTCAATGACCGTACGAACCGGTACCTTGCTGACAACGATCTCCACTTCCACCTTCGGCAGCAGATTCGTTTCCACTGTAACGCCGCGGTACTTCTCCACGTGGCCCTTCTGTGCGCCGAAGCCCAGAACCTGCGTAACCGTCATGCCGGTGACACCGATCCTGTTCATGGCAGCCTTCAAAGCCTCAAACTTGCCCTGCTTGCAGATGATGTCGATCTTAGTCATCTTCACGCCGCCCGGAACGCTCGGCGTATCATTACCCTTCACTTCAACAGGCACAGCATATTCCTCCGGAACGGAACCCGTGATTTCGGCTGCTACTTCCACGCCGTCATACAGATGCTCGACAGACGGAGTGAAGTCCGCATAGGCGCTCGAGAGGCCATGCTCGGTAACGTCGAGGCCCAGGATTTCTTCTTCCGGCGTGACGCGCAGGCCGTTAAACTTCTTGACAAGCGCAAAGGTGATGATCATGCAGATCGTGGCATATGCCGCAACTGCCAAAACGCCCAGTGTCTGTACGCCAAGCTGCGTGAAGGAGCCTGTGTAGAACAGACCGGAGAGTCCGGCAGGAGCATCCGGGTTCGCCAGCAGGCCAACCGCGATGGTGCCCCAGATACCGTTGACACAGTGCACGCCGACAGCGCCGACCGGGTCGTCGATATGCAGCTTGAGATCCAGGAATTCAACTGCGACCACAACCAGGATGCCGGAAACAATGCCGATCACTGCAGCGCCGAGTGCGTCAACCGCCGCACAGCCGGCCGTAACGCCGACCAGGCCCGCCAGAGAGGCGTTCAGGCACATAGAAACATCCGGTTTGCCGTTTTTCACCCAGGTGAAGATCATACAAACAACGGTTGCAACCGCGGGCGCGATGGTGGTGGTCATAAAGATGGATGCAAGCGACGACGTATCCCATGCGGCGGCGCCGTTGAAGCCGTACCAGCCGAACCACAGGATGAAGCATCCCAGTGCGCCGAGGGTAACGGAGTGACCGGGGATTGCGTGAACCTTCACGCTGCCGTCCGGGTTTTTCGTATACTTGCCGATACGCGGGCCAAGGAAGATTGCGCCGATCAGGGCCGCAATACCGCCGACCATGTGGATCGCGCAGGAGCCTGCGAAGTCATGGAAGCCCATCTGGGCAAGCCAACCGTTCGGGTTCCAGATCCAGCCGGCCTCGATCGGGTAAATCACCAGAGAAATCACGCCGGAATAAATGCAGTATGCGCTGAATTTCGTGCGTTCTGCCATGGCGCCGGAAACAATGGTCGCGGCCGTTGCGCAGAACACCAGGTTGAATACAAATGTGGATGCGCCGGTGAATCCCTCGCCGGTCGAGGTAATCATGGCTTTAAACTGCGTAAAAATATCGAGATTCGGAATGCCGATCAGTCCAAATGCGTAATCTTCCGCCATCATCAGGCTGAAGCCCAACAGGCTGAACACGACGGTGCCGATACAGAAGTCCATCAGGTTCTTCATAATGATGTTGCCCGCGTTCTTTGCACGAGTGAAGCCGGTCTCCACCATTGCAAAGCCGGCCTGCATGAAGAATACCAATGCCGCGCCGATCAGATACCAAAATTCAATAGTCATAACGTTTGCCTCCAATGTGTATAAAATTATCAGGAGAAATATGTATATAAAAAAGGCAAAGGCGCCGTTTCCGGTCAGGCGCCTTTGCCTTTGCTCACAGTTTTTTAATTCAGGTTTGTGTAACCCATCAGATATTCGTCCACCTCGCGTGCGGCCGCCCGGCCTTCCGCGATAGCCCACACGACCAGCGATTGCCCTCTGCGCATATCGCCCGCCGCAAAGACTTTATCCACACAGGTGCTGTATTGTCCGGCACAGGTTTTCACGTTGCTTCTGCCGTCGCGCTCCACATTGAACGCATCGGCCACGTAATCCTGCGGGCCCAGGAAGCCTGCGGCAATGAGCAGCAGCTCCACCGGGAGCACTTCCTCGCTGCCGGGAATCTCCACCATGTTCGTCCGGCCCGTTTCCGGATCGCGCACCGCGTCGAGCCGCACGGTTTTCACCGCCTTCAGCGCACCCCGATCATCTGCGATCAGTTCCTTCACCGTCGTTTGATAGACCCGCGGGTCGTGCCCGAACACCGCAATGGCTTCCTCCTGACCGTAATCGGTTTTCAGCACCCGCGGCCATTCCGGCCAGGGGTTCGACGCCGTACGGGTCTCCGGGGGCTTCGGCATCATCTCCAGCTGCACGACAGAGGCACAGCCATGGCGGATTGCCGTTCCCACGCAGTCGTTTCCGGTGTCGCCGCCGCCAACAACTATAACATTCTTCCCTGCCGCCGAGATATAAGTGCCGTCCGCCAGCCCGGTTTCCAAAAGGCTCTTCGTCGTGGACTTTAAAAAGTCCACCGCGAAGTAAACGCCCGTGCTCTCGCGTCCGGGAACCTTCAGGTCGCGCGGATTCTTTGCGCCGCAGCACAGCACCACCGCGTCATAGTCCCGTAAGAGTTCCGCCGCCGAAACATCGCGTCCCACATCCGTGTTCGTCTCAAACCGGACGCCTTCGTCCGCCATGAGCTGCACGCGGCGCTCGACAACTTCCTTTTCGAGCTTCATATTGGGAATGCCATACATCAAAAGTCCGCCCGCGCGGTCGTCGCGTTCATACACGGTCACCTCATGGCCACGGTGGTTCAGTTGATCCGCCGCCGCAAGCCCTGCGGGGCCGGAGCCGATCACCGCAACCCGTTTGCCGGTACGCACCGCCGGAGGTTCCGGCGTCATGCGTCCCGCGGCATAGGCCTCGTCGGCAATGGCAAGCTCGTTTTCGCGCACCGTGACGGGATCGCCATGCAGGCCGCAGGTACACGCCGCCTCACACAGCGCCGGGCAGACGCGCCCGGTGAATTCCGGGAAATTATTCGTCTTGCGAAGCCGATCAAAGGCGTGTCCCGGGTTTCCCAGATAGGTCATATCGTTCCACTCGGGAATCAGATTATGCAGCGGACAGCCTGTGAAGGCGCCGCCGATGGAAACGCCCGATTGGCAGAACGGCACGCCGCAGTCCATGCAGCGCGCGCCCTGTGCGCGGCGTTTTTCCGCCGTCAGGCGGGGATGAAACTCACGAAAATTCCGAATCCGCTCCAACGGGGCAGTGGAAGGGTTGGTTTGACGGTCATATTCCATGAAACCGGTTGCTTTTCCCATGTTCTCCCCTCCTTAATTCGCTGCGTTTGCATAAAACGCATCCATTTCCGCCTGTTCGCGGGTCTCGCCGAGCTCTTCATAATGGGCAATGCCCTGTAACATACGCTGATAGTTCACCGGCATGATCTTTTTGAAGGACGGCAGATGTCCGTCAAAATCCGCCAGGATCCGCGCGGCTACCGCCGAACCGGTCGCCTGATAATGCTCCTCGATCAGCTCGCGCAGTTCGTCGATATCGCGGCTCTTTGTGACCAGTTCGATGGAAACCAGTTCCTTGTTCACACGGCGGTACAGGTCATGCCGTTCGTCCAGGACATAGGCCACGCCGCCGGACATACCGGCCGCAAAGTTTTTGCCCGTCGGACCCAGCACCACAACGCAGCCGCCGGTCATATACTCACAGCCGTGGTCGCCCACGCCCTCGCATACGGCGCTGGCGCCGGAATTTCTCACGCAGAAGCGTTCGCCCGCGACGCCGCGGATGAAAGCCTTGCCGCTCGTTGCACCGTAAAGCGCCACGTTGCCGATGATGATGTTCTCTTCCGCCGCAAACCGGCTGGCCTTCGGCGGATAAATAATCAGCTTGCCGCCGGACAGGCCCTTGCCGAAATAATCGTTGCTGTCGCCTTCCACCTCCAGCGTGAGCCCCTTCGGAATGAACGCGCCGAAGGATTGCCCGCCGCCGCCGGTGCATTTGATGGTGTAGGTGTCGTCCGGCAGAGAATTGCCGTGGAGTCTTGTGATCTCCGCACCGAAGATTGCGCCCAGCGTACGGTCGGTACTGGAAATATTCAGTTCCAGATGACCGGGCTTGCCGCGCTTGAGTTGTTTCTCCAGGTTTTTCAAAAGCACGCGTTCATCCACGGTCTGATCCAGGTGGAAGTCATACACGGCCTCCGGACGGAAGCGTTCCGCCGTCGTTCCGCATCCAGCCAGCACACGGGAGAGATCCACGCTTGCCGCGCGGTGTGTCACCATATGCTCCCGCACACGCAGCAGATCCGTGCGCCCGACCAGTTCGTCCACGGTGCGCACACCGAGGGACGCCATAATCTCACGGAGTTCCTCCGCGATGAACCGCATAAAGTTTTCCACATATTCCGGTTTTCCGCGGAAACGCTTCCGCAGCTCCGGATTTTGGGTGGCAATGCCCACCGGGCAGGTATCTTTATTGCACACGCGCATCATCACGCAGCCCATGGTGACAAGCGGTGCCGTTGCAAAGCCAAATTCCTCTGCGCCCAGCATACACGCAATGGCCACATCGCGGCCGGACATCAGTTTGCCGTCCGTTTCGATGCGCACACGGGAACGCAGACCGTTTTGCACGAGTGTTTGGTGCGTTTCGGAAAGCCCCAGCTCCCACGGAAGGCCCGCGTCGTGAATGGACGTACGCGGTGCGGCGCCGGTACCGCCGTCATAGCCGGAAATCAGGATCACCTGCGCGCCGGCCTTTGCCACGCCCGCCGCGATCGTACCGACGCCGGCTTCAGACACCAGCTTCACGGAGATCCGCGCACGGTTGTTGGCGTTTTTCAGGTCATAAATAAGCTGTGCAAGGTCCTCGATCGAATAAATGTCGTGGTGCGGCGGCGGGGAGATCAACGCGACGCCCGGCGTCGAATGGCGGGTCTTTGCGATCCATGGATACACCTTTTTCCCCGGCAGATGGCCGCCTTCGCCGGGCTTTGCGCCCTGTGCCATCTTGATTTGGATCTCATCGGCGCTGACCAGGTATTCGCTCGTCACGCCGAAGCGGCCGGACGCGACCTGTTTGATCGCCGAGCCGCGCTCTGTGCCAAGGCGTTCCGGCATTTCGCCGCCCTCGCCGGAGTTCGAGCGTCCGCCCAAGCGGTTCATGGCAATCGCCATGCACTCATGTGCCTCCTGCGAAATGGAGCCATAGGACATCGCGCCGGTTTTGAAGCGTTTTACGATTTCGCAGACCGGTTCGACCTCCTCAATCGGGATTGCGCTGTCCGGATTTCTCACAAAATCGAGCAGTCCGCGCAGCGTGTGCGGCTTCGTCTCGTCGTCCACCATCGCGGTGTATTGCTTGAATATGCCATAATCGCCCGATTGCGCCGCACGCTGCAGCGTGACGATCGTGAGCGGATTATACATATGATCTTCTTTGTCCGGGCCGCTGCGAAGCTGATGCGCGCCCGTTGTATCCAATGTGGAGTCAATCCCCAGGCCCAGCGGGTCAAATGCGTGGGTGTGGCGCCAGTCAACGCCCTCGGCGATTTCCTCCAGTCCAATGCCGCCGACGCGGCTGATGGTATTCGTGAAATACCGGTCGATCACATCGCTCCGGATACCGACCGCCTCGAAAATCTGCGCGCTTTGATAGGATTGAATCGTTGAAATGCCCATCTTGGAGGCGATCTTCACAATGCCGTGCAGCACGGCGCTGTTATAATCGTCGATGGCTACGTGCAAGTCCTTATCCAGCAGCCCTTTTTCCACAAGCTCGGCAATGCACTCCTGCGCCAGATACGGGTTCACAGCGCGTGCGCCATAGCCCAGCAGTGTTGCGAAGTGATGCACCGTGCGCGGCTCCGCGCTTTCGAGAATCACGGAAACCGCAGTACGTTTTTTCGTGCGCACCAGGTATTGCTCCAACGCCGAAACTGCCAGCAGCGACGGAATTGCCACATGGTTTTCGTCCACACCGCGATCCGACAGGATCAGGATGTTCGCGCCGTTGCGATATGCGCGGTCGCAGCGAACAAAGAGATGATCCAGCGCGCGGTCCAGCGGCGTATTTTTATAGTAAAGCAGGGATACCGTTTCCACTTTGAAGCCGGGCTTTTTCATGTCCCGGATCTTCATCAGGTCAACGCTTGTGAGGATGGGATTATGGATTTGCAGGACATTGCAGTTATCCGGCCGATCCTCTAAAAGATCGCCGTCATCGCCGATATACACGGTTGTATCCGTAACGACCTCCTCGCGGATTGCATCGATCGGCGGGTTCGTGACCTGCGCAAACATTTGCTTGAAGTAGTTGAAAAGCGGTTGATGCTTTTCGGAAAGCACCGCCAGCGGAATATCCGCGCCCATGGAGGCAGTGGGTTCGCTGCCCGTCTGCGCCATCGGCAGGATCACGGATTTCACATCCTCGTAGGTATAGCCAAACGCCTTGTAGAGCTGATCGCGGCGCTTTTGGTCGTGCGTCTCCACGCGGCGGTTCGGAATCGGAAGGTCTTTTAAGTACACAAGCTCCTGATCCAGCCATTCGCCGTAGGGATGCTCCGTCGCATAATGCTCCTTCAGTTCGTCATCGTCCACCATGGTCTGCCGCCCGGTGTCCACCAGCAGCATTTTACCCGGACGCAGGCGGGATTTTTTCACGATGTGCGCCGGATCGATATCCAGCACACCCACTTCGGAGGAAAGGATCAGCGTGTCGTTATCCGTAATGTAATAGCGCGCCGGACGCAGGCCGTTGCGGTCCAGCACCGCGCCGACCACGTCGCCGTCGGAGAAGAGTACCGCTGCCGGACCGTCCCACGGCTCCATCATGGTCGCGTAGTAGTGATACATATCCCGCTTTGCACGCGACATATCCGCGTCGCTTGCCCAGGGTTCCGGGATGGTGACCATCACGGCCTTCGGCAGTTCCATACCGCCGAACATCAAAAACTCCAGCGTGTTGTCCAGCATGGCGGAGTCGGAACCGGACGTTTCCACAACCGGCAGGATCTTGTCCATATCGTCCGCCAGCAGCGGGCTGTACATGGTTTCCTCGCGCGCCAGCATACGGTCGATGTTGCCGCGGATGGTGTTGATCTCGCCGTTGTGCAGAATCAGGCGGTTCGGATGTGCGCGCTCCCAGCTGGGGTTTGTATTGGTTGAGAAACGGGAATGGACCAGTGCGATTGCCGTTTCATAAGTGCGGTTTTGCAGATCGAGGTAAAAGCGGCGCAGCTGATGCACAAGGAACATACCCTTATAGACGATGGTGCGGCTCGAAAGCGAGGGCACATAGGTATTGTCATTTGATTGCTCGAACACGCGGCGCACCACAAACAGCTTACGGTCAAATTCAAGCCCGCGCGCCACGCCCTCCGGGCGTTTGATAAAACATTGCATGATATAGGGCATACAATCCCGCGCCTTTTGGCCCAGGATATCCGGTTCCACGGGGACCTTGCGCCAGCCCAAGAACTCCATGCCCTCTTTTTCCGTGATGATTTCGAGCATTTTCATGGCCTGGTTGCGCTTTAAGACGTCCTGCGGGAAGAAGAACATTCCCACGCCATAGTCGCGCTCCTCACCGAGCGTAATCCCGGCTTCGCGTGCTGCCTGAGAGAAGAAACGGTGCGATATTTGAAGCAGGATGCCCACGCCGTCGCCGGTTTCGCCTGTGGCGTCGCGTCCCGCGCGGTGTTCCAGCTTTTCCACGATTTTCAGCGCGTCATCCACGGTCTGATATGATTTTTTGCCTTTGATATTCACGACCGCGCCGATGCCGCAGGCATCGTGCTCAAAGCGCTCGTCATAAAGGCCTCTGTTTCTGTTGTTCTCGCCGCTGACTTGTTTCACGGCGGCACCTCCTAACCGTAGACAAACTAAATGCGTTCCATTCCGCGCTTTATCCCAGCGCGTCAATTACCATTCTGGCTGCATCGACCATTTTCATGCCGGTATCCATGCTCTGGCGCTGGATCATACGATGCGCCTGTTCCTCCGTGATACGACTGTTTTCCACCAAAAGCTGCTTCGCCCGCCGGATAATGGCTTCCTCCTCCGGCGTCCGGCGCGGGATGGCCTTGCGCAGGCGGCGTTCCTCGATTTGCAACAGCATTTCAACGGAACCGCACAACATTCCGCCGTTCACCGGCGTCGGCAGCAGGAAAATTTCCTCGTTTTCACACATGGCAAGCTGCGCCGGCGATGCAATCAGCAGCATTTGTGCTTCATCCTCCAGATTGGCGGCCAGTTCAAAGGCCGTCATGTCCGAAAGCTTGAATCCGCAGACAACCACGCCGCCGCCCATCGTCTTAATAGAGCGGATCACCTCGCCGCCGCTTCGGCAGACGTATCTGACAGGTATATTTCCGGTGCTGAGCAGGTTTGCCGTTTGCGTCCGGTTTTTTTCGCTTTCAAATGCGATCACTACCCTGTTCATGCGGAACCAACCCTTTAATCAGTTTCAATCAATAGGCTATGATATATTTGCGGCATTCCCAGTCGGAAACCTGGGTGCGGTATTCGTCCCACTCTTTTTCCTTACCGGCAACATATTGTGTAAACACATGCTCGCCAAGCGTTTCGCGCATCAGCGGATCGGCCTTCAGGGCCTCCAGCGCTTCCGCCAGTGAACCCGGCAGACTTGCAATGCCGGCCGCGGCACGCGCCGCGTCATCCATGGCGAAAATGTTCTCCGTGATTTCATCCGGCGGCGTCAGGCCGCGCTCGATGCCGTCCAGGCCGGCCGCCAGACAGACGGCCAGAGCAAGATAGGGGTTGCAGGAGGGATCCGGGCAGCGGAGCTCCACACGGGTGCTTTGTCCGCGTGCTGCCGGAATCCGGATGAGCGCGCTGCGGTTTGACGCAGACCACGCAAGGTAACACGGTGCCTCATAACCCGGCACCAGACGTTTATACGAGTTGACAAGCGGGTTGGTGATCGCCGTCATGCCTCTGACATGGGCCAGCAGTCCGGCGATGAAGCTGTATGCCTCTTTGGAAAGGCCGCGCGCATCGGATGGATCGTAAAACACGTTCTTGCCGTTTTGGAACAACGACATATTCGTGTGCATACCGGAGCCATTCACGCCGAAAATCGGCTTCGGCATGAAGGTGGCATGCAGGCCGTTCTTCTGCGCCAGCGTTTTGACCGCCAATTTAAAGGTCATGATGTTATCGGCAGCCGGCAGTGCCTCGTCATATTTGAAGTCAATTTCATGCTGTCCGGCAGCAACCTCGTGGTGGGATGCCTCAATTTCAAAGCCCATGGCCTCCAGCGCCAGACAGATCTCACGGCGGGTTCCCTCACCGTGGTCAAGCGGCCCCAGGTCGAAATATCCGGCCTCATCGTTCGTTTGCGTGGTGGGTTTTCCCTCGCTGTCCGTCTGGAACAGGAAGAATTCACACTCCGGGCCGACATTGAAGGAATAGCCCATGTCCGCCGCCTTTTTCAGCACGCGCTGCAGCACGCCGCGCGGATCGCCGACGAAGGGGGTGCCGTCCGGGTTGTACACGTCGCAGATAAAGCGGGCAACCTTGCCGTATTGCGGACGCCAGGGAAGCACCTGGAAGCTGGAAAGATCCGGATAAAGATACTGATCGGACTCCTGAATGCGGACAAAGCCTTCTATGGAACTGCCGTCTATCATAATTTGGTTGTTGACAGCCTTTTCAATCTGCGATTTCGTGATCGCCACGTTTTTCAGCTGTCCGAATATGTCGGTAAACTGCATTCTGATGAATTCGATATCCTGTTCCTTCACCAGACGTATGATATCTTCCTTTGAATATTTCGCCATATGTCCCGCTCCCTTCGGTCGTCCAAGTCGTTACAAACGAAAAAAGAGCAAAGCGAACCCGGGTTTTCCGGAGAACACATTTGCTCTTCTTCATGCGAGTATTATAAACATGCTCCCGCGCATTTGTCAACAAAAAAATGCAGGAAGTGCGCAGTTTTGTTGCAGTTACCAAATCCACTTTCAAGACCTGCCGGAGTTTTATGCAGATTCTTGAAAGCCGCCCGTCCGGTTTTCCTGCCGGCGCGTATATTCCTGTTTTTTCCGGTTTTTCTGTCGGGTTTGCAGGAATCCTGTCCCCCACTTCTCCATTTTTCTGCGGATTTCTGCTGTTTGAAACAGCCGCCGCACAGGAAACCAAAGGCAGGGTTTCCTTTCGCCGGCAGTCTTTCTCATTCTTCAGATTTCTTTCCGAAAACGGCTTTACTTTTCGCTTTTTATGGTGTATTGTAGTCAAAAGACACTTCTGTTCCGTCTGCCGCCGCACAGTGAAGTTCCGACCGGAAACACCGGGAAACCCGCTTCGTGCCGTTTGCAGACATCCGGCCCGGCTTTTTGCTTGTTTTGTCACAAAACGCACCGGGAACACAGCCTGAAACCACAAATTCTGATACAGAACATCTGACTATGGGTATCCAGGAGGACGCAGTCTTGAAACTTCGTAAAATCAGATTCCATTCGCCCTTTGCCTCGCTTTACGCAGAGGCACAGCTGCTTCCCGATATCCGGCGAAGCCTGCTGTTTCTTCTTTTCAGCAACATTTTCGGCAATATGCACGTGATCATCTGCGGCAGCGGCACCACCTCCATGATTCAGCTGTCCAATTTCCTCGGTGCAGGTGATTTCGAGTATGGTCTGATCACCGGCATCCCGCTTGCCGCCGCATTTTTGCAGATCCCGTTTTCCAGCATCGTCAACCGGACGCAGAAACGCAGGAAGTATCTGCTGACCTTCGGTCTTTTCTCCCGAACTCTGTGGCTGCTCTTCGGTCTGGTCCCCTTCTTTGTCCCCGCCGATCCGGATTGGCTCCGCCTCTGGACCGTAATTTTCCTGCTGGGCATTTCCTCCTGCTGCGGCTCCTTCATCAATGTCTGCTGGATGCCGTGGATGGCCGATCTGATGCCCATGCGCATCCGCGGCCGCTGGATTTCCCGCCGTGACTGCATCAACTCCATCTTCGGCGTGATTCTGGGCCTGATTGTCGCGCAGATTCTTGACACCGTCGCCGGCCCCATTAAATATACCATCGTCTTTTTAATGGGCGGCACCTTCGGCGTGATTGATATGCTGTGCTATATCTTTATCAAAGAGGTCTATTCCACGCCGCCGATCAAAATGAACGTGATTCAGTCCATGAAGCGCGTCATTCACAACAAACCGTTCGTCCGCTTCACGGTTTTCTGGGCTGCCTGGTGCTTCACCGCCAACATGAGCGGTATGTATATCTCGCGCTATGCCATGAATGAAATGGGCATGAGCAACATGAACGTCACGATTTACGGCACCATCACCGCGCTGCTCATCACCGTTTTCGTCATTTCTCACTGGGGCAAGCTGCTCGACCGCTACGGCTGCAAGCCGGTTATGCTGGTTTCCGGCGCGGTAGCCGCGCTGACGCAGGGCTTCTTCCTCTTCATGCACTACGGCGATCTCTGGCAGATGTTCTTACATAACTTCATCGGCGCAGCCTTCTGGAGCGCCTCGAACCTCGCCGCCACCAATATGCAGCTCTCCTATTCCCCGGACGAAGGCCGTCCGTCCTATCTGGCGTTCTTCTCCTGCGTCACGTCGCTGTGCGGCGCTTTCGCCGGTATCCTGGTCGGCGGCGCGGCACTCGACTGGATGCAATCCATCGGCATTTCCGGCAACACGGGCTTCGACCGCTATAAAATCCTGATTTCCGTGGCGATCACACTGCGTTTCCTGGTTGTTTTCACGCTCGTCCCGAAGATGGACAACGACCGCGACGCCACCACGCGCGACATGCTGCGCGATTTCTGGCGCTGGATCTCCTCTTTCCCGCGCCGCCTGCGCCGCACCTTTGCAAGGCGCGGATATTGATTCCTCCGGCAGACCGTTTAACGCTCTTTGAGGCGGGCCTTGGCACATGATTTCCGAGGGCCGCCTTGTTTGACGAAAAATTATTATTGTTTTTCGATAATTTTATCTTGACATTCAATGTGCATCGTGCTATGATGATCTCACAATTCAAGGAAAAGAGGTTCTGCCATGAAACAGAAACGACTTGCCCTGTGCCTGAAAGTCTGCACGGTGATTATCGCGCTGGCCGCGGGGTTGATTTTGCTGGTCATCCTGCCGAACCAGGCTGCCTGGTGCCTGGAGGTCTGTCCGGAATACCAGTGGCTTACCATTCCCACCTATATCCTGGTCTGCGGCTCCTATCTGCCCTGTCTGGGAGCACTGGTCGCCTTTTACCGCATCTGCATGGAGATCGGCCGGGATAATTCCTTCTGCCGCGAAAATGTGCGCCGGCTGCTTTTCATTGCAGGCTGCGCCGTCACCGGCATCCTGCTCTGCGTGACGCAGGCCGTCCTGATGGCCGCCGCGCAGGCGCTGCATCCCGGTGTACTGCTGCTGTGCCTGTTGATCTGCCTGTTCGGCATCACGGTGGCCGCGGCCGCCGCCATTCTCTCGCATCTCGTGGAAAAAGCGTGCGATCTGCGGGAAGATCACGACCTGACGGTGTAAAGGAGGCGCAGGAATGGCGATACGCATCAATTTAGATGTCATGCTTGCCCGACGAAAAATGAGCGTGACGGAGCTGTCAAACCGCGTGGGCATTACCATGGCGAATATCTCCATTTTGAAAAACGGACGGGCGCGCGCCATCCGTTTTGAAACACTGGAGCGTATCTGTCAGGTGCTGGACTGTCAGCCAGGCGATATTTTGGAATATACCCCTGATGAGGACGCGCCCGGTGATTGATACCGGGCGCGTTTTTGTGGTATACTGAAGCCATCAACAACAAACGAGGTAGTTTTATGGAAGTGCGAGAAATACTCTCCCATGTAGATCACACACTGCTGGCCGTGGACGCCACGCGCAAGGATATTCGTGCGCTCTGCGACGACGCCATGCATTACCGTACAGCCAGCGTCTGTATCCCGGCGGCCTACGTGCGCTTCGCGCACGACTACTGCGCCGGGCGCATGGCCATCTGCACCGTCATCGGCTTCCCGAACGGCTACGCTACTTCTGCCGCAAAAGCCTTTGAGGCGCGCGACGCAGTGGAAAACGGCGCAGACGAAATTGACATGGTCATCCATGTCGGCGCCGTGAAAAACGGCGATTGGGACGCCGTCGCGGCGGATATCCGTGCGGTGCGTGCCGCATGCGAAGGGAAGATATTAAAAGTTATCATCGAAACCTGCCTGCTTACGGACGAAGAAAAGATCCGTCTCTGCCATGTCGTCGGCGAATGCGGCGCGGACTATATCAAAACCTCCACCGGCTTCTCGCGCGGCGGCGCCACGTTTGACGACGTGCGGCTGATGGCCGCACACGTTCCGGCAGGACTCCGCATCAAGGCGGCGGGCGGCATCTCGTCGCTCGAGGACGCCGAACGCTTCCTCGCACTCGGCGCGGACCGGCTCGGCACCAGCCGCATCGTGAAAATTTTGAAAGGCCGTGACACGTCAAATGGCTATTAAGCGCGTTTTTCTCCTTATTCTGGACAGTTTCGGCATCGGTGCGGCGCCGGATGCCGCCGATTTCGGCGATGCAGGCGCCAACACGCTGGCCTCCTGCAGCACTTCACCGGCGCTGTGCGTTCCGCATCTGCGCCGTCTGGGACTCGGCAATATCGCGGGCATGACCTGCCTTCCGCCGGAGGAACGGCCCGGCGGCGCCTTTGCGCGTCTGCGCGAGGAGTCGCGCGGAAAGGACACCACGGTCGGCCATTGGGAGCTTGCGGGTCTTGTCTCGCCGCGTCCCCTGCCGACCTACCCCGATGGCTTCCCGCCGGAGCTCATCCGCGAATTCGAGCGCCGCACCGGCCACGGCGTTTTATGCAACCGCACCTATTCCGGCACGCAGGTCATCGCGGACTACGGCCGCGAACAGATTGCGACCGGCAAGCTGATTGTTTACACCTCCGCCGACAGCGTGTTTCAAATTGCCGCACACGAAACCTACATCGGCCTTGACGAACTCTACCGCTACTGCCGCATTGCGCGTGATCTGCTTCAGGGCGAACATGGCGTCGGCCGCGTGATTGCGCGGCCATATACCGGCGAATATCCGCATTTCACGCGTACGGCAAACCGTCACGACTTCTCGCTCGTCCCGCCCGGTCCCACCATGCCGCGCGTGCTTGCAGACGCGGGCTTTGACGTGATCGGCGTCGGCAAAATCCATGATATCTTCGCCGGGGACGGCATTACCGAAACGCATCCCATCACCTCCAACGACGACGGCATGGAACAAACGCTGGCACTTGCGGAAAAGGACTTCCGCGGCCTCTGTTTTGTCAATCTGGTCGATTTCGACAGCCGGTATGGCCACCGTCGTGACCGGGACGGCTATGCGGCGGCGCTGACCGCCTTTGACGGCGCGCTGGGCCGGCTGCTGCCGCGTCTGCGCACGGACGATCTGCTGCTGATCTCCGCCGATCACGGCTGTGACCCCGGCTTTACCGGCACGGACCATACGCGCGAATACGTGCCGCTGCTCGCGGCAGGCGCCGCAGTGCGTGTGGGCACAAATCTCGGCACGCGCGTTTTCTCCGATCTGGGCGCGACTGTTCTGGACATATTCGGCGTGGCGGGGAACATTTCGGGCCGGAGCTTTGCCGCGGAAATCCTGCGCGGACAGCGGGATTCCCTTTGAAAAGGAGCAGATATGGACGATAAAACGTTATTTTCCCGCGCGCTTGAGGCGCGTACGCAGGCCTATGCGCCGTATTCGCACTTCACAGTCGGCGCGGCGCTGCTTTGTACCGACGGCACGGTTTACACCGGCTGCAACATCGAAAACGCGGCCTTTTCGCCGACGGTCTGCGCCGAGCGCGTTGCATTTTTCAAGGCCGTCTCGGAGGGGCGGCGCGAGTTTGCGGCCATCGCCATTGCGGGCGCGCAGGAAGGCGCCGCGCCGGACAGTCCCTGCGCACCGTGCGGTGTCTGCCGCCAGGTGATGGCGGAGTTTTGCCGTGCAGACACGTTCCGCCTCCTGCTGGGCACCGCACCGGAGAACATCCGCGTGTATACACTGGCGCAGCTTCTGCCGCTCGCCTTCTCCGGGGAAATGCTGTAAAACGAATACCGGCCGCCTATTCGAGTTCATCGAGCAGGCGGTCGGTTTTTTGCGCTGTTCTTCTAAAAAACTGTCCGGCAGTTCAATCAGTATGCCGCTTCTGCATACGCCGCACGCATCCAGACGGACAACGGTCCCGGAACAACGCCCATCTTTCCAAAAAACACAGAATTTATTGCCGCACCAGACCTCATGCATATATATCACCTTCAATATTTCTACTCTTGACATTTACAAGATGTCATTTTTCTCTTAACTTGAACACAAAATAAAGAAAATGACAATAAGTAAATGTCAAAAGGGTGATAACTTGTATAAGAATCGTGCGCAGGATGGGCGCTGCAACATATCCGGGCGGAAAATCGCGGCGCTTCGGAAATCCAGTAAACCAAAGATGTCACAGCGGGCGCTGGCCGATCAATTACAGTTGGCCGGTCTTGATCTTGATAAAAACGCGATTCAGAAAATGGAAAGTGGCGAGCGGTTTATCACGGATATCGAACTCAAGGCAATTGCGGCGCTTTTCGGCGTGACAGCAGACGAACTTTTGAAAGAATAATCCAATTATCGCTAACGGTATATCGATATCAGCATATCGATATACCGTTTTTACATTTTGCAAAACCCGCATTTTGTGATATGATACATCCTGTAAAACCGACGGGAGTTCCGTCGGAAAATCCGGAAAAAGTTCGAGGAGGATATGAATTATGAAACTGACTGTCTGCATCGGCAGCTCCTGCCATCTGAAAGGTTCCCGCCAGGTTGTTGAGACCCTGCAGCGTCTCATCGCAGAGCACGGCCTCGGTGACAAAGTGGAGCTGGGCGGCACCTTCTGCCTGGGCAAATGCCAGCAGGGCGTCTGCGCCACACTGGATGGCCGCGATTTTTCCCTCTCCCCTGAGACCACGGAAGAGTTCTTCAACACCGAAATTCTCTCCAAAGCATAAATTCAGGTACAATCTGTCTGATATCCAGGAAATAACGCGAAGCGAGGCGGTTTGTTGATGGCTGAATTTTTGAGACTGAAAAAGTCCAACTGTAAGAACTGTTATAAATGTATCCGCAATTGCCCTGTCAAGTCGATCCGCTTTTCCGACGGACAGGCCAATATTGCAAGTGACGAATGCATTCTCTGCGGCCAGTGCTTTGTGGTCTGCCCGCAGAACGCGAAAGAAATCGTCAGCGATGTAGAGCGCGTGAAAGCCATGCTGGCAGGGCCTGCGCCGGTTGTGGCAAGTATTGCACCGTCCTTCATTGCAAACTACGCGGGCGTCGGCATTGCCGGACTGGAAGCCGCGCTGAAAAAGCTGGGCTTTGCCGCCGCAGAGGAAACCGCACGCGGCGCCACGATGGTGAAAAAGGAGTACGAACGCCTCCTCGCGGAAGGCGGACGCGATATCCTCATCTCCTCGTGCTGCCACAGCATTAACCTGCTGATCCAGAAGTATTTCCCGGAAGAGCTGAAATACCTGGCAGACGTCCTTTCCCCCATGCAGGCGCACTGCACGAATATCAAGCGCCGCATGCCGGGCGCAAAGACTGTGTTCATCGGTCCGTGCGTGGCGAAGAAGGATGAAGCGGCCTCCTATCCGGGCATCACGGACGCCGTTCTGACCTTTGAGGAACTGACCGGCTGGCTGGCAGAATCCGGCATTGTCCTGGAGGCCAACTGCGACAAAACGCAGGAGAGCCGCGCGCGTCTTTTCCCGACAACGGGCGGTATCCTGAAAACCATGGTATGCGATCAGCCCGATTATACCTATCTTGCCATTGACGGCGTGGAAAACTGCATTGCCGCCCTGCGCGACATTGAAAACGGCGACCTGCACCACTGCTTCATCGAAATGTCCGCGTGCGTCGGCAGCTGTGTCGGCGGCCCGGTCATGGAAAAATATCACCGTTCGCCTGTGCGCGACTATAAATCCGTCGTGACCTATGCCGGCCCGGATGACTTCCGCGAAGAAATTCTGCCCGGCGGCGGCATGCGCAAGAATATGCCGTTCATCGGCCAGCGTCACGACATGCCCAGCGAGATTGAAATTGCCGCCATTCTGAAAAAGATGGGCAAAACGCGCCCCGAACAGGAGCTCAACTGCGGCACCTGTGGCTATAACACCTGCCGCGAAAAGGCAATCGCCGTCTATCAGGGCAAAGCTGATCTGTCGATGTGCCTGCCGTTCCTGAAGGAAAAGGCGGAGAGCTTCTCCGATAATATCATCAATAATACGCCGAATGCCATCATCGTTTTGAATGAAGAGCTGGAGGTGCAGCAGATCAACCGCGCCGCGCTGGACATCATGCGGATCCGCAGCGCTGCGGACGTGCTGGGCGAAGGCGTCATCCGCATTCTCGACCCGAAGGACTTCCTGACGGTGAAAAACAGCGGCCGCAGCATCCGCGACCGCCGCACCTATCTTGCAGAATACAAAACCTATGTGGATCAAAGCATTATTTATGACCGCGAGTACCACATCCTGATCTGCATCATGCGCGATGTCACAAAGGAAGAGGACGAGCGCGAACGCAAGGAGACCATCAGCCGCCAGACCATTGAAACGGCTGACCGTGTGGTTGACAAGCAGATGCGCATTGTGCAGGAGATTGCTTCCCTGCTCGGCGAAACCGCCGCGGAAACCAAAATTGCACTTTCTAAGCTGAAGGAGTCGATCGCAGATGAATGATCTTTGCACCGACATCGGTTACCGCAGCCTGAACCATGACGGCGAACAACTCTGCGGCGACCATATCGACATCGTAGAGCAGGACGACGATTCGATCGTTGTCGTTCTGGCCGACGGCCTTGGCAGCGGCGTCAAGGCGAGCATACTCTCCACGCTTACCTCCAAGATCATTTCCACCATGATGGCCGCCGGAATGAATATCGAGGACTGTGTTTCCACCATTGCGGCGACTCTCCCCGTCTGTTCCGTGCGCGGTGTGGCGTATTCCACCTTTACGATCCTGCGTTTCGTGCAGAACCGCGAGGCGGAGATCATTCAGTACGACAACCCCCATGTTATTCTGCTGCGCGACGGCCAGAACTATGAATATCCCAAAACCGTGACGAATATCGGTGGCAAGGAAATCTATTCCTCCCGCATCACACTGCGGGAAAACGACATTTTCATTGCCATGAGCGACGGCTGCATCCACGCGGGCGTTGGCATGAAGCTGAATTTCGGCTGGGAGCGCAAGGATATCATCCATTTCATGGAGCCGTTTGCCAGTGTCGGTTTCACCGCGAAAACGCTGGACACCATTCTGCTCGATGAATGCAGCAAGCTGTACGGCGGCCATCCCGGCGACGACACAACGGCCTGCGTTGTGCGCATCCGCCGCCGCGAGCCGATGAATCTGCTGATCGGCCCGCCCTCCAACCCGGCTGACTGCTCGAAGATGATGTCGCTCTTCTTCTCGAAGGAGGGCAAGCACATCGTCTGTGGCGGCACCACCTCCTCCATCGCGGCAGAATTCCTGCATAAGCCTCTCATGCCCACCGTAGACTATCCGGACCCGGAGGTTCCGCCGATTGCGCGGATCGAGGGGGTCGATCTGGTCACCGAGGGCGTGATCACCATCAATAAGGTCCTGAAATACGCACAGGATTATCTGGCCGACAACCAGTCCTATGAGCAGTGGAGCTATAAAAAGGACGGCGCATCGCAGATTGCACGTCTGCTCTTTGAAGAAGCCACGGACATCAATTTTTATGTTGGCCGCGCTGTCAACCCCGCACACCAGAACCCTAATCTTCCTATCAACTTTAATATTAAAATGCGGCTGGTCGATGAGCTTTCCACCTGCCTGAAGCAGATGGGAAAACGGATTAAAGTCAGCTATTTTTAAGGAGCGGCATCATGCGGAAGTTTGATACAAAGGTACAATACTTAAAATACAAGGTCCTGCGCGAGGTCGCGCGCTATGCCTGGAACGACACCCTGCTGGAGCACGTGATGGACATTCCGGGAATCATCGTTCCCGGCAAGGAACCGACTATGCGCTGCTGCGTTTACAAGGAGCGCGCCATCCTGGGCGAGCGCGTGAAGCTTGCCATGGGCGGCGACAAGTCCAACCCCAACGTCATCGAAGTGATCGACATTGCCTGCGATGAATGTCCGGTCGGCGGCTATGAGGTCACCGATGCCTGCCGCGGCTGTCTGGCACACCGCTGTGAGGACGTCTGCAAACGCGGTGCGATCACCTTCGACCGCTATCAGAAAGCGCACATCGACAAGTCGAAGTGCGTGGAGTGCGGCCAGTGCGCCAAGGTTTGCCCGTACAGCGCCATTGCCAACCATAAGCGTCCCTGTGAAAACGCCTGCAAGGTCAAGGCTATCGCCATGAACAACGAAAAAGCCGCCAAGATCGACAACAGCAAGTGCATTTCCTGCGGCGCCTGTGTGTACCAGTGCCCGTTCGGCGCCATCAGCGACAAATCCTACATCATCAACGTCATCGACTTCCTGAAAAAGAGCAACAACAACGAGAATTACAAGGTGTATGCGGTTGTCGCTCCCTCCATCTCGAGCCAGTTCACCTATGCAAAGCTCGGCCAGGTCATCACCGGCATTAAAAAGCTCGGTTTCTTCACCGTCGTTGAGGCTGCGCTGGGTGCAGACATGGTGGCGGACGCCGAAAGCGAGGAACTCGTGGAAAAAGGCTTCCTGACCAGCTCCTGCTGCCCGGCATTTGTGGATTACATCAAAAAGCAGTTCCCGGCCCTCGTCGATCATATTTCTCATAACCTTTCCCCGATGGCCGCTATTGCCAAGTATATCAAGGAAAGCGCACCCGGATCGAAGGTCATCTTCATCGGACCGTGTACCGCGAAGAAAATGGAGTTCCGTGACGAGCGCGTGCGTCCGTATATCGACTGCGTCATCACCTTCGAGGAATTGCAGGCGCTGTTCGACAGCCGCGACTTCGACCTCTCCACCTTTGAAGAGGATGTGCTGGACAACGCATCGTACTTTGGCCGCATTTTCGCCCGCAGCGGCGGTCTGGCAGACGCTGTACGCGAAGCGCTGAAGGAGCATGGCCGCGAGGACTTCGATTATCGTCCCGTTGCCTGCGACGGCATCGAGGCCTGCCGCGCCGCGCTGCTGAAGGCCAGCAAAAACGTTCTGCCCGGCAACTTTATCGAGGGTATGGCCTGCATGGGCGGCTGTATCGGCGGCGCCGGCTGTCTGACGCACGGCGAGAAAAACAAAGCCGAAGTGGACAAATACGGTATGGAGGCCATGGAAAAGACCATTGCCGACGCCATTGGAATTCTTCAGTAATCCCCTGCTTTGCAAATCCCGGAGAAAAAGCAGCGCCGCCCGAAGGAAAACCTTCGGGCGGCATTTTGTATGCGTCAAAGGAAGCGTTTAACTGCAAAAAAGGAAACAGCCCTCCGATCAGGAGGGCTGTTTTCATATGCCGCCTGCCCTTGACAGGCAAACGGTTATTCTAAAACCTGCGCGCTCTTGCAGCCGGTATTCCAGCCGCCCGCGCGCAGGATTCAGACGGGGTTACTCAGACCTTGAAGTTGACGGCAGTGTCGCCCTGGAGGTCATGACCGAACTCATAGTCCTTACCGGGCAGGACAGCGTTCAGGATGATGCCAACGATGGAAGCAACAGCGAGACCGGAGAGAGAAACAACGCCGATCTGGATGTTGCCGCTGTACGTAACGCCGATTGCCAGAACGAGGATGAGCGCAGCAATGATGACGTTGCGGGTGTTGGTGAAGTCCACCTTGTTTTCAACTACGTTGCGGACACCAACCGCGGAAATCATACCGTACAGAACGAGGGAAACGCCGCCGATGGTTGCTGCCGGCATTGCGGAAACAAGAGCCGCAAACTTCGGGCAGAAGGAAACCAGAATGGCAATGTAAGCCGCAATGCGGATCACGCGCGGATCGTAAACCTTGGAAAGGGCCAGAACGCCGGTGTTTTCGCCGTACGTCGTGTTGGCCGGAGCGCCGAACAGAGAAGCCAGTGCAGTGGCAAGACCGTCGCCCAGAAGGGTGCGGTGCAGGCCCGGATCTTCCACATAGTTTTTGCCGACGGTGGAGCTGATGGCGCACATATCGCCGATGTGCTCGACCATGGTTGCCAGGGACAGCGGAACAATCGTGAAGACTGCGGACCACAGCAGTCCGGTGTTCACTTCACCGGAGAAGAGATGGAACACGGTGTTGCCCCAGATCACCGGCAGGCCAAACCATTTTGCCTCGGACACAGCCGTGACAACGGAGGTACGGGCAGCCGGGTCAATGATCAGCGCGAAGATATAGGAACCCAGAACGCCGAGGAGGATCGGGATGATCTTGGCCATGCCCTTGCCCCACATATTGAAGCAGATCACGATCAGGATCGCAACCACGGCCACCAGCCAGTTGGCGCTGCAGTTGCTGATTGCGGAAGAGGAAAGCGTCAGGCCGATTGCAATGATGATCGGGCCGGTGACGATCGGCGGGAAGAAGCGCATGACTTTTTTCACGCCGAATACCTTGAACAGGGCGGAGAGAATGACATACATCAGGCCCGCCACAGCTACGCCGAAGCAGGCGTAAGGCAGAAGTGCGTTATCATAGACAGGAGTACCGTCGGCCATCGTTTCGACGAGTCGAATTGCGTTGTAGCCGCCGATAAAAGCGAAGGAGCTGCCGAGGAATGCGGGAACTTTTCCTTTGGCCAACAGATGGAACAGCAGTGTGCCGATTCCGGCGAAGAGCAGGGTCGTTGCAACGTTCAGTCCGGTGAGAGCCGGGACCAAAACAGTAGCGCCAAACATTGCAAACATATGCTGGACGCCCAGCACCATCATTTTCGGCGCACCGAGCACGCGGGCATCATAAATGCCTTCAGCGCCGATCTGCGAAGCAGGTTTCTTTGCCATCGTGATATCCTCCTTGGGTTTTCATAAAATCAAAATTGCCAAAAGCCCGGAAAACGGGATTTTAACATTTTCCTTATCTTAACACAATGCGCGCAACATGTCCAGCAAATATGAACGATTTTCTGTCGAAATGTGGAAGATTACCGCAATATTTTCTATGCAATTTGCCGAAAGCTGTCTGTTTCGGCCTGAGTCCTACAAAAACTGTACAAAAACCTGCCGTTTCCCTTGACCGTTTTCGCCTTTTGCGCTATGATTTTCCTGACGCATCCATTCCGCCGGAAGGCAGCTGCCTTTTCCGGCCGTGGCTGCAGGAAGGGAGTGACACACACATGGAAAGCCTGTTTACCTGCCCCGTCTGCCGCAGCGCGCTGCACCGTTCGGACACCGCCTACCGCTGTGCGCAGGGCCATCATTTCGATCTCGCGGCGGCGGGCTATACGCATCTCCTGCCCGCAAACAAAATGCACTCCCGTGCCCCCGGCGACGACCGCGGCATGGCTGCCGCGCGGAACCGTTTTCTCTCCGGCGGGTATTATGATGCACTGGCGGAGCGTTTGGCTTCGCTTTGCCTGGCGCACGCGCCCGAACGGCCCGTTTTGGTGGATTCCGGCTGCGGCGAGGGCTATTACACCGCAAAAATCGCCGCTGCGCTGCGGTCAGCCGGACGCGAACCGCGCGTCGCCGGCATCGATATCTCCAAAAGCTGCCTGCGCTGGGCCGCAAAACGCGACCGCAGCATTGAATTTGCCGTTGCCTCGGCTTATGACCTGCCTTTTGCCACACACAGCGCCGATCTGCTGCTGAACTGTTTCTCCCCGCTGGCGCTGTCGGAATTTCGCCGCGTTTTAAAGCCCGGCGGTGTCTTTCTCTATGTCGTACCGGGTGCACGTCACCTGTGGGAGATGAAGCAGGTGCTGTATGAAAAGCCCTACCTCAATGACGAACATCCCTCGCCCTACGAAGGCTTCTCCTATCTCGACATCGTGCCGGTGGACGGCGCTGCTGCGCTTCCGGATGCGCAGGTCATCCACGACCTCTTTGAGATGACGCCCTACTTCTGGAAAACGCCGTCAGCCGGCAGAGAGCGGTTGGAGGCCCTCGACCGGCTGACGGTTACTTTCTCATTCCGGATTCACATTTTCCGGCGCGACTGAGGGATTTTCGGCGCGCCGCACGCTTTATTCGTTGTCCGGATCTCCGGCGTCCTCATACTCCTCGCCGCCGTATGCTTCCTCCGCTTCCGCATCTTCCGCAGCCGGCCAGTCGCTCTCCGTATAAGAGGGATCGAGCATATCGCTGATGCCGGCCAGCAGCATGATAATACCCTGCACGCGCCGGGATACCACGATATAGCGGCCCTTCCCGTTGCCGTGATCATCCTCTGCCACCAGATTTGCTGCAATCAGCGGCTTCAAATGGTGGTAAACCTGGCCCGTGGAGTTATATCCGCACTCCTCCACCAGCTGCGCCACCGTCATGGGACGGCGTAAAAGCGCCAGCAGCAGGTTCAGCCGGTCGTTATTGCCGATGCAGGCAAGGATTCGTTCTGCCGTATGATCCTCGATCAGGCGCAGCAGATCGTCGGTATTCACGCCGTTGCGCACCCAGGTGCTCTGTCGGCCGCCGGAGCTGTACACGCCGAGATACGTAATGGCGCCGGTCATGCTCTCCCGCCCCGCCTGGTCTTCCAGATGGTCCAGTATGGCCCTGATATGCGGATCGGGGTGCATATTTCCCATCTTTTGAATATGCCCCGCCATTTTTCTCCTGCCGCAGTGTTCACTAAACGGTCTGCCGCACCCGCTCTCCGGACCATGACCGCAAAATTCCGCTTCTCCCCGCTGCGCATGGTGTTCTCCGGGGCCATGGCCATTTCGCTGCGGCATTTCATCCTCTGCGTACCGCTTTTCTTCGGTGCGGCGTCCGCCTCTTTCGTGAAAACCGCGCTCTTCGTTCTCCTTTTTCAGCCCGCGTGAGAGCTCTTTCAGCACATTCTTCATATCCGAAAGTTCCCCACGCAGTTCATCCAGTTCCCGTCCGTAATCTCTGTCCATGATAGAACCTCCTCCATATATTTGTTATTCCGTAATTACGTAACTAAATAATAGCACGTCGTTCCGTTTTTGTCAATACGTTTTTTCGGAATTCCGTAATCACTTTTTCTGACCGATAAACTGCCCGGCGCCCTATTGAAAAAGAACCGGATTTTCGGTATCATAAGGTATCCCTTTCCTGTCAAAACACTGCTATCAGAATGAAGGAGACGCATTATGGCACTTGTTCCTCATGAATTTCCCATATTGGAATACGACACCGACCAGCGTGCAGTCATCCAGCCGGGTAACCGCGAGATAGCCTATCCGGAAAAAGCCGTTTTTCTCTTCCTCGGCGATGAAACGGAACGCTATGCCGCAGAGCACGCCTGCGAAAAGCTGGAGGATTACGTAACCATCACCAAGGTTTATCCGATTTTCAAAACAGTTTATCAGGGCGAGGAAATCTGCTTCTGCCAGGCGCCGCTCGGCGCACCCGCAGCCGTGCAGATTCTGGACCATCTGATCGGCTCCGGCGTGCGCAAAATCATTGCCGCAGGCTCCTGCGGCGCCCTGGTCGACATTGCGGAGAACGAATTTCTTGTTCCCGTTGCGGCAATCCGCGATGAAGGCACCTCCTACCACTATCTCCCGCCTGCACGCACCATTACGCTGGACACAGCAGCAGTCGATGCGGTACGCCGCACGCTGACGGCGCACGGCCTGGGCGTGCGGGAGTGCTGCGTCTGGACGACGGACGCTTTTTACCGCGAAACAGCGGAAATGGTGACGCGCAGAAGGGCGGAGGGCTGCACGGCAGTTGATATGGAGTGCGCGGCCATGGCTGCGTGCGCCAGATTCCGCGGTGCGCTGTTCGGACAGCTTCTCTTCACAGCTGACTCTCTGGCAGATATCGAAGCGCACGATGAACGCGACTGGGGCATGGGCGCCTTCGGCAAGGCGCTGGAGCTGGCCTTCGATGCCATCGCACGCTTATAATACACACCGCATATCGGACGGACGGCTTTGACGTCCGTCTTTTTTTGCGCCGCAGCAATCCGTCAAAACGCGCATCGACTCACGGCTTTTCACGCCGCTTCTTATTCAGAACGGAGAAACCACAGGCGTTGTCGTTTCTTTTGCAAAAAGGCTTGACACGCCGGTTAGTTTGTGCTAACTTATAGCCAGTTAGTTGTGACTTACCTGTTGTCCCGGCCGAACGGTAAAACGCGGGACAGCCGGTGCGGGAAGGAGTGGAAATATGCCTTTAACGATGGCAAAAGTCGGTGAAGAACAGCTCATCAAAAAGATCGGCGGAAAACCGGAGGTACGGCAGTTTATCGAAAACCTTGGTTTTGTCCCCGGCGGTACCGTCACGGTCATCTCGGAAATCAGCGGAAATGTCATCGTGCATATGAAAGATTCCCGCATTGCCATTTCCCGCGAAATGGCAAGCAAAATACTGGTTTGAGAGAGGGAGCGTCCTATGAAAACTTTGAAATCCGTCAAGCCCGGCGAATCTGTTTCCGTGACTAAGATCAGCGGCGAAGGTCCGGTCCGCCGCAGAATTATGGATATGGGCATCACGCGCGGCACGGAAATCCTGGTGCGCAAGGTTGCGCCGCTCGGCGACCCCATCGAAGTCCATGTTCGCGGCTATGAGCTGTCTCTGCGGCGCGCAGACGCCGAAATGATCGAGGTTTCCTGACCCCGCCGCTTTTTCCGTTTATCACGGAGACGCTATTTGTCTCCGTTTTTTACAGCGATTAGGTTAGTTTAATCTAACTCAAACGAGGAGGATCGGTTATGTCCATCAAAATTGCGCTTGCCGGCAACCCAAACTCCGGCAAAACTACGCTGTTCAATGCCTTGACGGGCGCGAACCAGTTCGTCGGTAACTGGCCGGGCGTTACGGTTGAAAAGAAAGAGGGAAAACTGAAGGGCCGGTCTGACGTCACGATTGTCGACCTTCCCGGCATTTATTCCCTGTCGCCCTACACGCTGGAGGAAGTCGTTGCCCGCAATTTTCTTTTACAGGAAGCGCCGGACGCCATTTTGAACATTATTGACGGCACCAATCTCGAACGCAATCTGTATTTGACAACGCAGCTGACGGAACTGGGGATTCCGGTCGTCCTGGCTGTCAACATGAGCGACCTCGTTCAGAAGAACGGCGAACAAATTCATCTGGAAAAGCTCTCGACTGAGCTTGGCTGTCCGGCCATCGGCATTTCCGCGCTGAAGGGAACCGGCGTGCGGGAGGCTGCTGCGGCCGCCGTCGCCGCCGCGCAGGCAAAAAACGCTGAAGAGCCGCGCCACGGTTTCTGCGGCAGTGTCGAGCACGCAATTGCGCACATTGAGGAGGCTCTGGAGGACAAATTGCCGCGCGGGCGTGAGCGCTGGTATGCGATCAAGCTGTTTGAACGCGACAACCGCGTCACGGAACAGCTTTCTCTCCCGCAGGAGCTTCTTGCCCATATTGAAAAGGACATTACGGCCTGCGAGGAGGAGCTTGGCGACGACGCCGAAAGCATTATCACCAGTGAACGCTATACGTACATTGCCTCCATCATCTCCGGCTGCTATCTCAAGCGCCGCAAAACAAAACTGTCCACCTCCGACAAAATAGACCGGATCGTTACGAACCGCTGGCTCGCCCTTCCCATATTCGCCGTGGTCATGTTCCTGGTCTACTATGTTTCCGTTACAACGGTCGGCACCTGGGTGACCGACTGGACGAACGACGTGCTCTTCGGCGAGATCATACCGCCTGCCGTGGAGAGCTGGCTTGTTTCCATCCGGTGTGCCGACTGGCTGCAGGGCCTGATCCTGGATGGCATCATCGGCGGTGTGGGGGCCGTGCTTGGCTTCGTGCCGCAGATGTTCGTGCTCTTCCTGTTCCTTGCTTTCCTGGAATCCTGCGGATATATGGCGCGCATAGCCTTTATCATGGACCGTATCTTCCGCAAATTCGGCCTCTCCGGAAAATCGTTCATTCCCATGCTGATCGGCACCGGCTGCGGCGTTCCCGGCGTTATGGCCTCGCGGACCATTGAAAATGACCGCGACCGCAAAATGACGATCATGACCACCACGTTCATCCCCTGCGGTGCAAAGCTGCCCATCATCGGCCTGATTGCAGGCGCACTGTTCGACGGTGCCTGGTGGGTCGCGCCCAGCGCCTATTTTGTCGGTGTTGCGGCAATTGTCCTCTCCGGCATCATCCTGAAAAAGACCCGGATCTTTGCCGGCGACCCTGCGCCGTTTGTCATGGAGCTGCCGGCCTATCACTGGCCGAGCGTAACCGGCGTTTTGCGCAGTATGTGGGAGCGCGGCTGGAGCTTTATCAAGAAAGCCGGAACCATCATCCTGCTTTCCGCCATCGTCCTCTGGTTCCTGCAGGCCTTCGGATTTGAAAACGGTGGCTTCTGCATGGTCGAAGAGCTGGATCATTCCATCCTTGCCTTTATTGGAAATGCCATTGCCTTCCTTTTTGCACCGCTTGGCTGGGGCAACTGGCAGTCCGCCGTCGCGGCCATCACCGGCCTGATTGCAAAAGAAAACGTCGTCAGCACGTTTGGCATTCTCTATGGCTTCGCGGAGGTTTCGGAGGAAGGCGAAGAAATCTGGAGTCTGCTGGCCGCAAATTATACCATGCTCTCCGCCTATTCCTTCCTGGTTTTCAACCTGCTCTGTGCGCCGTGCTTTGCGGCGATTGGCGCGATCAAGCGCGAAATGAACAGCGCACGCTGGACCTGGTTCGCCATCGGCTATCAGACCATCTTTGCTTATCTCATCTCGCTGGCCATTTACCAGATCGGCAGCCTGTTTACAGGCGGCGGATTTGGCATCGGTACAATCGCCGGTTTCGCCGTTGTTGCCGCGCTGGTTTATCTGCTGGTGCGGCGCGGCACGGATCCGGACCACAGTGCTGCGGGCGCGCAGAAATCGCCCACCGGCGCAGGCCTCTGAGCCGTCCGGCAAATATACAACACGATTTAAGAAATTGGGAGGTGCTCATTCATGCTTCCGACTATCCTGATCAGTCTCCTGCTCGCGGCAATCGTTGCCGCAATCATCCTGAATTTCGTACGCGACAAAAAACGCGGAAAATCCATAGGCTGTGGGTGCGGCTGTTCCTCGTGTCCATCCGCCGGGATCTGCCACAATGTGCCGGAGAAGAACCGGCCCTGAACCAAATCCCTCCTGACTTTTTCCATACAAAGCACGTGAGCCACGGAAAACGGTTTTTCAGCCATTTCCCGTGGCTGCTGTGTCTTTTGGGGCAAGGCGGCGCGCATCCTTTTCTTCTTTCGGATCCATTTTTCGGTTGTATCAGCCTTTTTTTCGTACTATAATGAAAGGGAACGCGGCGCCGTACGTCACGGTTCGTGTTCTCCACACTGATTTTTGCGGAGGCTTTTTCATGGCAAACCTTTTGCACCAAAAATGGTTCAAACCCGCGCTGCTTGCCCTGCTGGTGATCCTCCAGCTGGCGCTGCTGTTTACAACAACGTTCCTGCGTCCGCCCTTTACGGAGTCGGAGGACGCTTATCTGCTTCTTGCACAGGCCCCCGCCGCAGAAAGCACCGCGGACGGCGCACAGGAAACAACGCATGCCTCCTCAAACGTTGCCGCGAATTGTGCCGCCTGGGGCGTCGCACCGCTTTACCCGCTTTTGCTTCATGCCTCCTGCCGCATCCTGCCGGAAACAATTGCGCCCGGCGCGATGAATCTTCTTTTCTTCATCCTGACGTGGATCGTCCTGTACGCCGCGGCGCGCAGGCTCCTGCCGGACCGCTGGGACGCCGCGCTGGTCCCCCTGATTTACGGCTTCACCGCCGCCGCAGCGCTGACGGTTCGTTCCTGCGGGCCTTATATGCTCGCCGCTTTTTTCGCGGCAATGCTGCTACTCCTCCTCGCGGCCATTCAGAAGAAGCCGCGCGGCAAATTGCAGCACGTTGTTCTGTTTTTCACTATTCTCGGCGGATTTTTAACAGTTTATGAGTTCCTTCTGCTGGTTCTCGGTCTTTGCGCTGTCTACGGCGTATATTGCGGAATGCGCCGCTGCTGGTCCGGCCTGGCGACCACTTTGGTAAGCGCCGCTGCAGCCCTGCTCAGCGCCATTGTCCTGTACCCCGCCTGCATTGAGCATTTTGCCGCGAATACAGCGCTGTTCGCACTGAATTATCCCGCGCGGCTCCATGTGCTGTACGACGGCATTTCCGACGCACTCTTCGGTGGAATGTTCACGCCGGTGCTTGTGATATTCACACTGCTGTTAGCGGCTGCGGCCTTTTTCCGTGCTGCCGCCCCGAAAAAAGTGCCCGCCGCGCCCGTATCCGCCGCCGTACACGCTGGCAACGAGACAGAAGTCCCGCACCACGCAAGTGCCGGGGATCCGGCAGAGGCCGCCTATCAGCGGCGCATCGCGCGCCGGACAGAAGAGCCGCGTAAAAAACACAGGAAGCGCATGGGAGACGCCATTTCACTGTACATCATGCTGGCGCTTGTCATCCTGGTGTATCTGCTGCTGCTTCCCCTCTCCCATTCCATTCCGATTACCTATTCGCCGCATACCTATGAGCAGATACAGACCGTCCCGCAAGCAGAACTGTGCTGGATGGTCGCGCCGCTTCTCGTTTTTTTCTCCACAAGCCTACTCTACCGCTCGATTCCCGCAATCGGTGGGAATCATCGCGCAGCAGTACTCATCACTGCGGGCTTTTTCTTCGCTCTTGCCATCATTTCCTTCGTACTTTGCCCAATATTCGCCCAATCGTCAGCTGCCTGGTTGTTCCGGGCCTAAAACCGCGCGCAACACAACTCCATACAACACTGCATACAACAAAAACCCCCGAATGGCGAACCATTCGGGGGTTTTCTGAGCGGAAATTACTCGTTGATGGCGATAACAACGCCGGAACCAACGGTACGGCCGCCTTCACGGATAGCGAAACGCAGACCGGCTTCAATAGCGATCGGAGTGATCAGCTCAACGTCCATCTCGACGTTGTCGCCAGGCATGCACATTTCGGTGCCTTCCGGAAGGTTTACAACACCGGTAACGTCAGTCGTACGGAAGTAGAACTGCGGACGGTAGTTGTTGAAGAACGGGGTATGACGGCCGCCTTCAGCCTGGGTCAGAACGTAGACCTGGCCGCGGAACTTGGTGTGCGGATGAATGGAACCCGGCTTGGCAATAACCTGGCCGCGCTCGATGTCCGTCTTGTTGATACCACGCAGCAGCAGACCAACATTGTCGCCAGCCTCAGCGTAGTCAAGGATCTTACGGAACATTTCGATACCGGTAACAACGGTGCTGCGGGACTCGTCCATCAGGCCGACGATCTCAACAGTCTCACCCATCTTAACCTGGCCACGCTCAACTCTACCGGTAGCAACGGTGCCACGGCCGGTGATGGAGAAGACGTCCTCAACAGGCATGATGAAGGGCAGGTCAGCCTTACGGTCAGGAGTCGGGATATACTCGTCAACAGCGTCCATCAGCTCTTTGACGCAAGCATACTCAGGAGCGTTCGGATCGGTGGAAGTGCTGGACAGAGCGAGAAGAGCAGAACCCTTGATGACAGGAATGTCATCGCCCGGGAACTCGTACTTGGACAGGGTCTCACGGATTTCCATCTCAACCAGCTCGAGGAGCTCCGGATCGTCAACCTGGTCAACCTTGTTCATGAAAACAACGATATAGGGAACGCCAACCTGACGAGCGAGCAGAATGTGCTCGTTGGTCTGGGGCATAACGCCGTCAGCAGCGGAAACGACGAGGATAGCGCCGTCCATCTGAGCAGCACCGGTGATCATGTTCTTAACATAGTCAGCATGGCCGGGGCAGTCGACATGCGCATAGTGACGCTTGTCGGTCTCGTACTCAACGTGAGCAGTGTTGATCGTGATTCCACGAGCCTTCTCTTCAGGAGCCTTGTCGATCATATCATATGCTTCGAACTGAGCTTTACCCTGGAAAGCAAGGTACTTGGTGATGGCAGCAGTAAGGGTGGCCTTACCATGGTCAACGTGACCAACGGTACCGATGTTAACATGAGGTTTCGTTCTTTCGAATCTAGCCTTAGCCATTTTTAGTCCTCCTTATTAATCCTTTCGATTCATGTTCATCACTCATTAGTCGTGCAAGGGTATTATATAAAAATGCGTGACTTTTTGCAAGTGCATTTTGCAGAAAAACGTGACTTTTTTGCCGAAATTGCATCAGCGGCGGCCGCTTGTGGAAGTAATCTTCTCGAGAATGCTCTTCGGCACTTCCGCGTAGTGGCTCGGTTCCATGGTGTACTGGCCACGGCCCTGCGAACGCGAACGCAAATCTGTCGCATAACCGAACATTTCGGAGAGCGGGACGTGCGCCGTGATCTGCTGGACGCCGTTATGACCGTCAATTCCCTGGATCTGGCCGCGGCGGGAGTTGATATCACCAATGACATCGCCCATATACTCTTCCGGAACGATCACGTTTACCAGCATGATCGGCTCGGTCAGGGTCGGGTCTGCCTTTTTCATTGCCTCACGGAACGCCATGGAACCCGCGATCTTAAAGGCCAGCTCAGAGGAGTCGACCTCGTGATAAGAACCGTCGTACAGCGTGGCAATCACGTCGACAACATTGTAGCCATTGACAACACCGGACTGCATAGCGCCCTGGATACCGGCGTCAACCGCCGGAATGAACTCCTTCGGCACGCTGCCGCCGACCGTTTTATCAATGAACTCATAGCCCTTACCCGGCTCGTTCGGCTCGATGCGGATTTTAACATGAGCGAACTGGCCGTGGCCGCCGGACTGACGCACATAGCGCTCGTCCGCTTCCGCCATGCGGCGGATGGCCTCTTTATAGGCAACCTGCGGCTTACCAACATTGGCCTCGACCTTGAACTCACGCAGGAGGCGGTCGACGATGATCTCCAGATGGAGCTCACCCATACCGGCAATGATGGTTTGCCCGGTTTCCTCGTCCGTGTAGGCACGGAATGTTGGATCTTCCTCCGCGAGTTTGGCAAGTGCAAGAGACATTTTCTCCTGGCCGGCCTTCGTCTTGGACTCGATCGCAACGCGGATAACCGGCTCCGGGAATTCGATGGATTCCAGGATGATCGGATGCGACTCATCGCACAGCGTATCGCCGGTGGTGGTCTTTTTCAGGCCGACCATGGCAACGATATCGCCCGAGTAAACCATTTCGATATCGTGACGGTCATTCGCGTGCATCTGCAGAATACGGCTGACGCGTTCGCGCGTGCCCTTCACGGAGTTATAAACGGTGGAACCGGAATTCAGCGTACCGGAATAAACGCGGGTAAAGCAAAGCTTTCCGACGTAGGGGTCAGTCATGATCTTGAAAGCAAGCGCAGAAAACGGAGCGTCATCGTCGGAAGGACGGTGGTCCTCCTCGCCGGTTTCCGGATTCGTGCCAACAATGGCCTTCTTATCAAGCGGAGAGGGCAGATAATCGACAACCGCGTCCAAAAGCTTCTGCACACCCTTATTCTTATAAGAAGTGCCGCAGATAACCGGGATCAGCTCCACAGCCAGCGTTGCCTTACGCAGTGCGGCCTTGATTTCGCCGATTTCGATTTCCTCGCCTTCGAGGTACTTTTCCAAAATACCGTCGTCATATTCACTGACTGCGTCCAGGATTGCCTGATGGTATTCCTCGGCGCTCTCGCGCATATCCTCGGGAATTTCCTCTACGCTGATGTCTTTGCCTTCGTCATCATTGTAGATGTAGGCCTTCATTTCCAGAAGGTCGATGAGCCCGCGGAACTCATCTTCAGCGCCAATCGGCAGCTGCAACGGAAGGGGACGGCATTTCAATCTGTCGCGCATCATATCCACGACGTTATAGAAGTCAGCGCCGGTGATATCCATTTTATTGACGTAAGCGATGCGCGGTACGTTATACTTATCCGCCTGACGCCATACAGTCTCAGACTGGGGTTCCACGCCGCCCTTTGCGCAGAAGACGGTTACGCCGCCATCCAGCACGCGCAGGGAGCGTTCCACCTCGGACGTAAAGTCCACGTGGCCGGGAGTATCAATGATGTTGATACGGACTCCGTTCCAGAAGCAGGTGGTAGCGGCAGACGTAATCGTAATGCCGCGCTCCTGTTCCTGTTCCATCCAGTCCATTGTGGCATTGCCGTCATGAGTCTCACCCATACGGTAGTTGATACCTGTGTAGAACAGGATACGCTCCGTCGTGGTGGTCTTGCCGGCATCGATGTGCGCCATTATGCCGATATTACGGGTTTTGAGTAGGGGATACTGTCTCGGCATGATGTTCTCCTTAGCTTAACTTGGGTAAAACCAAAATTTTTGTAAAACTCCAGATTACCATCTGAAGTGTGCGAACGCCTTGTTGGCCTCGGCCATCTTGTGGGTATCTTCGCGCTTCTTCACAGCGTTACCGAGATTATTGACAGCGTCAAGAATCTCGCCCGCGAGACGTTCTTTCATCGTTCTTTCGTTTCTGGAACGTGCGTACTGGGTGAGCCAGCGCAGGCCAAGGGTCTGGCGGCGCTCAGCACGGACTTCGATCGGCACCTGATAGGTAGCGCCGCCGACACGGCGGGCCTTAATCTCCAAAACAGGCATGATATTATCCATGGCAGTGGTAAAAACCTCAAGGGGCTCCTTGCCGGTCTTTTCCTTGACAATGTCAAATGCTCCATAGACTATTTTCTGTGCAGTGCTCTTCTTGCCGTCGTACATGATGTTGTTGATGAGTTTTGTCACCAGCTTCGAGTTGTACAGCGGATCGGGAAGAACATCTCTTTTCGGAACAAATCCTCTTCTGGGCACTTTTGCTTCCCTCCTTCACAGTATGATTTCATAGGTACTCGAAAGCATGCCCGCTCTCGTTTGCGCCCTGCTGAAGCGTTTGACGTTCTCAAGGAACAACGCTTTGCAAAGCAAATTGCATGGAATTATTTCTTCTTTGCGCCTGCTGCCTTCGGCTTCTTCGCGCCGTAAAGCGAACGGGACTGCTTGCGGTCTGCAACACCCTGCGTATCGAGGGTACCGCGGATGATGTGGTAACGCACACCAGGCAGATCCTTAACACGGCCGCCGCGGATCATCACGACGCTGTGCTCCTGCAGATTGTGGCCGACGCCCGGGATATAAGCGGTCACTTCGATACCGTTGGAAAGACGCACACGGGCGATCTTACGCAGTGCGGAGTTCGGCTTCTTCGGGGTAGCGGTACGAACAGCAGTACACACACCGCGCTTCTGCGGGGAACTCAGATCCGTCTGCTCCATCTTCTTGGAGTTCAGGCCCTTCTGAAGTGCCGGAGCGGTGGACTTATAGGTGACTGTCTCTCTGCCCTTTCTGACAAGCTGATTAAAGGTTGGCATTGTTTCACCTCCTTGAAACTGATTCTATTTCGAAACGCGGCATATGCCGCGGGTTTCGCGAAGAACTCACGCATATTTTACCTGTTTTGCGGCAAAATATGCCCTTACGCAGTTATTTCGTGCAGGATTGCCGCCACAGCGGCTCCCACTTCGATGCCACAGGCCTGTCCAAGCTCACGCATGGACGCGACCTCCGTCAGCGGCACGCCGGACGCCGCGCACAACACGCGCACAGGCTCCGTCAGGCGCTTTTCCGCATCTTTTGCAAGAAAAACGTGCACCGCCTCGCCGTTTTCAACGGCTTTTTTGGTTTGTTTCACGCCGATCACTTTCCGGGCTTTTGACAGCATCTCCAACAAGCAATCAAAACCTCCCACACTTCGCGAAAAACGTGATACAGACGGCGTTTCGCACATTCGCGCACTAAACGCCGTCTGTCATAATATCATAGTTCTGTCAATTAGTCAACAGCAACTTCGCCGGAATTCGGCTCATAAACGGTGTATCCCTCGTGATAAATGTCCATTCCGGAGCCCGCGGGGATCAATTTACCGATAATCACGTTCTCCTTCAGGCCGATCAGCGGGTCAACCTTGCTCTTGATCGCGGCCTCGGTCAGGACGCGCGTCGTCTCCTGGAAGGAGGCGGCGGAGAGGAAGCTGTCCGTCGCCAGCGACGAACGCGTGATACCCAGCATCACCGGGGAGCTGGTTGCCGGACGCAGGCCGATTTCGCCCTCAGCGATCCGCTTGGCGATCAGGTCGTTCTGCTCGCGCAGCTCGCCCTTATCCACCATGGAGCCAACCAGCAGCGTCGTATCGCCGGCATCCTCCACCTTGACCTTGCGCATCATCTGACGCACAACGACTTCGATGTGCTTATCGTTGATATCAACGCCCTGCTGACGGTAAACCTTCTGCACTTCCTGGATGAGGTAGGCATGAACGGCCGCAACACCGCGCACGCGCAGAACATCATGCGGATTCAGCGCGCCTTCGGTCAGTTCTTCGCCGGCCTGCACCACAGAGCCCGGCTGCACGCGCAGCGTGGAGCCAAACGGGATCTGATAGGAGCGTGCGTCGCCTGTTTCGGGGTTCGTCACGGTAACATTGCGCATGGTACCGCGGCGGATTTCCTCGATGGAGACTACGCCGCCGATTTCGGTAAGCGTAGCCACACGTTTCGGCTTACGGGACTCAAAGAGTTCCTCAACACGCGGAAGACCCTGGGTGATATCGCCGCCGGCGATACCGCCGGTATGGAACGTACGCATGGTCAGCTGCGTACCGGGCTCACCGATGGACTGGGCGGCAATGATACCGACCGATTCACCGATGGAAACCGGCTCGCTCGTGGCCAGGTTCACGCCGTAACACTTGGCGCAGACGCCGTGACGGCAATTACAGGTCAGCACGCTGCGGATCGTGACGCGTTTGACACCTGCATCGACGATGCGCTGTGCATCCTCGGCGGACATCATGTGCTCGTGGTCCATCAGCAGGTTGCCCTGCTCGTCATACAGGTCCTCGACCAGGTAACGGCCGACCAGACGGTCGTAAAGCGGCTCGATCAGTGCATTGCCCTGCATGATGTCATACACTTCAATGCCTTCGGTGGTGCCGCAGTCCACCTCGCGGATGATGACATCCTGCGAAACGTCAACCAGACGGCGGGTGAGGTAACCGGAGTCCGCGGTACGCAGTGCGGTATCGGCGGAGCCCTTTCGCGCGCCTCTGGAGGAGATGAAGAATTCCAGAACGCTCAGGCCTTCACGGAAGTTTGCCTTAACCGGGATTTCAATGGTTTTACCGGAGGTATCGGCCAGAAGGCCGCGCATACCTGCGAGCTGACGGATCTGGCTCGTGGAACCACGCGCACCGGAGTCGGACATCATGTAAATCGGGTTGAAGCGGTCCATGCTCTTGTTCAGCGCATCGGTCACGCGCTTCGTGGTTTCCTCCCACTCGGTGATGACCAGGCGGCGGCGCTCGTCGTCCGTGATGAAGCCGCGGCGGAAGCGGCGGTCGATCTGTGCAACGCGCTGCTCGGTCTCGGCAATGTATTCCTTCTTTTCCTTCGGCACGACCATGTCGGCAACCGAGATGGTAATAGCGCCGCGGGTGGAGTACTTATAGCCCATAGCCTTCACTTCGTCCAGCAGCTGGGCGGTACGGCCGAAACCGTGGATCTGCACGCACTTATTGATGATCTTCTCCAGCTGTTTCTTACCGACATTGAAGGTAACTTCCAGATCCAGCTGGGATTCCGGCGTGGAACGGTCCACAAAACCGAGATCCTGCGGGATGGGCTTATTGAAGATCAGGCGGCCAACGGTCGCATCAATAATTTTGGTCACCTTCACGCCGTCAATCTCGCGGCTGTCGCGCACACGGATCGGGGCATGGATGCCAATTACGCCTTCGCTGTATGCCAGCAGCGCCTCGTCCGGGCTTGCGAACACCTTACCGGCGCCCGGCTCATCGTCACGGGCATAGGTGAGGTAATAGGAACCCAGAATCATATCCTGCGTCGGCACGGCGATCGGCTTGCCGTCAACCGGCTTCAGCAGGTTGTTGGCGGAGAGCATCAGGATGCGGGCCTCGGCCTGTGCCTCGGCAGACAGCGGAACGTGAACGGCCATCTGGTCGCCGTCGAAGTCCGCGTTGAACGCGGTACAGACCAGCGGATGCAGCTTGATGGCGCGGCCTTCGACCAGCACCGGCTCAAACGCCTGGATACCCAGACGGTGCAGCGTCGGCGCGCGGTTCAAAAGGACCGGATGCTCACTGATGATATCTTCCAGCGCGTCCCAGACTTCCGTGCGGGCGCGCTCGACCATTTTCTTTGCGCTCTTGATATTGTTTGCGATGCCGTCGTCCACTAATTTCTTCATCACGAACGGCTTGAAGAGCTCCAGCGCCATTTCCTTCGGCAGGCCGCACTGATAAATCTTCAGTTCCGGACCGACAACGATAACGCTTCGACCGGAGTAGTCGACACGCTTACCAAGCAGGTTCTGACGGAAACGTCCCTGCTTACCGCGCAGCATATCGGAGAGAGACTTCAGTGCGCGATTGTTCGGGCCCGTGACCGGACGGCCGCGGCGGCCGTTATCAAAGAGGGCGTCCACCGCTTCCTGCAGCATGCGCTTCTCGTTGCGGACGATGATATCCGGTGCGCCAAGCTCCAGCAGACGCTTCAAGCGGTTATTGCGGTTAATCACGCGGCGATAAAGGTCGTTTAAGTCGGAGGTTGCGAAACGGCCGCCATCGAGCTGGACCATCGGGCGCAGCTCCGGCGGAATAACCGGAACAGCCTCTAAGATCATCCACTCCGGACGGTTGCCGGACAGACGGAAGGCCTCCACGACCTCCAGCTGCTTGATGATACGCATACGCTTCTGACCGGATGCGTTTTCCAGCTCGCGATGCAGTTCCTCGGAGGTTTTTTCGAGGTCGATTTCCGCCAGCAGGTCACGGATGGCCTCCGCGCCCATACCGGCCTTGAAATCATCCTCATAGCGTTCGCGCATATCGGCATACTCGCGCTCAGAGAGGATCTGCTTCTTCATAAGCGGCGTGTTGCCCGGGTCGGTGACGACATAAGATGCGAAGTACAGCACCTTCTCCAGAAGGCGCGGACTCATATTTAAAATCAGACCCATGCGGGACGGGATTCCGCGGAAATACCAGATGTGCGAAACCGGGGCAGCCAGTTCAATGTGGCCCATACGCTCACGGCGCACCTTTTTCTGCGTAACCTCAACACCGCAGCGGTCGCAGATTTTCCCCTTATAGCGGACTTTTTTATACTTTCCGCAGTGGCATTCCCAGTCCTTGGTCGGTCCGAAGATACGCTCGCAGAACAGGCCGTCCCTTTCCGGTTTGAGCGTACGGTAATTGATGGTTTCCGGCTTCTTTACCTCTCCATAGGACCACTCGCGGATCTTTTCAGGCGATGCAAGGCCGATTTTGATAGCTTCAAAGCTTTGATATGCCATTGCCAGCGCTCCTTTTTTAGTGTACGGGGACGGCGTCCGTCCCCGCCGAAAAATACGTTCTCAAAACGGACGATAAGCCCTTATTCATCCAGGTTCAGGTCTGCAAACAGGTCCACATCCTCCGGATCATCCTGAATCAGGTCGTCGGAAGCATCCCCGGCCGTGTCAAACAGGGAATCCTCATCGTCAGCGTCGGAGAGGGAGTAGCCCTCCGACTCAAAGCTGCGGTCCTCCACATACTCATTTTCGAGATGCTGGCCGTCGAAGCCCTCGTCCTCCTCGTCCTCCTCATGGAGTTCGATTTCGTTCATGTCATGGTCAAGGACCTTCACATCCAGACCGAGCGCCTGCAGTTCCTTCACCAGTACCTTGAAGGACTCCGGAACGCCTGCCGGCGGGATATTGTGGCCCTTCACAATTGCCTCATAGGTCTTGACGCGGCCCACGATATCGTCGGACTTCACCGTCAGCATTTCCTGCAGCATATAAGCAGCGCCATAGGCTTCCAGCGCCCAGACTTCCATTTCACCGAAACGCTGGCCGCCGAACTGGGCTTTACCGCCGAGCGGCTGCTGCGTAACCAGGCTGTACGGGCCGGTGGAACGCGCATGGATCTTATCGTCAACCAGATGGTGGAGCTTCAAGAAGTACATATAGCCAACCGTGACGGGGTTGTCAAACGGCTCGCCGGTACGTCCATCGTAAAGCGTCATCTTGCCGGAGCGGTCCAGACCCGCCATATCGAGCGTTTCCAGAATATCCTCATAGCTTGCGCCGTCAAAGACCGGCGTGGCGATCTTCCAGCCAAGACGCTTGGCCGCGTGGCCAAGGTGAACCTCCAGCACCTGTCCGATGTTCATTCGGGACGGGACGCCGAGGGGGTTTAAGACAATATCGACAGGAGTGCCGTCCGGCAAAAACGGCATATCCTCCTGCGGGAGAATACGGGAAATAACACCCTTGTTTCCGTGACGGCCGGACATCTTGTCACCGACGGAAATCTTACGCTTCTGTGCGATATAGCAGCGCACAACCATATTGACGCCCGGGGAGAGCTCGTCGCCGTTTTCGCGGGTAAACACCTTGACGTCGACAATGATGCCGCTCTCGCCGTGCGGAACCTTCAGGGAGGTGTCACGGACCTCACGGGCCTTTTCACCGAAGATGGCGCGCAGCAGGCGCTCCTCGGCAGTCAGCTCCGTCTCGCCCTTCGGCGTGACCTTACCGACCAGAATATCGCCGGAATGGACCTCCGCGCCGACGCGGATGATGCCGCGCTCGTCCAGATCCTTCAGCGCGTCGTCACCGACGTTCGGAATGTCGCGTGTGATTTCTTCCGGTCCCAGCTTTGTATCGCGGGATTCGATCTCATATTCCTCGATGTGGATCGAGGTGTATATATCCTCACGGACCAGGCGCTCGTTTAACAGCACCGCGTCCTCGTAGTTATAGCCTTCCCAGGTCATGAATGCGATGAGCATATTGCGGCCCAGCGCAACCTCGCCTTCCTGCGTGGAGGGGCCGTCTGCGATGACGTCGCCCTTTTTCACCTTCATGCCGACCGACACGATCGGACGCTGGTTGACGCAGGTGCCCTGGTTGGAGCGCAGGAACTTGATGAGGTCATAGGTCACCTCACCGCGGCCCTCGTACTGAATCACGATCCGGCGGGCGCTGACGCTCTTGACCACACCGTCGCCCTCGGCAAGCACCACGTTGCCGGAGTCAACGGCCGCCTTGTATTCCATACCGGTGCCGACGATCGGCGCCTCCGGCACGAGCAGCGGCACGGCCTGCTTCTGCATGTTGGAGCCCATCAGCGCACGGGTTGCTTCGTCGTGCTCCAGGAACGGGATCATGGCGGTCGCGACGGAGACCATCATACGGGCAGAGCAGTCCATATAATCGACGCGTTCGCGGTCGACTTCGATAATTTCATTGCGGTAGCGGCAGGTGACACGCGGATTGGCCAGACGGCCTTCCTCGTCGATCGGCTCAATGGCCTGCGCGACGATGTACTCGTCCTCGATGTCCGCAGTCATGTACTGCACTTCGTCCGTCAGCTTGCCGGTGGCCTTGTCAATGCGGCGGTACGGCGCTTCGATAAAGCCGTACTCATTCACCTTTGCATAGGACGCGAGATAGGAGATCAGGCCGATGTTCGGACCTTCAGGGGTCTCGATGGGGCACATACGGCCATAGTGCGAATAGTGAACGTCACGCACTTCAAACGTGGCGCGGTCACGAGACATACCGCCCGGGCCAAGTGCGGACACACGGCGCTTATGCGTCAGTTCCGCCAGCGGGTTCGTCTGATCCATGAACTGCGACAGCGGCGAGGAGCCGAAGAACTCCTTGATCGCCGTCGTGACAGGACGGATGTTGATCAAAGACTGCGGCGTGACGATATCCAGATCCTGAATCGTCATGCGCTCGCGGATGACACGTTCCATACGGGAGAAGCCGATGCGGAACTGGTTCTGCAAAAGCTCGCCGACGGAACGCAGGCGGCGGTTGCCGAGATGGTCGATATCGTCGGTATCGCCGATGCCGGAGGCCAGGCCGTTTAAGTAGTTGATGGAAGCCAGAATATCCTCCACGGTGATGTGCTTCGGAATCAGCTCGTCCACATGCTCGGCCAGTGCTTCCTTCAAAGCTTCGACGTCGTCCCCGCACTCCTCGCGCAGGCGGCAGAACACGTCAAAACGCACGCGGTCACGGATGCCGGCCTCACGCGGGTCGAAATCCACGAAATATTTCAGATCCACGGTGCAGTTGGAGAAAATGACCACGATCTTGTCGCCGACGGTGACCTTCACGCGGTTGACGCCGGCGTGTTCGATCTCCTGGGCCTGCTCACGCGTCAGCGTTTCGCCGGCTTCGGCCATCAGCTCACCGGTCAGGGGGTTCACAACCGGCTCCGCCAGAGTGCGGCCGGTCAGACGCGGAGAAAGCGCCATCTTCTTATTGAACTTATAGCGGCCGACATTGGAAAGGTCATAGCGGCGCGGGTCAAAGAAGAGGTTGTTGATCAGCGTGCGGGCCGAATCCACGGTAGGCGGCTCGCCCGGACGCAGGCGCTTGTAAATTTCAATCATCGCCTCGTCGGCGGTGTGTGCAATATCCTTGTCAAGCGTTGCAATCAGGCGCTCGTCCTCGCCGAACATCTCGATAATCTCGGCGTTCGTCGTCACACCGATGGAGCGGATGAGAGACGTGACGGGCAGCTTGCGGTTTTTGTCGATCCGGACATAGAAAATGTCGGAAAGGTCGGTTTCATACTCGATCCATGCGCCGCGGTACGGGATTACAGTCGCCGCATAGACTTCTTTTTCGGATTTATCCGCGTGCGCCTCGAAATACATACCGGGGCTGCGGACGATCTGCGAGACGATGACGCGCTCGGCGCCATTGATGACAAAGGTACCGGAATGCGTCATGAGCGGGAAGTCGCCCATGAAGATTTCCTGTTCCTTGATCTCCTCGGTCTCGCGGTTGCGCAGGCGCATACGCACCTTTAAAGGCGCGGCATACGTCGCGTCGCGTTCCTTACATTCCTCGACGGTGTACTTGGGCTTGTCGTCGAGAGAATAGTCAATAAAGCTAAGCTCGAGATTTCCGGTATAGTCCGTGATCGCGGCCATATCGCGGAAGACCTCACGAAGCCCGGTATCGAGGAACCATTGATAGGAATTCTTTTGAATTTCGATCAGGTTCGGCATCTCGATGGGCTCGGAAAGCCTCGCATAACTCTTGCGGACAGTTCTGCCGCAGTGTATGTCGTGTACCATGCGCTTCTTCACTCCACTTCATCGGCCGGCCGTTGTTTTAAACGCCGGGCTATGTTGACACTTTTGTGGCATTGGTCTTGTAAAGCAATGCAAAACATACTATAATAACCCCATACATGAGGCGAATACTGCGTGCTGTCTGCACAGGACGCGCCTATACCGCCACATTATACGGAATTATATTGTATCATGCAAATTTTGTGAAATCAATCGCATTTTCACACAATTTTAAATTTGTTCACAATGCTTTTTTGGATAAGTTGAAAGGCCGGACAGGTTGTCCGGCCTTTTTCTTTGCCATGTTTTCTCCCTGTCCGATTGACGGCGGCGCACTGCGGTGATAAACTGGAAGCATCACAGAAAAAATGAGGAGAATCCGTATGAAAATTGCCTACACCGGCTGGATGTGGCTGCGGGAGTTCGCAGGGAACCGGGACGCCATCCGCCGTACATTTGAACAGAGCGTCCGGGAACTGACGCATCTCGGCTATCGCCATATCGAGAACATGGCGTCCTTCCTCGTGCCCTATTTTGACGATCCGCAGGACGTTTCGCGCATTTGTGAAAAATACGGTGCGTCCTTTGCCGCGCTTTACTCCAATCTGGAGGAAGGCTGGGAAAAGCTCACCTCCTATGTCGATTTTGTGGCCGGTGCAGGCGCTTCGTACCTGATCGCCATGAGTCCCAACTGGGCGCCGGGCCGCGACATGGGCGACCGTCCCGTTGACTGGGACAGCATCCGCGCGCAGGCGGAGCTTGCAAACCGCGTCGGCGCGTATGCCGCCGCGCATGGCGTCACGTTCTGCTATAACCCCCATGCCTACACAGATGTTGCCACCGCCGAAGAATTTGCCTTTTTCGCCGGTCTGACCAATCCGGACACCGTGAAATTCTGCCTGGACTGCGGACACGCCACCTTGGCCGGCGTCGACCCGCTCGAGCAGCTGGAGACGTATTACGACCGTGTCGCGTACATCCATATCAAGGACGTCGATCCCACCGTGGAGAAAAAAGCGCCCCTGTTCGGCCGTCTTTCCTTTGTTCCGCTCGGCTTCGGCACCGTGAATGTCAAGGGGTACCTGAAAGCCCTGCAGGCGCATGGCTATGAAGGCTATGTCTGCGTGGGCATGCCGCCGCCCTGCGCGGAGATCAACGATTACGAAAGCGCCGCAATCTCGCGCGCCTATCTGAAACTGAACTGCCATCTGTAAATGCCGCCCGGCAATAAAAAAGCGGGGAGGCTTTGGCGGGGCTTCGTAAACAAAAACCCGGCCTGTGGTGATGATCACAGGTCGGTTTTTTCCGTTATGCACCGGCGCGGCGCAAAATCGCAGATCGCACAGTACACCGAACAACAGATAGAAGGGTATTCTTTATCAGTTCGACAAATTGGAGTTGACACTCCGTAATCAGTTTTTTGTCGGTGCAATGATTACCTTACAATTTGAACAATAATGTGCTTCCGCTTTATATCCATTCGCTTTTAACGGTTTGAACTGATTGATTAGGGGAACTCCCTGTTCTGCAATGGAAAAAGAGAGAAACGATGCCCTTTCTCCGTTTGGAATCCATTGCACAGGCTGTTCACCGTTAGGGATATAGACCAACTGCATTTCTTCTTGGCAATATGGACATTTCATAGTATATTCTCCTCTGCAACTTCCGGTTCATCGTCCTTTTCATCCTATCACATGGCTTCCCTCTATGCAAGAACAGTCCCGGCAGCGATGTCTGCCGGGACTGAAACTGTTTCGCGAACATCTGTCATTCGCGGGTCGTTTTTTTGCGGGATCCCCTGCGGCGGGTTCCTGTCTTTCTGTCGTTCCGTTTTGCCGGGGCACAGGCGGCTCCTGTGCTTCCCGAAGCGCCGCATACCGCGGCATGAACGCTTTCCTCCCCCGTCCGCCGGGTTTTCCCTTCTATGCATTTGATTTTCCGCAGCTGCGGTTTTACAAAAACGTCGCAAGCAGCCAGCCCAGGGCCCCCATGGCAAGCCCCACCGCTGCATACGGGATATATTTCCGGTATCCGCGCCTGGCGCGGCTGCGCATATACTCCCGTGCGACGCGGCACGCCTCTCCCAGAATGTCCTCTGCGGTAACTCCGCTGTCCCGCAGCGCGTCCTCCTTCAGAATGAAAATTGCTTCCTCGAAAACGCGCTTGTCCGGTGATTTCACAACGACAACGCGGCGAGCCGTGCCCTTCACCATGTATCATTCCTCCCCTCAAAGGCCTTTGAGGGTATTTTTAACAGGTTCCCGCTGATTATACCTGCGCCGGCAGAATCTTGTCCGCCGGCCAGGCGCTTCCAAAAAGCCCCCTTTCGTACTATGCGCGCATGGCGGAGAGTTTCAGCACCAGCACGGTCATGTCGTCCCGACCCCCGGTGCGCTCCGCGCCCGCATCCAGAATCGCAGACGCAAGGTTTGCCGCGCTTGTAAAGCGGTGATCCGACAAAAGCGTGGTCAGCCATGCGTCCGAGTCGTTTTCCGTCAGTCCGTCGGAAACCATCACGACGATGTCCCCGAGTTCCAGCATGAGTCTGGAATAATCGGCGTCCGGCGCCTCGTTCGGCAGACCGACCGGCATGGAGCCGGAGCAAATCCGCCGCACGCCCTTCCCCGCCGTGGAGCAGACATAGGTTGGCGCGGCGCCGCATTTATAGCATTCGCCCTCGCCCGTGTGCAGATCCACGCAGAGGATGTCGCAGGTCGTGAAGGCGTCTCCGCCGCATTTCACGGCAAACGCGGGGTTCAAAAGCCCCAGCGCCGTGCGCACCGTGACGCCCGCGCGCAGGAAGCCCTCCATCATGCGCACAAACGCGGCGCTTTCCCGCGCGGCGTCCGGTCCGCTGCCCATGCCGTCGGCCAGGATCAGATAGAGTTTCCCATCGTCCGTGCGGAAATAGGCGGCGCTGTCCCCTGACTCATCCTCGCCGCGGCGCTGTTTGAGTCCAACGCCCACCACTGCACGCAAAATCTCTGCTTCACGCAGCACGACAGTCTCTCCCTCCTCGCCCGAGGCACGCATATTACGCCCCGTAACCGAACTGACGGTGTCCTCAATGCCCTCCATCATGGCGCGCGGGATTCCCGCAGTCGTGTAAAGCCGGCATTTATAGCCGCCGTTTGTCCGCACAAGATCCGCGTTGATTGCAATACCCTGCGCCGCAAGCGCGCGGCGTAATTCCCGCGTCTCCTGCTCCGCAATGCCCGTGTCTGCGGACAGCTCCTCCGAAATTTCCGCCAGCGCCTGCGTCATGGCATCATACTGCGCGCCCAGCAGGCGGGCGTCATCCGCCGCGCGGCGGCGGTAGCGGCTGCGTGACTCGCGCAGCGCGATATTTTCATTGATGTTTGCAACAAATTCGCCCAGATTTTCGCAGCGTGCCGTAAAAAAGGGCGGAAAATCCTGCGTATTGGCCCGTCCCCGGCTTCGGATCTTCTCCGCCGCCTCATTCAGGGCGTTTCTGGTCGACTGATAGTCGCGGTTCCAGCAGAGATTGTTGATGCGGCAATTCCGGCATACCCGTTCCACGGCAATGTCATAGGACGAAATCGGAACGTCCTCCTGCGGCGGCATCTCCCTCGGGCGCACGGCGCTTCCGACCGTTTCAAACGCGGCCGTCAGCGCACGCAGTTTGGCAAGCGCGGCCTGTTCCGCGCCGGCAAACACCGGCCGCACAGGCGCCTGGACCCGGCTCTGCGCCGCAGGCAGGGCAAGCAGACGTCCGGCGCAGGCTGTGACGCTCCGGCTGGACAAAAACCAGACGACGCCCATCGCAAAGCACTCATATAAAACGGCCAGGGGCGCGTCCGCCCAGGCCCACGGCATCAGCGCGGCGTGCGCCGCCGTGAAGCAAAAGACCGTCCAGAAGGCGCCTCTGTACCGGAAGGCCCCCGCGAAAAGCCCCGCAGCGGCATACACCAGTGCCACGGAAGGCGCGCCCGACACGGTGAGGTCGATCGCAAGGCCGGAAACCAAGCCCGCGGCACAGCCGTAAAGCGGCCCTGCGGCGGCCGCAAGGCTGAGCGTCAGGAAAAGGGCCGCCATGCGCCCGGCCGACATCCCGAAAAACGGCGTGAAATCCGCCAGGACCAGCACCAGCGAAACGCCGGAGACAAGCACGGCCGCACGGCGCGAAACCGCCGGGCGCAGGACGGATCCGCTCCTGTTCGGTGGTTTCTCCCGTTTTTCCTCGCGGGGCCCATGCAGAGCGTCCAGCACGGGTATGTAAAAAAACGCCGCGCAGGCCGTCATTGCGGCCTCACAGCCGAAAAGAAGCAGTTCCCCCGGCCCCGGCGAGGCCGCCAGAAGATACACCAGGTTCGTCAGCACCAATGATCCGCCCGCCACAGCCGGCGTGAACCACAGCTGCCCCGGAAATGCGGTTCCGCGGAAAATCAGTCCGGCAGCACAGCAGAGTATCGACGCCGCGCAGTATTTCATGCCGTCGATGGCCCCGCCTGCGAGCAGATATCCCGCCACCGCACCTGCCAGCGCCGCGCACGGCATCCACCGCCGCAGCGGACGTCCGGCATAGGGATAGGCGGCGGCCGCGGCGACAAATGCCGCGCCAAATGGTGCAAAACGCCCGAGGAACTTTCCCTGCGCAAGCAGGAGCGCTGCAGAAAACTGCAGGATCAGTGTGACGACCAGCGTAAAGGTCGGGTTGCCGAACAGTTCCGCCGCACGGGGAAGTACGGCCGTGAGTCCGGCGCCGCCGAGCCATTTCGTGTGTCCGCTCGCCCGTATTTTTTTGTTTTCCACTTTCCCATTCCTCCGTACATACAGGATAGCGTTTAGCTTGTCCTCATTGTACAGCGGCGGGCGCTGTGGATTTTGCCAAACCCCGCTGTCGGGATTTTGGAATCGTCCGACAGCGGCAAGCCGGGCAAAACGTGCCCGCTCGCGCGTGCTCGTCCTTCCTCGCCGCCGGATTCTGCGCGGTGCGCCGGACATTCTGGCAGTTTCTCAGGATTACAGACTGCTTTTCGGCGCGGGAAATGGAAGAGGGCAAACGCCGCGTCTTTTTGTATGCCGCCGGCGTTTGCCGGACAAAAAGAGCGGCAGCGTTCCTTTGCCGTCGATTTGCCCTCGCACAGCGCAAAAAACACCTCCGGATGCCCGGTATTCGTCTTTTACGCTGCTAAAATTTCAAAAACACCGTGCAGCGCTGTTGATTTTTCTGCATGGATATATTATACTTTATTCGACACGAACGATTTGAATAAAAAAAGGGGGATCAAATGGCAAATTACACGCAAGCGCAATGGAATGCGAAAAAGGTTGCCCTGATGGAAACGTGTTTTAACGGCTTTGCCGAGTTGGGCCTGCACGGCACCGGCATTCGCACCCTGGCAAAACATTGCAGATGTAACACTTCGATGATTTATACCTATTTCAAAGACCTGGACGACCTGATCGTCCAATCCACGGAATACTGCATGAGCAAGGTGGAGGACGATTTTATGGCAAAAGCCCCCACGGATGTTGCGGATTTGTGGCGGTTTATTGATGAGATCCCCTATTGGACGGCGGAAAAGCACGGCAAGAAATACCGCTTGATGTATCAGGTGTACACCCACCCGAAATACCGGGAATACGGCAAGAAATTCTTCGCGGGGGTCGATCAGCGTTATACTGAATACGCAAAAGGCCTGGAGAGCAAGCTGGGCATCCCCTATCAAAAAATCACGCCGCTGATCTTCATTCTGATCCGGGCCTGCGTGCATTACGCACTGTTTGAGGACGAGTTTTATCTGAAATCCCAGATCGCAGTGCTGAAGGAAACCCTGGAACTCTTTCTTGCAAAATATCACCCGGAGGTAAGGTCGGGTGCTGTTACAGAATAAATAAAATAGAAATATTTCAGGAGGCAAATCAAATGAAAAAACGAATTTTAAGTCTGCTGCTTGCAATTTGTCTCGTAGCAGGGCTTCTGCCGACGGTTGCGCTGGCGGAGGGCATCGGCTTCACCGCAATAGACGGCACAGCCGGCGCCAACGAGAACGAGACCTATACAAAGCTCGTTGACGGAGATATCAAAACAAAATGGTGTGTGACGAAGTTCACCGATGCCTACATCATTTTTGAGGCATCTACGTCCATGCAGGTCACCGGATATTCTATCACCACCGGCAATGACAACGTGTCAATTTCCGGCAGAAACCCCAAAAACTGGACGCTGTATGGATGTAATGACGAATCAACCCCGGAGCGCAATTCAACGAGTTGGGTAATGATCGACGAAGTCACCAACGACACAGTTTTGCAGGACGAAAACCTAACAACATACAATTACTATTTAACTGAAACTGCACCGGCGTATCAGTACTTCAAGCTGGAGATCACTGCGACCAAGGGTGCAGACGTGATGCAGATGAGCGAGTTTACGCTGACATCCTGTGTGCACACCTGGGACACGGGGACAGTTAATGACTCGACCTGTACGACCAAGGGATACACGGAATACACCTGTACCATATGCGGCGCTAAGAAGATCGGCGACGTAAAGTCTCCGTTGGGACATGATTTTGGCGAAGGCGGAGCATGTACCCGCTGCGGGAAGACCAAAGCCGAGCTGTATACGTTCAATGTCAACGAGGGCCGCGTCATAATCACGGATGACGAATACTCTGGCAAGCTTTTGGTTTACTACTTTAATGGCACTGGATACGAAAAAGCCGGAGGGTACTTAGATCCGAGCGAGACGATCACCGTCACCGGTACAACCAATGTGAATGAGCTTCACGTCAACACGACGAAGCCGGTGACGATCAAGGCCAGCGGTCTGAACATTGACCGTTCCGGTACGAACGGTGCGTATGCCATGTCGCTTGATGCCAGCGGCGCAGATGTCACGCTGATCCTCGAGGGCGAGAACGCATTCAAAGGCGGATTCGGGAAAGCCGGTATCTCGGTCGGCGAGGGCAAAACCCTGACCATTCAGGGAGACGGTTCCCTGACGGCAACGGGCCAAAACAGGGCTGCCGGCATCGGCGGCGACGAAGACAGCAGTGGCGGCACGATCATCATCAACAGCGGCACCGTCACCGCCACCGGCGGCAGCGGCGAGGGCATCGGCAAGGGCAACGGCGGCACCAACCACGGCACCTTCCAGACTGCGAGCAACGGCACCGCGGTGATCTTTGCCAGCTCCATTGGCGACCAGAGTCAGAAGGAGAGCTGGAGCGGCATCATCTTTGAGGGAGACAGCGGCACGGTTTATGGGAATCAGACGCTGACTGCCGACCTGACCATTCCCACGGGCAAGACCCTGACTGTCCCCACGGGTACCAGTCTGACCATCCCCGAGGGCAAGACCCTGACCATCCCGGAAGGCGCGGCCATGACCAACAGCGGACAAATCTATGTGGACGGCACCTTGGGCGGCACGGTGGGTGGCGATGGCGCGGTGTATTACCCCCTGACCCTCAATTACTGCACGGCAAACGAAGAAAACACAAGCGTTGTTGGCACCACGACCTACGGTAAGGCGGGCAGCACCATCGCTTTGACGCCTGTTGCACCGGCGCCCGGTCTGGAACTTAAGAGTTGGGTTGTGTCTCCCAATACGGTTAGCGTCGAAAACAACGGCGTTGAGATGCCCAATGCGGCGCTCACAGTTACCGCACAGTATGGCTATGCAGAGGTAGCTACCGAACAAGAACTGCGAGCCGCCATTAACTCGGGTGCAACCTACATCAAGCTGACGGCTGATTTTAAGATTGCCACGAATAACGTGATTACAGTGCGGGACACAGAAATCACCCTTGACCTGAACGGTCATGTTCTCTCCGCAAGCGATGGCTACTACTACCACGGGATAATCACGCTGTACGATGGCAGCTCCAATGCCAGCACCAGCCTGACACTGATCGACAGCAATCCTGACCAGCCCAATACGGTCGGTGGTAAGCAGTACAAGGGCGGCGTGATTTATGGCGGTATTACAGTAACGACAAGTGGTACAGGCAGTAATGACTGCCGGCTTTACGCAAACGGCGGTACGGTAGCAGGAACGGTTGGCTTAATCAGTTTGAGTTCATCGATATACTGCAAAAGCGATACCCCCACTGCATTTTACGAAAACGTCGGCCAGTACGGCTCTATCTACGGCGGTATGTTCTACGGCAATAAGAGCCTGGATAGAATCAAAGGAAACATCGTTACATTCAAGTACAACGATAACCTCTACGCCCGTGAGGTCGTGGAATCCGGCAAGACGGCTGTGGCTCCCATTCCGCCGCAGGAACCGAGTACAGATGGATATCACATTCGCTGGTACCTGGAAGACGCAAAATTCCCCTATGATTTCAGCACCTCCGTCACCGAAAGCATTACCCTGAAAGCAAAGTGGGAAAACAACTATATTCTCGCCTATGATACCGGCTGCGACACAGAAATTCCGACGACCATGCCGGCATATCGCGATGAAATCACTCTGCCGGAAGCTCCCGTCAAGACCGGCTATACCTTCGGCGGCTGGTATGATGGCACAGCCACTTATCAGGCAGGTGAAACATACACCATGCCTGCCAAGGACGTGACCCTCACGGCGCAGTGGACGATCAACCAGTACACCATTACCTTTGATACCGACGGCGGCAGCCGAATCGCCCCCATTACGCAGGACTATGGCACCGCTGTGACTTCTCCTGCGAACCCCACCAAGACCGGCCACACCTTCGTCGGCTGGGATAAGGAGATTCCCGCAACGATCCCTGCGGAAGATGTCACGATCAAGGCGCTGTGGACGCCCAACGTTTACACCGTCACCCTGAATACGAACAGAGGCATCATTGAAAGCGGCGACGTGACGGAGTATACCTACGGTGTTGGCGCGAAGTTGCCCACCAGAGTTACGAAGAGCGGCTATTTCTTCACCGGCTGGTATGATAACGAGGCCTGCCAGGGCAGTCCGGTTCTCGAAATCAGCACGACGGATCTTGGCGATCTGACGTTCTATGCAGGATGGACACTGGTTCCTGTTTATTTCAGCAATGTTGAACAGCCTGACGAAGGCGTCAGCGTGACCGTATCACCGGCGATTGCCACCGAGGGCTCCGTCATGACCATCACCGTCACGCCCGATGAGGGATTTGAGATTGATAAAGTCATCGTTACGGATGTAAACGGCAATCCCGTGACCGTGATCGATAACGGCAACGGAACTTACACCTTTGTCCAGCCCGCGGGCAGCGTGACGATTCGGGTCAGCCTCCTGAAAGCCGGCAGCGAACCGGATTTTTCGAATGTCAATCCGTTCGTGGATGTTGCCACAGACGCTTACTACCATGACGCGGTGCTGTGGGCTGCCGAAAACGACATTACGACAGGCACCGATGCGTTCCGCTTCTCCCCGGATGCTCCCTGCACCCGCGCGCAGGCCGTCACCTTCCTGTGGCGTGCCGCCGGATGTCCTGCACCCCGGAGCAGCACGATGCCCTTCACCGATGTGAATCCGGGCGATTACTATTACGACGCAGTGCTGTGGGCCGTTGAAAACGGCATTACGGCAGGCACCGGCGACGGCACCACGTTCAGCCCCGACGAAATCTGCAGCCGCGCACAGATCGTCACCTTCCTGTGGCGTGCACAGGGCGCTCCTGCGGCCGGTACGGGCGATCCCTTTGCGGATGTAGCAGCAGACGCCTACTATCACGATGCGGTGTTGTGGGCAGCCAGGAGCGGCATCACAGGCGGCACCGGCGATGGCAACTTCAGCCCTGACGCAGATTGCACCCGCGCCCAGATTGTGACCTTCCTGTATCACTGCATGAGCAAATAAGCGCAGATCCGCGTAAAAAAGAATCAAAAACAGCCCGGACAGTCAAATGTCCGGGCTGTTTTGCGTCACCACATCAACAATGCGTTGTTTTTCTATTCGTTTGCTCAGAGGATGATGGTTTTCACGCCGTCGAGCTGGCCCCGACGGAGCGCCAGCTCCGTTTCGGTGCCGCAGCAGGTCAGCTTATAGTCGCCGCGGTAGCCCTCGATCACGGCTTCGCCGTTTTCGTCGGTGACAACCTCCGTGTTGGTCCACCAGCGGCGCTTAATCAGCTCATAAAGCGCATCGTAAACCGGCTTTGTCGAGCCATCGGCGCGCACAAATCCGGACGGTGCCCCCAGCCAGCCGCCATCGCAGAAGTCCCAGGTATAGGCCGTGCGGACCAGCGGATGCGCAAAGAGGATCTCCATGAGATCCACATATTCTCTTGCCTGACGGTCCTCGCCTTCCGGCGTTGTCGGCCACTCCGGAATCTGGTAATCGTTCAGGTCAACGATTTCCGGCGGCATGATATGTCCGGAAACAAGCGAAATCTCCGAGAAATGCAGCGGTTTTCCGAACACCTCATAGCGTTCGAGGATGCTCTGGAAAAACTCCTCGCCGCGATAGCCCTGGTACATATGCGTCTGCAAACCGATTTCGTCGATCGGGACGCCGGCATGGAGACAGCCGTCAATGAGAATCTGATAATTCGTGGAGAGGTTGAAATCATTGATGAGCAGCGTTGCGTCGGGGCTTGCCTCACGTGCAGCGTCGAACATCATCTGAATCGTCTTTACGCGGCCATATTTCCGGCCGAGCGGCGTGATGCCGTTTTCATAACGGTCGTAGATCGGCATGATGACCGGTTCGTTGATCACATCCCACATATCAATCACACCGCGGAAATATTCCACCTCGCGGCGCACACGCGCCAGCTGGCGGCGCAGGATCTCCTCCTGCGGGTATTTCAGCATCCAGCTGCCGCAGGCGGAATGCCAGCACAGCGGATGGCCCTTGATGGTCACATGGTTCTGCTGTAAAAGCCGGGCCGCCGCCATCACCTGGGCATGGCGCGGCTTTCCCTCCACCGGTTCAAACGCGGCCCGGGGAATGGTTTCAAAGGCCGTCCAGTAAAAGGGCAGCGTGGTGTTGTTCAAAAGTGCGGTAAATTTCTCAAGTTTCTTTTCAAACAGCGCACGCGCGGCGGGATCCGTCATCTCGTTTGCCGCATAGGGGATGATATCAAAAAGGCCGGCGCCGAAGAGGAACTCGTGGTTCTGCATTTCGGCGCGGATCGTCTGTCCGGCGACCGGTGTTCCGTCCGTCCGCACCACGCGAACCGTCTTTTTGCCCAGCCGGTGGGAGTAATCTCTTGCCATCATGAATCTCCTTTCTGTCGGACACGTTGGGCGCGCCCTGTCTGAGGTCAAAATAGCATATGCCCCGCAGTTTGTCAATGGATTTGTGGGATATTACCGGAGGATTCGTTGTTTTGCCGGCTTTCCGTTAGTTTTTCCTCAGTTTTTCACAAATGCCCCCTGGTTTTTCGTCAGATATATCGGTAGACAAGCGCAAAATATAATGCTATTATATAAACAGTTTTTAAACTTTTTATGTATTTTGTAAATTTATTGTTATCGAGGGTATATGAGAATCCAAAACCGTTTCATTTCGGCGGGATTCCGTCTGATCTATCTTGCCGGCGCGCTGTACGGCGTCCTGTTGAATCTGTTTGTCCCCGGCGCAGAGATTTCCTCCGTACTGTCGTTCTATACCATGCACAGCAATCTGCTCTGCATTGCGCTGACGCTTGTCCTGCTCTCCTGTGATCTTGCGGATATTTCCTATCACGAAAACCGTTTTTATACCGCCGTCCGTTTCTGCGCGGTCATGTGTATTCTGCTGACCTGCGTGATTTACCATGCGGTTATCCGGCCGCGTATGTACGCGGAATTTCCGGAATATTTCGGCAGCTTTTCCCTGAGCGACACCCTGCTGCACACCTATGCACCGGTCATGATGCTGCTGGACTATCTGCTTTTTGACGAAAAAGGGCTGTTCCGCTGGTGGTATGCGCCGCTGTCTCTCATCAGCCCCATACTCTATATGATCTTTGTTGCCATTTACTCCTCCGTGGGCGGCGTCTTTATATTTTATGACAAGGTCCAGGCGGTTCCGTACTTTTTCCTGGATTACCGGGTGCACGGAACCGGAAAAACCGTGTTCTGGTGCCTGTTGATCCTGGCAGGAATGGTGGTGGGCGGCATACTGCTCTGCGCGCTCGACCGCGCACTGCGCCGCCTGTGGAAAGCCTGTCAGGCGCGAATGCAGCGCGAACGCGACGCAGCCTGAGCCTACCTTGTGCAAAGAAAAAGGCCCTCCGTATGACGCAGCATACGGAGGGCCTGCTGTTTTTTCGGGAATTTCTCGCGGGAGTTTTTTTACTTGAACCAATATGCGGTCTTGGTTTCGTACACATCGCCCTTCTTCAGAAGGATCGTCGGGAAGTGCGGGTTCTGGTTCCAGTTCGGATAGCACTGGCTCTCCAGGCAGAAGCTGTGGCGGTTCGAGGAGAAGAACTGCATGCCGGGCAGATCGGTCCAGGTCTCCATCGTGATGCCGCTCTCGTCGCCGGTCGTCACGGCCACCTGACGGAAGCCTTCGCCATCCAGGCAGAAGTTGTGGTCATAGCCGTGCGGGTAGGAAATGTAAATATTGTCCGCGTCGATGTCTTTTCCGATGGCCTTCGGCTCGCGGAAGTCAAACGGCGTGCCGTCTACAGGCAGCAGTTCGCCGGTGGGCAGCAGGTCGGGCGTGCAGGCGGTCATGCGCGAGGCATGGATCTGCATCATATGGCCAAGAATCAGGCCGGTATTCATGCCGTCGGTGCCGTTTAAGTTGAAATAGCTGTGGTTCGTCAGGTTGCAGAGCGTGTCCGCATCAGAAACCGCGTGATACTCGATGGTCAGGCGGTGCTCCGCATCAAAGGTGAACGTCACGCTGACCGTGAGCGTGCCGGGATAGCCCTCTTCGCCGTCCGGGGAAACGCGGGAGAACTTCACGCTGTTGTCGCCGCGGATCTCGCCTTCCCACATCTGCTTATCAAAGCCCTTTGCGCCGCCATGGAGATGGTTCGGGCCGTCGTTTGCCAGGACTTTATAGGTTTTGCCGTTGATTTCAAACTGCGAAGCGCCCAGGCGGTTGCCGACACGGCCGATGGTCGCGCCCCAGAAGCCGCCGAATTTCTGATAGCCCTGCACATCCTTGTGACCCATCACAACGTCGAGCAGTTTGCCGGCTTTGTCCGGCACGACGATCTCCGTAATCGTTGCGCCATAGTCCGTAATGGCGGCATAGGAGCCGTCCGCATTTTCGATCTTATAAAGCGAGGCAATCTCGCCGTTTATGCCGGTGCCGAAAGGAAGCTTTGTAACCATAGATGTCCCTCCTGATAAAAAATTACGGTTTCTGTCTTTCATTTTATCATCCAGCATGGTAAAATACAAGTAGCATTATCCGGGAAACGAGCGATTCGTTTCTTCAAATCAGAAAGGAGATTATCCTATGGAAATCAAATGCGTATGCGACAGTGCTTTTCAGAAATACGGCCGTGTCATCAAAGGCTATGACTGGGCTCCGCTTTTGGACGCCATGAACAAATACACTCCCCTGCCCGACGATGTGGCCTATGTCCCGTCCGTTCCGGAGCTGGAAGCAGTCGCATCCACCAAAAAGATCCTCGAGGACGAGGTTTACGGCGAGCTGCCGATCGAAATCGGCTACTGCAACGGCAAAAACTATGCCCTCAACGCGCTGGAATATCACCGTTCCTCCGAGGTTGACATTGCCGTGACGGACCTCATCATCATGGTCGGCATGCAGCAGGATATCACGGACGACTATACGTACGACACCTCCAAGGTCGAGCTGTTCCGTGTGCCCGCCGGTACCGCCGTGGAGCTTTATGCCACCTGCCTGCACTATGCACCCTGCAGCGCCAATCCGGAAGGCTTCCGCTGCGTCATCGTTCTGCCGAAGGGCACGAATGTGGATCTGAAAAAGCCCTTCGAGCGCAAGGGTGAAAACGCTCTGCTTACCGCAAACAACAAGTGGCGCATCTGCCACAAGGATTCCGGCATCACGGACGAAGGCGCTTACTTCGGCCTGATCGGTGAAAACATCACGCTGGAGCACTAAACACGCAAGATGGGCCGGCGCCGGTAAAACACCGCGCCGGCTCCTGTTTTTTCTCCCTGCGGGGTATTCCGCTCCGCAGGCAGGACAGTGCGGGAGATAGTACGGATGAATCTCTATGAAATCAGCAACGAATTCCTGACTTTTCGCTCCGGCGACCTCAGCGCCGAGCACGTTTCCCTGCGTTTCCGGGACGAGGACACGGATTACATCTGGCAGCCGCGTCCCGGCCACTGGGAGCACGGCAGCTTTCTCTGTTTTCCGCTCCTGGGCCGTCTGCCGGAGGGCAAATACCGCCTCGACGGGCAGGAGTATGCCATGCCCATGCACGGCTTTGCCCAGAATGAAATCTTTACCGTTACGGAGCACTGCGCGGACCGCATCACCTACGAACTGACTGACAACGAACGTACGCGCGCCCTGTATCCCTTTGCATTTGCGCTGCGTGTACGGTATACGCTCTGCGGCGCGTCGCTTGAGCTTTTGTATGAGGTGGAAAACCGCAGCGCCGGCGAACTGCCCTTCTCCATCGGCGGGCATCCGGGCTTCACATGCCCGCTCCTGCCGGACGAGACGTTTTCCGATTACGAACTGGCCTTCGACCGGGAGGAACGGCTTGCCGATGTCGTGACGTTTTACAGCCCGATCGAGGTGCTGGAGCGTGCCTTTGGCCAATCCGGGTACACGCTCCCGCTCTCCTACGAGCTGTTCCGTGACGGGTCTATTTGCTTCCGCCCGGTACATTCGGAAAATGTCACGCTGCGCAGCCTGAAAAGCGGCCGCGGCGTACGGCTGTCCCTCACCGGCGCGGACTGCTTCCAGATCTGGACGGCGCCGGGCAGTCCCTTCCTCGCCATGGAGGCGTGGCACGGCGCGATCACGCGCCGGAACCGCCCGCGCCAGGACGTCTGGCGCGAACGGGAGGGCACGCTGACGCTCCCGCCCGGCGGTATTTATACCTGCCGGCACACGGTCACACCGCTCCGATAAAAAAATGCCCCCTGCGCATCTTGAAAGTGCGCAGGGGTTCGTTTTTTCTGCCGGCATCCGCCGGGCATCTGTTCTTTCCCGCCGGATGCTATTCCAGCAGGCCCATTTCATCCAGCGTCAGTTCAAACGACGGCAGGAAATGCGTAAGGAAATATTCCGTTTCCGGCAGATTCATCGCGCGGATGGACGCCATCGTCTGCTCCGCCGCGCGGCGGAACTCCGTATTACCGGATTTCAGTTCCTCCACGCATTTGATATAGGCCGAAAGCCGGTCCGCTGCTTTCACGAGCGGATAGATTTCCGGCGCGTGCGCCGCATCAAACAGCGCACGATAGGTGCCGTCCAGCTCCGGCGGCAAAAAAGACAGCAGCTTGTCCTCCGCCGCGTGCTCGATCTCGCGATAGGCGCCGGTCAACTCCGCCGTCATGTATTTCACGGGCGTGGGCAGATCGCCCGTCAGGATCTCCGAGGCGTCGTGGAACATCGCGGCAGCCGCCACGTGCTCCGGATCGCACGGCACGCCAAACACATCGCGCCGGATCGCGGCCAGTGCGTGCGCCAGCAGCGCCACCTCCAACGTATGCTCCTCCAGATTTTCCTCCATGGCGTTGCGCATGAGTCCCCAGCGTTTGATATATTTCATTCGGAATAAATAGGCAAAAAAGTGATGCACGGCGCTCCCTCCGACTTTCAGATTCCCGCCGTCCGGCCGGATGGCGTATTTTTATGATACCATGAATCCCCATCCGGCGCAAGCGCACAAAAAAGGCCGGTGCAGACGCAGCTGCACCGGCCCTTTTTTCAGGCTGTATTTCGCTTATTTTCTGCCAAAGTCAAACCCCCAGGATTTCTCCAGCTCCTTCAGGCGGAAGAAACTCTCCTTCGGTTCAAAATTCTCGGTGAAGAGGCCGGACGCCGGAACATAGCCCGGATCGGACATACTCCACATGGTAATGGCCTCAATCTCGGGATGAGAATACGTGATGGTGTAGAACTGCTCGACCCAGTCGGCCTGGAGTCGTTCATTCCAGCCCATCTCATGCCACAGACCATAGTACATATACTGCAGGCAGTAGATGTCGCCCGGCGTGGTGTTCGGACGGACTTCCTTCTCAAAGGACGGAACGCCCAGCTCCGTCATATGGATGCGGCGGCCGAATTTTTTAAAGCGGTCATACAGCTTATCAATGGCCAGCATATCGCGCGCCGGGTTATAAAGCTGCATCCCGATGGCTTCATACTGCGTGCCCAGCTCCTCGAGCTTTTCAATGGCGGTGTACGGCACCAGGTTACGCTCCCAGGTGGGTCCCCACTGCGTGCGGCCGTCCGCGGCGTTCTCGCCGAACATGAAGCAGGTGTTGACTACGGCGTGTACGTCCGGATCCGCCTCGTGCATAGCGTCGCAGCAGTACTTCGTCATCATAGTCTGCTGTTCCTGCGTGAGGTTATAGGAGTTGCACCAGTCGTGGTTCTCGTTGATGGCATCGTAATAATGGATGCGGCCCTTGTAGCGTTTGACGGTACGGTTGATCGTGCGGTCGATTTCGCGCTTGATGGAGCCGTCCTCCCATTTCAGGTCCTTCGTCCAGGCAGGCATACCGGCGGTATGCGCCCACCACAGCGGATGGCCCTTTGTCGTAATGCCGGACTTTTCAAATTCGTCCTGCAGGCGGTCCAGATAGGAGAAATCGGGCTTGCCGTACTCCGGCTCCAAGTCTGCAAGATAGAAGGGCAGCGTTGCATAATTGAAAACGGCGTCAAAGTTTTCCTTCATGGAGGGAAGGCCCTTGTATTCCGGCGCCTTGATGCCGCGGCCGCGCCATCCGACAGCGCCGTCATAGGGATAATGGAATCCGCCCGCGCCGAACAGGATATCGTCGCGGCGGCCATGCTTCTGAATTCTGGCCCGTGCGCGTTCCACGGCCGCCAGTTCGCCGCTCCACATACCAGAGGCCAGCGCCAGCATATGATAGGCAGGCGCTTTCGCGGGGTTGGCTTCCGCCAGTGTCAGCAGTGTTTTTGCATCGCGCAGCATGGAGAGGCACTTCGGCGAAGGATCGAATTCCTTCGTGCTCAGCACAACCTCCACTTCGTGAATACGGGATGCCGCCGCGTCATGGATGAAGTCCACCTCGGCGTTCGGACCATAGCCCACGCCGCAGTTGTCGGACATAATCCACATACCGTAGCCATAACCGGGGACGCGGAGTTTTGCATGAAGCATAACGGGGCCTTCGGGCACTTCCAGATTGACTGTCGCATCATAATCAATCGAGGCTTTGCGTATGTACGGGACATAGTCCATGTCGCTCGCATACAGGGAGACAATTTCATCGCGTGTCACATAGGAGCCGTCGGCGCCGAGAATTTTCACTCTGAGCATATTTGATCCCCTTTCTGTTTTTCGCTGTATACACAGCATATTCTACGATTCATTGTAACACATAACCAAAACAAATCAAGTAGAGTCCCGTATTTTCTTTCAAAAACACAAGAACTTGCGGATGGATTCCGAATTTTCCGATTCCCCCTCGTGGATGGAATCCTCCTTCGGGGAGGGGCAGGGCCAGGCGGCGCAACTCTCCTCCCGGCCCTGTCCGGACATCCGGCGGCGCTCAGGACCCCTGATACAGATTGTTGACCGCCATGAACTGATAAAGCTGCTGGCCGTGCTCCTGCTCTTCCTTTTGCATATGATTCAGTGCGCTGCGGACGGCTGTGTCCGTAAACTCGAAAATGGACGTGTCATAGGCGCCGGAAACATACTTTTCCGTGGAAAGCGCATCCTTGCACAGGAATGCATCCTGCTGCCGCTCTGCCTCCTGATATGGCGCAGGCTGGGCCGGCGCTGCCGGCTTCGCTCCGCCGCCGCCCATCTGCGGCACAGTGCCGGCAGAGATCTGATTCAGCGTATCCAGATGCTTCTGTTCCGCCTGCGCAATCGCCGTAAACAGATTTTTCAGCCCGCCGTCGCAGGCGTCGGCGGCATATTTGCTATACTTTTCCACGCAAATCTGTTCCTGCGCAGTCAGATCGCGCAGAAGTGACTGTTCCTTGGGAGTAAACGTTATCATACTCATCACCTCCCGGATAGTATGCGGCATAGGGAAAGAAACTATGTATGCAGGCGCACTTTTCCGCGGAATTGGGTATATCCGGCCTGTTTCTGCTTTGTTTGACAAAATCCCGACCGGAGTCCGGGCAGATTTCTGCATTTTCGCGCCTATACAAGGCCCGGCAAACGTGCTATGATGACACGGTGGCAGCGGATACAGCTGCCGGGAAAGAGGATGCATTTATGGAAACACTGCTCAGCATAGCCGTGGCGCTGACCGCGGGACTTCTGCTCTCGCGTGTTGTGAAATTGATAAAACTGCCTGCCGTTACCGGATATCTGATCGCGGGCATTCTGATCGGGCCGTATTGCCTGGGCCGTCTGGGCATCCCCGGCCTCGGTTTTCCCACGCACGAGGCCGTCACCTCGCTCGACGTGATCTCGCAGGTTGCGCTGGGCTTCATCGCCTTTGCAATCGGCAACGAATTCCGCCTGTCCCAGCTGAAAAAAACCGGCCGTCAGGCAACGGTCATCGCCATTGTGCAGGCGCTGGTCGCCACGCTGCTCGTGGACCTGGTGCTGGGCGCCATCCACTTCCTCGTGCCGGATAAGCTGCCGCTGGAGGCCGCCATCACGCTTGGTGCCATTGCAACCGCGACCGCTCCGGCCGCGACGCTGATGGTCGTTCGCCAGTACAAAGCGCGCGGCCCGCTGACCGATATCCTGCTGCCCATTGTCGCGCTGGACGACGCAGTCGGTCTGGTCGTGTTCGCCGTCTCCTTCGGTATTGCCAAGGCCATGATCCACGGCGAATTCAGCCTGGTTGCCATTCTGGCGGAGCCGCTTTTGGAGGTCGTACTCTCCGTGGTGCTCGGCTTCCTGATGGGCCTGCTCTTCACGTTCTTTGAAAAATGGTTCCATTCCAACAGCAAACGTCTGTGCCTGTCCGTCACCTTTGTTATCATGACAGTCGCGCTCTCCATGCTGGAGTTCGAGGTCGGCGGCATCCATATCGGCTTCTCGTCCCTGCTCGTGTGCATGATGCTCGGTTCCGTATTCTGCAATATCTGCGATTTCTCGCCGGAATTGATGGAAAAAACGGATAAATGGACCGCCCCACTCTTCGTGCTGTTCTTCGTGCTCAGCGGCGCCGAACTGGAGCTCAGCGTATTCTCCGATATCGTGATCGTACTGATCGGCGCGGCATACATTTTCTCGCGCTCGGCCGGTAAATATCTCGGTTCTTATTTCTCCGCGCGCGCCGTCAAATGCGCGCCCAACATTGTGAAATACCTCGGCATCACATTGCTGCCGCAGGCCGGTGTGGCGCTTGGTATGTCCCTCACCGCCGCCCAGGTGCTGGGCGCGGAGGGTTCGCTCATCCGCAATGTGTCGCTCTTCGCCGTGCTGATTTATGAACTGGTCGGCCCGCTGCTGACCAAGATCGCCCTGACCCGATCCGGCGAAATCGTCCCGCGTGCCGTCGCGGACATTTCCGATGACGAGGACGACGAATAAACCGCAAGTAAAAGAGGCAGTTTCCATTCGGAAACTGCCTCTTTTTTTATCCTTTTTCCTTTTATGCGTCAATCAGCGCATTCATCACGGCGCGGCGCTCCGCAAGCACCTGCTCCGCCTCTTCGCGTGTCGGACGGCGCACGGAATAATACACCTTGATCTTCGGTTCCGTGCCGGACGGGCGTACCGCCATCCAGGAACCGTCCGCAAAGCGGTATTTCAGCACGTCGGACTTCGGCAAATCGCCAACGCCCTGCGTATAGTCCAAAAGCTCCGTCACATCCGGCATCAGGGACACGCCGCGCTGCCGCAGCTGTGCACTGATTGCGCGGATGCGCTCCGCGCCGTCCTTCCCCTTCAGGGTGTAGGAGTCCAGTACGTCCAGATACATCCCGTATTCTTCATAAAGGCCCGCCAGCACATCCACCAGCGTCTTGCCCTGCGCCAGATAATAGGCCGCCATCTCGCAGATGAGCATACTGGCCACCACGGCGTCCTTGTCGCGCGCGTGCGTGCCGACGAGATAGCCATAACTCTCCTCATAACCCATGACGAATTCCTGCGAGCCGTCCTTTTCATAGCGGTTCATGCGGTCGCCGATGAATTTGAAGCCCGTCAGCGTATCCACCACCTGCAAACCGTGCTTTTTCGCGATATCCGCGCCGAATTCGCTCGTCACGATGGTTTTCACCAGCGTGGACTTCGGATTCAAAGCGGCCGCGCGGCGCGTCAGCACATAGTTCACAAGCAGCGCGCCCGTCTGGTTGCCGGAGAAGAGCTGGAACCCGTCTTTCCCGCGCACGGCAATGCCCACGCGGTCGCAGTCCGGATCGGTGCCCAGTACCAGATCCGCACCCTCAGCCTCCGCCTGTTCGATGGCCAGACGCAGTGCATCACGTTCCTCGGGGTTCGGCGAGCGCACCGTGGAGAAATTGCCGTCCGGCTTCTCCTGCGCCGCCACAATCCGTACGCCCGTAAAGCCCTGATGCGCCAATACCTCGCGCACCGGGACGTTGCCGGTACCGTGCAGCGGCGAATATACGATCTTCAGCGCCGCGCGCGCCTCAGCCGGCAGCTCATGCGCCTGCGTTTCCACCGCCGCCTCGAATGCGTCGAGCACTTCGCGCCCGATTTCATGATAAAGGCCCGCCGCACGCGCTGCATCCTCGTCCATCACACGCGTTGCTGTGATATCCACCGCGCCCACGCGGTCGATCACGGCCGCAGCATCCTCCAGGCCAAGCTGGCAGCCCGTTTCGTCATAGGCCTTGTAGCCGTTATATTCTTTCGGATTGTGGCTCGCGGTGATGACAATACCACCCGCGCAGCCCAGATGCCGCACCGCAAAGGACAAAAGCGGCGTGGCGGAAAGGATCGTGAACAGATAAGCCGAAATACCGGCCGCTGCCATCGTCAAAGCTGCCTCATGCGCGAATTCCTGCGAACGGTTGCGTGAGTCAAACGCAATTGCCACGCCGCGCGTCTTTGCCGCGTCGCCGTAGGTATCCAGCAAAAACTGTGCAAATCCCGTCGTCGCACGGCGGACATTGTACTGGTTCATGCGGTTTGTACCCGCGCCCATCACGCCGCGCAGACCGCCCGTACCGAATTCCAGATCGCGATAGAAACGATCTTCGATTTCGCGTTCGTCCGTCAGCGATGCCAGTTCCGCCCGCGTGGCTTCATCAAAAAACGGGTCGTTTTTCCAATATTCAAATGTCTCACGATAAGTGCCCATAGTCAAACTTCCTTTCCTTCCGCTTGCTTGTCCGGCAGCGCTTACTTTCTGCCCAGCAGCGCGAACATATTCTTCTTATATTCCTCCACGCCGGGCTGGTCAAACGGGTTCACGCCCTGCATATAGCCGGAAATCCCGCACGCCGCTTCAAAGAAATAGACCAGCGCGCCGAAGGTTTCCTCATCCGGGCGGTCCGCAACCAGTTCCATGCACGGCACGCCGCCGGAAATGTGCGCACGGCGGATGCCCTCTGCGGCGCAGGCGAAAATTTCATCATAATCGCGGTCCGCAACATAGTTCAGGCCGTCCTCGTCGGCCTCCACGCGCGGCACCTTCACGCGGCGCGCGCTCTGCGCAAAGCGCAGTATGGTCTCCTGCAGCATCCGTTCGCCGTCCTGAATGTACTGTCCGAGCGAGTGCAGGTCGGCCGTCAGCTCGCAGGAGGCCGGGAAAATCCCCAGGCCCTGTTTGCCTTCGCTCTCGCCATACAGCTGCTTCCACCACTCGGCCAGGAAGCGGGTGTTTTCTCCGGGATAGGAGAGCACCTCCACCTTTTTCCCCTTGCGGTACAGCGCCTGACGCGCCGCCGCATAGATCACCGAGGGATTTTCCGCGGTTTCCGCAAGCGATTCCGCCATCTGCGCGGCCGCGCCCGCCATCACGCGGGAGATATCAATGCCGGCCGCTGCCATCGGCAGCAGGCCCACCGGCGTCAGCACGCTGTATCGTCCGCCAACGTCATCCGGAATTACAAACGTTTCATAGCCTTCGCGGTCCGCAATGCCTTTTAAGACGCCGCGGGCACGGTCGGTCGTGCAGAGGATGCGCGCGCGGGCGCCCTCCTTGCCATAGGTCTCCTCCAGATACGCGCGGAAGATGCGAAAAGCCAGTGCGGGCTCCAGCGTTGTTCCGGATTTCGAGATGACATTCACATACAGTTCTTTTCCGCGCACAAGGTCGAGCACCTCGGCAATATCGTCCGCAGAAATGCCGTTTCCGATAAAGTAAATCGCCGGGCCGGCGGTTTTCGCCTCGTTATGGCGCGGAGAACACAGCAGCTCCAGTGCCGCACGCGCGCCGAGATAGGATCCGCCAATGCCGATCACCACAAAAGCCTGCGCGTGCTCCCGCACACGCCGTCCTGCGGCCTCGATGCGTGCAAATTCCGCGCGGTCATAGGTTTCCGGCAGACGCAGCCAGCCCAGAAAATCGCTGCCCGCACCGTTTCCGGCCTTTAATGTGCGCAGGGCCTCCACCGCCGCGGCAGTATCCGGCGTTTCCGTCTCCAGGAAGGGAAGAATGCCGTCAAGTCCGATTCTGATCATACGAATATCACCAAGCTTCCTTATGTATTTATAAGCGCGGCAACCGCCGAGCCAATCAGCGTGGCGTCATCAGCCTTCACAATCTCACAGTGAAAGCCAAGTTCGCCGCGCAGGAATGTATCCAGATACTGTTCCAGCTTCGGGCGGAACAGAGGCGCCTTGTAAAAGGTCGTGCCCTCTGCAACAATGCCGACCGGATGCGCCGGGTCATGTCCCTGCCCTGTCTGAGTCAGGATAGCCGCGAAATTCACCGCGGTAATGCGCGCCGCGCGGTCAAAGCAATCCTCAACCAAGGCAAAAAGCACTGCATGATCGTCCGGCGCGGCAAAAAACTGCGCCAAAACGCCCTTTCCTTCCACGAAATCCGAAATTTCGATCATGTTGTAAACGCGTTCCATGTCATAGGCCGCCGTGAGCCGTTCGGAGAACAGCCCCTCGCGCACCGCGCCGCGCACGGTCCGCGTGATCAGCTCGCCCAGATAGGCGCCGGAGATCATTTTTTCCGTCAGATGGTCGCCGGGATTCTGCGAAGCCGCATCGAGTTCGCAGTCATAGTCGCCGCGCGGGAAGCCGCTGTAACAGCCGCTTTCCAGATTCACGGCCATGGTACCCGTGCCGCCGCCGATTTTCGGAATTTCGGCCATGTTTTCCAGATAGCAGGTATTCGTACCCGTGCCCAGAATAAAGCCGATGGTCCCCGCGTATTCGCGGTTTTCATAGCCGATGCCGCAGAGCATGGTCGCGACCGTGTCATTGAGCACGATGAACTGTTTCGGCGCCGCACCGCGTGCCGCCAGGGCGGCATTGATGCCCTCGCCGATCAGACGGCCGCCGGCATCCGGGATGGAAACTTCTTTGGAAAAGGCCAGAATCCGGCCATCCCGGTTCGGCAGGATCTCCGTCGGGAAGGAAAAGCAAAAACCCACCCGTTCCGACACGTCCGCGTATTCCAGGATAAATCCGGCCAGCGCGTCAAAAAATGCGTCGCAGGTGATTTCTCCCTGCGTGCCGGGCATGGGGAATTTCTGAAAGCCCTCCACCACGGGAGAACCAAGGTCGTCGAAATGTACGGCGGCAATGCGGAAATTGGTTCCGCCGGCGTCCATCACAATCACCGCCTGCTCGCGCGGCACCTGGCGCCCGCCGGAAAGATAGGTCGGGATCATCATCAGCGAGGAAGGATGCCCCGCAAGCCCGTCCCGCATGGCGCGCAGGAACTCGCCCGTACAGCGCAGCAGCGGAATACCGCTGGCTGCCATGTTATGCCGTTTTAAAAAAGCTTCCACTTTATTGAAATGCATAATGATCACCTGAATTTCCGAAATTTCTTTCACAAAGCGCAGTCCGCAAAAGCCGGCTGCAAAATGTCCGGCACGCCACAGCACGGTTTCCCGGCGTCTTCCGGACCGGCGGCGGGCAGAACGATCCGTGTTTCCCGGCGAAAAAGAATCTTTTGGGAAGGGTTAGCGGGTTTCATGTATAGTATACACTAAAATTTCCCGTTCGTCTATCAAAATTATGGTCTTTTTGTTGAAAATCTGCCGGTCAGTTTCCACAATTTTTTGCACAATGTCAAAAAAATAGTGCTTATACTTTCCGGCGTGCGCCGTATACTATCTCAGACGGTGAAAGAAAACCGTCTGAGCTTGATTCGGCATATGGAAGGAGACCGGAACATGGCAAATCTGACTTCCAAAGAGGCAACTGCCCTGGAGGAGCAGCTTGGCAGCGAGCAGGTGCTGGTTGCAAAATACCGGGGCATGGCGGCAATGTGCACGGACGCGGTGATCAAGACCAAGCTGGAGCAGATCGCTTCGCGTCACCAGCAGCATTACGACCGCATCGTCGGTTATCTGAAGTAAGGAGGAACCCAAAATGGCCAATAACGTGATCAATATGAGCGAACGCGACATTTTGGATGACTTTCTCTCCTCGCAGAAATTCATTGCGGACACGTATAACACCTGGGCGGGCGAATGCGTGAACGCCAATCTGCGCGACGACTTTCTGTGCATCCTGAAGGAGGAGCACGACATCCAGTCGGAGCTTTTCACCGAAATGCAGAACCACGGCTGGTATCAAACAAAACCGGTCGAACAAACGGAGCTGGATAAGCTCCGTCAGAAATTCGGCTGCTGCTGAAAAAAAACACACCCCGCAGGGAGGTTTTCCTGCGGGGCCTCTTTCCTTTTGCCGCACGGCGTCAGCGCATTTTCAAAGCGGAAACCACGCGGATCACGTCCTCGTGAAAAATCAGCTCCGCTTCGCCGTCATAGGAAGTTTCCGACTTATTGATGAGCACCAGATGCTCTCCGCGGAAATAGCGTACATACATCGCCGCGGGATACACCACCAGCGACGTGCCGATCACCAGCATGGCGTCCGCCGCGCGGATAGCGGCGATGGCGCGTGCAACGACCTGTTCGTCCAGCGGCTCCTCGTACAGCACCACGTCCGGGCGTATGATCCCGCCGCAGTCCGGGCAATGCGGCACGCCTGCGGGCAGTACGGCCTCCATACCGAAGTGCCGGCCGCAGCGCATACAGGTGTTGCGCAGCGCGCTGCCGTGCAGCTCCAGCACCGTTGTGCTGCCGGCCGCCTGATGCAGCCCGTCAATATTCTGCGTCACCACCGTGATATGCCGTTCGTCCGACTCCATACCTGCAATATAGTAATGCGCCGCATTCGGTTTTGCGTCCGGATACAGCATTTTGGACTGATAAAATTCGTAAAACAGGTCAGGATGCGCCAGAAAGAAGGAATGGGAAACGATTTCCTCCGGTGCATACTGTCCGTCACCCATGCGGTATATCCCGTTTTCCGAGCGAAAATCCGGTATACCGGAGGGGCAGCTGATCCCCGCGCCCGTGAAAACGCACAGGTTTTTGCTTTCATCTATGATCTGCCGCAGCCGTTCAATTTTTGTCAAACTTGTCAACCATCCTTCTGATAGCCTCGGCCGTTTTTTGCCGGTTAGGATTGCAGGGTTATTATACAGCAGATCTTTTTCTTTGAAAAGATGATTTTTCCATTTTTTGCGGACGCAGCGCCTTTTTCCTCCGCCGCCGGAGCCATGGAAGCAAAAAAATCCCGTTTCGAAAACTCGAAACGGGATTTTGGCCTTCAAAACCGCTTATTTTTTGAAATATCTCTTGTTGAAACGGAAGGGTGCCTCGTATGCGGTGCAGTCGCGGGCCGCTACGAACTCCTGCACAGCCGTCAGGTCGAGCTGTTCCTTCTGGGTCAGATCATACACCTGCTCCAGTGTATCGTCGCCCACCGTGAATTTCATGGTCAGCTTCATGCTGTCCATGCAGACATCGTAATCGATGTCGCACATCTTGCCGTTCTTGTCCCAGCCATGCAGCAGACGGGCGGAACGCATATCCAGACGCTCGTAAATCTCGTTGTTGCGCTCAATGCTGATGCAGTACTTCTCGTTGAAGGAACCGGCGCCCAGAATGTTGCCGTCCGCTTCGTTATTGTCGGTCGGCATGACATAGCCGCGGCCGCAGTCGGCAATGATGTTGTTCATCACTTTGTGGCCATAACCAAGCGGGCCGTGACCGTTGCAGATACGGATCGGGTCGCCCCAGTTCAGGAACACGCCTGCGCCGTCAAGGCCCAGCATGATGTTCGAATCGGTGATCAGACGGTCACTGTCGTGCTGATAGAAGCCGTGGCCGCCGCCGGAGGTGCGCTGCGGGATGGAACCGGTCGGATCCGCGCCGCCGTTGATGATGATATTATGGTCCGTGCGGCAGGGGATGTCGGTCGCCTCGATGAAGATGGCGCCCATGACCATGCTCTTACAGCCGATGATCGTGTTATAGCAGATACGCTCGTTGGCATTTGCATAGTCGGTCCAGATGCCCGGGCCGTAGCCGTTGTTGGTGATGACGTTATAACGAATCAGGCCGTCATGCACGCCGTGGACCTTGATCGCGCCGGACTCGTAGTTATATTCGATATCGTGCCAGCCGTTGTGGTCCAGCACATTGCCTTCCATCAGGATACCGTAGTTTTTGCCAAGACCCGCAATGCCGCAGACACCGCAATGGCTGACATAGTTGCGGCGCACGATCATGTGCGTCTCGCGCTGGATATCGCGCTTGCGCATCGGCGACTCGTTGCCGATGTCGATGCCGAGGCCGTTTGCCCAGCGGACCTTGTTGTCCTCGATGATCCAGTGATGGCCGCAGTGCGCAGACAGTGCGCCCTTCTGGGAGCCCGGGCAGCCGTTTCCGACAAACTCAAACTCCAGTCCCTTCACGCGGATATAGCCCAGATCGTCGCAGATCGGGGAGAAGAGCTGATCGCGGCAGGTATAGGTAATCTTATGATCGCGGGGATCGCCGTCGTCCTTCAGACGGATAATGAATTTATAACCGGAGTCCTCTACCCAATAGGAGCCCGGAACCTGGGAAAGCTGGTGGGAGAAGTTCACCTGCCACAGCGGTTCGCCGTCCACCATGATCATGCCGCGGCGCTTCAGGAAGGGCTGCCAGTCCTTCTCGCGCGGGAGATACTCAAACCAGAATTCACAGCCGCCGAAGGGCTGGCTGGCGCAGTTCACCATGGCAAAGGGATTGATCTTGTCGAAATCATCGCGCTCGAAGGTACCCTGCCAGCATTTTGCATTCTCATCATAGTCCGCGGTGTAGTTATAATACGCACCCAGGCCGATGGTCTGATATTCGCACTGATCGGTAAAGCCGTTTTTATATTCCTTTGCGCCGGTCAGAATCACGCGCTCGCCGGGAGCGGCCTCATAGCTGATCATGCTCTTCGGGCAGTTGCCGCCGCGTACAGGACGTACGAATTCATCGTACACGCCGCCGCCGATCACAACGCGCTCGCCGGGAGCCAGCACTTCTGCCGCCTTGGAGATCGTGGCAAACGGAGCCTCGGCCGTGCCGGGGTTGTCGTCGGACGCGCCGGGCGCCTTGGAAACATAATAGGTTTTGGTAAACTCAGTTTCGATATCCCAGAACTCAAAATTTCTGCCGTCCGGGAGAATGGAATACTGATCGTTTTGGTAATTCATAGTTCCCCTCCTGCAAATAAATACCGTATGGTGTCTTTGGTACAAAGATACCATACGGTAACGAATTTCTCAAGTTCCTTTGTGAAGGATGCTAATATTTTCAAAAAACAAACACAATTCCGGCAAACTCAGAGAATCAATAACTCTTTTGGTGCGCGGGTGAAATTCCGGCAGCCGTCCGCCGTCAGAACCACGAAATCCTCGATACGCACGCCGAATTTACCCGGGATGTAAATGCCCGGCTCAATCGTCACGACCACGCCCTCGGGCAGGGGGTTCGGGTTGGTCGGCTGTGCGCCGAGACCGTCGTGCACGTCGATGCCCAGGCTGTGGCCCAGACTGTGGCCGAAATATTCGCCATAGCCTGCGCCCGCGATGATATCCGCCGCAACTTTATGCAGCTCGGAACCGATCACGCCCGCATGGGCCGCCGCAATACCGGCCTCCTGCGCACGCAGAACGGTGTCATACACCCTGCGCTGCTCGTCCGACACATGGCCGACGGCAACCGTGCGTGTCATATCGGAGCAATAACCGCCCCACAGCGCGCCGAAGTCCATCGTGATAAAATCGCCGTCGCGGATCACGCGCGGGCCGGGTACGCCGTGGCACAGCGAGCCGTTTTCGCCGGACACCACGATCGTATCAAAGGAACAGGCGGTGGCGCCGCCCAGGCGCATCTGATAATCCAGCTCTGCCGCGATATCGCACTCGCGTACGCCGGGTTTGATGCGCTCTAAAATCTTGTCAAATGCCTCCTCGGCAATCCGCTGCGCTTTTTCAATGCGCTCCAGCTCAAAATCGTGCTTGCAGTGACGCAGGCGCGCCAGCAGCCCGTCCTCCGGCACGAGCTTCGCGGTCAGCTTTTCCGCATAGGCGCAGTAAGCGGCATAGCTCATGGCATCCGCCTCAAAGGCCAGGGTATCAATGCCCTCCTCGCGGCAGAATTCGTTGATAATATCGGTATAAGTATGGCTGTTGGTCATCATAACCAGCTCAAAACCGCGGATTTTTGCACCGGCGTCCTCAAAATAGCGGAAGTCGGTGGCAAACACCGCGCGCCGCGCGGAAATCAGCGCGACACCCGCCGACGAGTGGAAGCCCGTTGCGTAAAAACGGTTCTGCGGCGAGGTGAGCAGCACAGCGCCGTACGGTGCGTCCGCCAAAGCACGGATAATTCCCCTGCAATTTTCTTCAAACATCTTTATTTCCTCCGTTTCCGGTCCACAGCGCGCTCCAAAGCGCGTTTGAGCCTGAAAAATAATCCGGTTTCCATCACGACCGGCTCCGTCAGGATACACGGTACGTGATGACAGGACGCCGCAAGCACGTCCGTAAACAGCTGATCGCCGACCAGCACAGCCTGCTCGCGCGGCACGCCCAGTTTGTCGATTGCGCGGTCGATGCCGCGGCCAAAGGGCTTCCCGCTTTTCGGTACAAAATCCACGCCGAACGGGCGGCAAAACGGTTCCACCCGCTCCCGCGAATTGTTGGAAACAATCACGACCGGGATGCCCGCTTCCCGCATCGCGGCCAGCCACGCCGCGCCGTCGGGCGTCGGATGCACATCATCCGGGAGCGCCAGCGTATTATCCAGATCCACAATCACGCCGCGGGCGCCCAGTTCCCGCAGGAATTCCGGCGTCACTTCGCGGATCCCTGCCGCCCGGCGGTCCGGCGTCAATCCATGCGCCACGGCGCCACCTCCCGTCATAAAATCAATGGTGCCCGCGTAAAGATAAGCAGGACACAAAGTGGGACAGCATGGTCCCGCGGTTATTATATCACAAACCGGCTGACAGGGAAAGAGGGTTTCGCCATGAGAACGGACAGGATCACACTCGCAGTCACAGCCGCAGAGGTGGCAGAGTGCAGGGGGCTCGGCCTGCGTCTTGCGTATCTGGCCTACCGGCTTTCGCCCTCCGGCCTTCTTCTGAGAAGCAGCGCGCTGGGGCAGATTTCCGGCGGCGTGATGGTCATCATGGGCGGCGCGCCGCCGTTTGCCGATGCCGCCGTTTTGGCGGAGGCCATTGCCGCGGAGTGCACCGCCGGACACTGCGAAGGGGTTTACCTCGACTTCGACGAGCGTACGCCGGCCGCGCAGCGCCTGATCGAAACGCTCGCGCCCCGTCTGGCCGGGCGCGGCGCGGTGCTTTATACCAACCCCGCGCTCGATACCGGCGGCGTGACGGTGCTTTCCTCCAGCGAGGTGACAGGCGGATCCTTTGCGCTGTACGTGCGCAGCCTGACGGAGCGCTTCGGAGAGCGTACGGCGCTGGAAATCGTGCCGCTGTGCATGGATTTCACGCTGCCCTCCGCCGGACAGGGCGACGCCATCACGCAGGAGCGGCTCGCTGAGCTGCTCGACAGCGGTCTGATGAGCTATTATTCCCGCGATCTGGCCGCAAAATATTTCACCTGGCAAAGTCCGGAAGGCATGACGCACTTTGTGCTCTACGACGACGCCTACACCATCCGCGAAAAGCTGGAAACCGCAGAGCGCGAGGGCGCGCGCGAGTTTTTTCTTCCCTACACGCGGCTGCGCGGGGAGCTTCCGGAGATTCTGGGCGTATAATTCCGCCGCACACGGCACATCCTAAACCAGATACCGCGACCGGTTTAGGAGGAACTATGTGTTGTTATAACGAAAACGAAGACCCTGGGAACGATTCGCAGGAAAAACCGGAAAAAGATCATCAGGACGGTGCGGTGACGGTGGAAACCGGTCACGGCCTGATCCACTGCATGACGATCATCGGACAAATCGAGGGCCACACCGCTTTACCGAACCAGACCAAGGCCACCAAATACGAGCATATGATCCCGCAGCTTGCGGCCATTGAAGAAAGTCCCGAAATCCGCGGACTTTTGCTCCTGCTCAATACCATCGGCGGCGATGTGGAGGCCGGGCTTGCCCTGGCGGAGCTGATCGCCAGCATGAAAACACCCACGGCGTCGCTGGTGCTCGGCGGCGGACATTCCATCGGCGTACCGCTGGCCGTTGCGGCGCAGCGCTCGTTCATCGTGCCCTCGGCGACGATGACGATCCACCCCGTGCGCTTTTCCGGCCTGGTTGTCGGCGCGCCGCAGACTTTTGAAAACTTTGTGCGCATCCAGGAGCGGATCATCCGCTTCATCACGTCGAATTCCCGCATTTCCGACGAGCGCCTGCGCGGTTTCATGCTCAACACCGGCGAGCTGACCACCGACGTCGGCACAGTGCTGGACGGGGAAAAGGCCGTGGCGGAGGGGCTGATTGACGAGGTCGGCGGCCTTTCACAGGCGCTTGCCTGGCTGCACGAACGCATCGACAGCTGACAAAACCGCACTGCCCGAAGGCAGTGCGGTTTTTCTATGCCTGCGGCGCGCCCTCCTCCCGGCGAAACCGGAATTCGATCGTCAGGGAACCGTCCGCATGGACAAGCACCCGGCGCAAAAGTGCCGCTGCCAACCCGCGTTCCAGTGTTTCCGGATACGCCAGTGCCGCCAGCTTTGCCCACTCCCCGCCGTCCGTCTGCGGCCGGGCGCGTTCCGCCTCAATCTGGCGGCGCAGCTCCGCTTCCTGCCGGTCATATCCCTCCTTAAAGGAGGTATATTCCTCCCGCGTCAGCTCCCCGTTCTTCCAGTCGCTGTAAATCCCGCGCTTGAGTTCCATCACGCGCGCAAGCGAGCGCTCCAGCGCCGGCAGGCTGCTCTTTTCCCGCCGCACGCTGCGCAGTTCCGACGCCACACGCGAAAAATCCACCGCCGCGCGAATTTCGTCCCGGATTGCCGCCAGTACCTCGCGCTCCACAGCGTCCACACGCACGGAATGCGGCGTACAGGCCGTGTGGGACTGCTTATAGGTCGGGCAGAGATAGTATTCGTACACGCCATAGCTGTGGCGCACCCGGCGGCGTGCAAGCGCACGTCCGCATTCGGCGCAGCGCACAAGCCCCGCCAGCGGATGCACTTCACCGCCGGCGTCCGCGCGCGTATCCGCCTCCATCAGACTCTGCGCGCGGTCAAACTCCGCCGGATCGACCAGCGCCTCGTGCGTTCCGCGCACGATAAACCAGCGTTCCTCCGGCCTGCGGCGCGTTTTCTGGATTTTGTAGCTGACGTTGCCATAGCGCCCCTGCACCAGGTCGCCGCGGTAGACGGGGTTGCGCAGAATATGGTCCACAGACGAATAACTCCACAGTCCCGTCCCACCGGAACGGTACGCCGCGGGCGAGGGCATGCCTCCGGCATTGAGGCCGCGCGCAATGGCGGTTTTGCTGCGTCCTGCGAGAAATTCCGCAAAGATGCGCCGCACCACTTCCGCCGCACCGGGGTCCGGGACAAGCCGCGTTCGGTCCTTCTCCGCACGGCGGTAGCCATAGGGCGGATGCGAGCCGATGAATTCCCCGCGCCGCCGCTTGGAATCCAGCGCGGCACGGATTTTCTGCGAAATATCGCGGCTGTATTCGTCGTTGATCAGGTTTTTGAAGGGCACCAGGATGGTGTTCGCCTGCGCCGGACGCGCCCAGCTGTCGATGTCGTCGCTCAGCGAGATGAACCGCACGCCGAGCAGCGGGAATTCCTGCTCGAGATAGCGCCCGGTCTCGATGTAATTGCGGCCGAACCGCGAAAGGTCCTTCACCACCACACAGTTCAGCTGCCGCGCGCGCAGCGCCTCCAGCATCCGCTGAAAGGCCGGGCGCGCAAAGTCCGTGCCGGACCAGCCGTCGTCAATGAACAGCTCAAAATCGCGGATTGTCTCGTCCTGCCGGACGTAGTCCGTCAAAAGAGCGCGCTGGTTCGCCACGCTGTCGCTCTCTTCGCGGTCGCCGTCCTCGCGCGAGAGACGGATATAAAGAGCGGCGCGGAATTCCGTCTCCGCGCCGCCTGCCTTTTTCCCGCGTCTTCCCATTTACCGTCCGCCGTCCCGGGACGCCAGATACCGCACGACAAGCCGTTCGATGCGCTCGCCTCGCGGCGCATACACGCGGCGGATCTGCGCGGGCCTTTTTTCTGCTCTCATTCTTTTCATCCTCCGGCATTATTTTTTACGTGTCGGGTAAAATTATACATCCGGCTTTACACAGGCGAGGATTTGTAAATAATGGGCCTTGTTTCGTCCTTTCTTCCCTTGACAAGGGGCCTTTCCAGCGTTAAAATAGAATAAGGTACAATTGGCCAAACCTCTGATTTTATACATTGCATTTCTCTCTTTTCCAAACTTTCCTTTTAAGACATTACTTTTTCTTTGCCGTCGGCGGACCGGCGGCGCATACATCAATTGAATAAAGGAGGAGATCGGTATCGTCAGCATACTTGCACTCATACTGACTATTGTCGGAATGCTGATCGTTGCTGCTGTCGCAGCAATCATCGCTTTCAATATGGGTATGGAACACCGCCGCAAGATTGCCGAGCAAAAGATCGGCGGAGCCGAGGAAGAAGCCCGTCAGATCGTTGCCAACGCCGTCAAGCAGGCAGAATCAAAGAAGCGCGAAGCCGTTGTGGAAGCGCGCGAGGAAATTCAAAAAAGCCGCACAGAACTGGAAAAGGAAATCAAGGAGCGCAGAAGCGAACTTTCCAAACAGGAACGCCGTTTACAGCAAAAGGAAGAGAGTTTAGAGCGAAAGCATGACGCAGCAGAAAAGAAAGAGGAAACCCTGAACCGGAAGATCAAAGAAGCCGAGGAAATGAACGATGAAATCCGGGAAATCAAGAAGAGCGAACTGGAAATGCTCGAAAAGGTTTCCGGATTCACCGCCGAAGAGGCTAAAGAGTACCTCATTCGCATGATCGAAACCGACGCACGGCACGAAGCCGCCGTCAAAATCCGCGAAATTGATCAGGAACTGAAAGAAAACGCAGAGCGTAAGGCCCGCGAATACATTTCCCTTGCCATTCAGAAGTGCGCCGCCGACCATGTTTCGGAGGCCGCCATCAGTGTTGTCCCGCTGCCCAACGATGAAATGAAGGGCCGCATCATCGGCCGCGAAGGCCGCAACATCCGCACTTTGGAAACCATGACGGGCGTTGATCTCATCATCGACGATACGCCGGAAGCCATCACGCTGTCGAGCTTTGATCCGGTGCGCCGCGAAATTGCACGCCTGACGCTGGAAAAACTCATCATGGATGGGCGCATCCATCCGGCGCGCATTGAAGAAATGATTGAAAAGTCCCGCCGTGAGGTGGATGCCATCATCAAGAGCGAAGGTGAGCGCGCAGTCTTTGAGACCGGCGTGCAGGGCCTGCACCCCGAACTCGTTCGCCTGCTCGGCCGTATGCACTACCGTACGAGCTACGGTCAGAACGTGCTCCAGCACTCCATTGAAGTTTCCCATGTCTCCGGTATTCTGGCTGCCGAGCTGGGCCTGGACATCACGCTTGCCAAGCGCGCCGGCCTGCTGCACGATATCGGTAAGGCCGTTGACCACGAGACAGAAGGCTCTCACGTGCAGATCGGTGTCGATCTCGCGCGGAAATACCGCGAAAACCGCGAAGTCATCCATGCCATCCAGGCGCACCACGGCGACGTGGAGGCCGAAACGGCGATCGCCTGCATTGTGCAGGCGGCGGATGCCATCTCCGCTGCACGTCCCGGCGCAAGACGCGAGAATCTGGAAGCCTACATCAAGCGTCTTGAGAAGCTGGAGGCCATTGCGAATGAATTCCCGGGCGTTGAGAAGTCCTATGCCATCCAGGCCGGCCGTGAGATCCGTATCATGGTCAACCCGGAGGAAGTCAACGATGACAACATCGTCCTTCTTGCCCACGATCTGGCCAAGAAGATCGAGTCCGAACTGGAATATCCGGGACAGATCAAGGTCAGCGTCATGCGCGAAACGCGCGCCGTGGATTACGCGAAATAATTCCCGACAAACGAAAAAGATCCGCCGGTTTCAAAAAGAAACCGGCGGTTTTTTACGCATTTTTTTGAGCCGCGACGCGCGAAACAGCTTACTTTGTCAGTTTTTCGATCAGGTCGTTCAGGAGTGCGTCACGGCGTACCTTGTAAACATAGCGCGAGAGCAGCGTGGGGTCCTGCTCGCCGTAGCTGTGGTCATAATTCGGCAGGCGGGTGTTCACCAGACGTGAACAGAGGAAGCGGTCCTCGTCATTCAGGAGCCACGCAACCGCCGTCACATCCCAAATCACGCGCGTCCATGCCTTCCCTGCTGCATAAGCGTCCGCCGCGGCGATGGTGTTGCGGGCCAGATAGTCCGCAAGCGGGTTTTTATCGCAGAACCAATACTCCAGTTCCGGTTTGGAGACCGTGAAGGAATCCACTACGCCGATGCAGGGCAGCTGCACAAACGGTGCGCCGCAGGACATCACGATGCGGGCCGCGGCGATATCCTGGCCCATATTGAATTCGCGCTCCGTATGATGATGCCAGGCATTGCCGCCCAGCCAGACGAGCACAATTTTTTCGGCAATCGAGGGGTCGAGCAGCAGTGCGGACGCTACATTCGTGATCGCGCCGATGGCAACGACATAAAGCGGATGCTCCGGGCTGTACGACGCCGCACGGCGCACAAGATCATCGGCGGCCGGCGATGGCTGCGGCGTTTTTTCGTCCGCCAGATAGTCCTGAGAGCCGCGGAAAACCGGAATATCCGCTTCCGAAAGACCTAAAAGCGCAAAAAGTTTCCGGATTTCCTGATAGCTGCGCTCCATACCGTCGCCTGGGCTTGTGGAATTCTCGTTGAAAAACGGCGCGGCATAAACGGCCTTCGTGTGCAGCTTTTCACCGGAACGAATGAGATAAGACAGCGCAAACTGGTCGTCGATCTCGTTATAGGTGTCGGTGTCGAGCACGACGTCCACCGGCCCCTGCGGCACCGTCAGGTTTTTCAGGTATTGTTCTCTGGTCATAAACAAATCTCCCTTTTTGTCGGAATATAGCCGGACGCGAGCAGTTTCGTACGCTGCCGCCCGGAGTTTTTGACAGGTATACGGAAAAGAAAAGCTTCACAAAACGACTTGTCGTTATTTGTGAAGCTGATTTCTTAAGTTTTTGCGTCAGCAGAAAAGAAGCATCAGGGCAGACAGTACCAGATACAGTCCGCCGGCCAGCAGAGAACCCGCCGGGGATTTCCGCTCCTGGCGTTTGCGCTCCTTATACTCAACAAAGGACTCTTTTCCCTCCTCGGGCGTGCGCGGTGCCGTCCAGGGCAGGTGGATATGAAAGACGGTCTTGATGCCGTAGCTCATGATATCGAAGAAGCCCTGGTTGCGCACAAAGGCCAGTCCGCCGCAACCGGTAATGATCACGCCTGCGACAAAAAACGCATCGCAGAAGAGACGGGCTGTGGGAAACCCGGCTGAGCGATTCAGGAAATACACAACTGCCGCAAGCACTGCGCCAATTGCAAGAGAAATCAAAAATGATTTGCACTTCGCGTTCATCAGTCCTTGACCTGCTGCAGATACTTTTCAAACTCCGCATCGTTGCACTGGACAAAGTGTCCGGGGCAGACCTCACGGAATGTGGGCTTGTCCACCGTATAATCATGCTCTGCCAGCGGATTATAGACAATTCTCTTCCTCTGCTTCTCGTAAATCGGGTCAGGCAGCGGAATTGCCGACAGCAGCGACTTGGTATACGGATGCAGAGGATGACGGAAGAGTTCGTCGGACGAGGCCAGTTCCACCATCTTGCCATAATACATCACGCCGATGCGATCCGAGAAATACTTAACGACCGACAGGTCATGCGCAATGAAGAGGATCGTCAGGCCAAAGCGGTGCCGCAGATCGTTCAGCAGGTTGATCACCTGCGCCTGAATGGAAACATCCAGCGCGGAAACTGGTTCGTCGGCAATGATCAGATCCGGATTCATGATGATGGAGCGTGCGACGCCGATTCTCTGGCGCTGGCCGCCGGAAAATTCATGCGGATAGCGATCGGCGTGCTCACGAACCAGGCCAACCAGCTCCAGCATTTCATAAACCTTTTCTTCGATCACTTTTTTATCGCGTTCGCCCTGGATAATCAAACCCTCGGAGATGATCTCGCGGACCGTCATTCTGGGGTTCAGGGAAGCGATCGGGTCCTGGAAAATCATCTGGATGCGCGTGACAAGCTTCGTCTTTTTCGCGCGGCGGAGCTTTTCGTGGAACTCCTTCTCAAGACGCGACTTTTCCTCGCCGGCGGCAGCATCAATCTTCGGCTGATATTCGGCCGTGATCTTCTCGATCTGCTCTGCGGCATATTTTTTGTCGCACTTCGTCTGGTCCTCGTCCGCCAGTTTGATCTGCCGGCGGTTCTCCGCTATGATGCTGTCCATCTCGGTCTTTGCCGTCTGCGCGGCGGTATCACGATCGGCCTTCGTCAACGTTCCGGCCTTCACCTGCGCGTCCAGCTCGTTAATGCGCGCCTTATAGGCCTCGCGTGCGGCACGGATAGCGTCGCGGTAGGAGCGCTTACCTGCCGCTATACGGATGCCCTTGAAAAAAACGTTGCCGGACGTGATGTTATAGAGTTTGATGATCGAGCGGCCGGTCGTTGTCTTTCCGCAGCCGGATTCACCGACGAGGCCAAATACCTCGCCCTCGTGTATCTCAAAGCTGACGTCGTCAACGGCTTTCAGTTCGCCGCCTTCCATCTTAAAATACTGGCAGAGATGCTCTACCTTAAGCAAAGTTTCCTGATTATTCTGCATCTTCTACCCCTCTTTTACTCTTCATTCTGGCGATTCTGTCCAGCACCGTCTTCGGCGGATCAACCTTCGGTGCATCCGGGTGCAGAAGCCAGGTGGCAGCATAATGTGTATCACTGATTTGGAACATGGGGGGTTGACGCTCAAAGTCGATCTGCATTGCGTATTTGTTACGGGCCGCAAATGCATCGCCGACAGGCGGATAAATCATGTTCGGCGGCGTGCCGGGAATAGCCTCCAGCTTTTCATTGGTATCCAGATCCGGCATGGAGGAGAGCAGCGCCCAGGTATACGGATGCGCGGCGCGGTAGAACACGTCCTCTGCGGTGCCGTATTCCACGATCTTGCCGGCATACATGACCGCAACGCGGTCCGCCATATTGGCAACCACGCCAAGGTCGTGCGTGATAAAGATAACGGAGAGCTGACGTTCCTTCTTGAGCTTGTTGATCAGTTCCAGAATCTGCGACTGGATCGTCACATCGAGCGCGGTTGTCGGCTCGTCACAGATCAGGATATCCGGGTTGGCCGCAAGCGCAATCGCGATGACGATACGCTGGCGCATACCGCCGGAGAACTCAAACGGATACTGATTGTATCTCTTGCGCGGCTCTGCGATGCCGACTTCTTCCATCAGTTTGATCGCGCGCGCCTTTGCAATGCGCTTCGTCACCTTTGCGACAACGCCGGTGGCATTTTCCTTCAAATAATCAATCACGGCCACGGTTTCGCGGTCGAAATCACGGCTTGCGCGGTCGGCAAGCATCGCTTCATAGTGATCGGCAAGGCGTGTGATCAGGTGGCAGATATTGCTGCGCACCAGATCCAGATCCGTTACGGACGCAGCCGCAACCGTCCAGCTTGGGTTCTTTCCATGCTTCACCTGGTGGTCATATTTCGCCTGGTTCTTGCGGTGAACCTTTTCAGCTTTGACATTCTTGCCAATCGCGTCAAAATAGCGGTTGATCTCGCTGTTCAGGCTGGGGGCAAACGTATAACTCAGGCTGTCTTTCGTGATGGCAAGGTCGTCAATCGCGGCCTTCACCTTCTCGGAGAGCAGTTTCTGCACGCGTCTGCATTCCGCGTGATCCAGTTTTTCCTTTTCAAAGACGGCAACGTTCTCGCGCAGTGCACGAACGGCCTCTTCCATACCGCGATAGGCCTCGTTTGCGGAGTGCATCAGGCCCTCTTTGGCGTTTTCAATGAAATCCTTCATGAATTCGCGGTCGAGATACTCGCCCAGGAAATCATTCAGCTGCTCGACAGGCATATCCGGCAGCGCCTTTCCAGCAAAGGTCATATAATAGCCCATGCGGAAGAAGTTCGGTTCCGGAAGTGCAACGGCTTTCTTGAGAATTTCCTGCACCTCGCGCAGTGCGTGCACGACTTCCGTGTAATTCTCGGCCTTTTTCCCTTTATTCAGCTTGGATTTCAGGGAGGAAGCCAGTGCGGTCAGCCGTTCGGCATCTTCATGCACGACATACTCGTGAATCGACGCGCGCGCCTGACGCGCGACACTGTTCACGCGGTAAGCGGCGTCCTTTGCGGCGTTTTTTTCCAGCTCGAAAGCCAGTACGTCGATATCATCAATTGCTTCAACGGCAGCTTCGTGTGCCTTATTGAAAGCGTCCTCCAGTTCAATATGCTTGAACTCGAACTTGTCAAATTTCTTGCATTTTGCGGTCAGTTCAGCTGCTTTTGCCTTATCGGAGCCTGCGACAGCAGCAATCATCATGCGGTTCAGGTTTGTAAGATAGGTATTAAAGGTCTCGCGGCTCTCCTTCTGGCGGGCCTTGCCCTTTAAAAGCATGGCCTCGGTCAGCTGACGGCCAATCTTCACGATCGGGTTCAGGCTGGACATGGGGTCCTGGAAAATCATCGCAATTTTGTCGCCGCGGATTTTATGGAATTCCTCTTCGGTGATTTTCAGAAGGTCTTTGCCGTCGTAGATAATCTCGCCGGCTTCCGTGATGGAATTGCCCGCCTGAATTCCCAGGATTGCCTTGGAGGTGACGGACTTACCGGAACCGGATTCACCCACGATAGCCAGCGTTTCGCCCTTTGCAAGGTCGAAACTGATGTCGCGGACAGCCTGCACCTTACCATTTGTCGTACGGAAGGATATTCTGAGATCTCGGACCTGTAACTTCATCTCCATAGTTAATCCTCCACTCCTCTCGTTGACGGGTTAAATGCATCGCGCAGACCATTGCCGAACAGGTTGAAAGAGATCAGAAGCAGCGATACAAAGAGCGAAGGGAAGAACATTCCGTGCGGCGCGGTCGTCATGGCGACCTGTCCCTGGCTCATCAGGGTACCGATGCTGGTACCGGCAAATTCCTGCAGGTTGATAATGCCGAGGTAGGTCAGCTGTGTTTCGGAGTTGATCACGCTCGGGATAATCAGTGCGCAGCTGGTGATGATCGTGCCGAGTGCGTTCGGGAAAATATGCTTGAACATCAGGCGGCGGTCCGAGGCACCAAGGGTACGCGCGGCAAGCACGAATTCCTGGCCCTTGAAGCGGTAGAACTGCTTTCTGGTCAGGGCAGCCATGCCGATCCAGCCCGTCAGGACAAACGCGAAGAGGAAGGCCGGGACGACACCTACTTTCTGGCCCAGATGCAGCTGGAACAACGTGGTACATACAATAAACGGCATGCCGGAGAGGATATCGGAGATACGGTCCATCGTCAGGTCGATTCGTCCGCCGTAATAGCCCTGAATCGAGCCATAAATTGCACCGATTGTCAGGTTAATCGCGGAAACGAGGATCGCAAAGATGATGGAGAAGCGTGCGCCGGTACCAATCGCGCCGAAGAGGTCCTGGCCGAGGGAGTTCGTGCCAAAGAGGTACATCGGCTCATGGCCATTTACATAGATATAGTAGTTATAATAGCAGACACGGCACTGCACGGCGCCGGACTTCTTTGCGCTGTAAATATAGCTGCCATCGTCGCCTTCGATGCGGAGGCTGTTGTATTCCCCGCCTTCGATTGCGGCATTGGTGGAATAAGCCGGGATGAAATTGCCGTCGTCATCCAACACGGGCGTGCCCTTGCCGTCCTTCACCTGATACCAGATGTTCGGATTATCCGCAATGTCGCAGATATCCTTCGGCTCGACATAGGGGTAGATGACCTGGATGCCGGTTTCATTCTGCCATTTCTGAATGGCTTCATACTCGGAGTATTTGAAAACGCGGTAAACAATACCGTTTTCAAAATAACGGTTCGTCTCCAGGGTATAGGTATTGCTGGCCTTGTCCTGTCCGCGGTATTTCACATACGTCGTCGTAACATCCAGGATGCGCAGGACAGGATTCATACCGGTTTCCTCTGCAATGCCCTTCCAGTAGCTCAGGGAGAGATCATTCTGGCTGCCGTGGGTAGTGGCGCCGTCCAGAATGCCCCAATTCTTTTCCGCAACACTGGAAAGATAGGGCGGGAAGCTGTTGAAAACCGGGTCCTTGTCATTGATGCTGTATGGCGAGATGATCGGAGAAACCAGCGCAAAAAGCAGCAGGATGATGATGATCACCGCAGCAACAAGAGAGGACTTGTTTTGCTTAAAGCGCAGGAACGCGTCCGCCAGATAGCCGCGGGACTTCGTTTCCAGTTTTTTGTCGTGTATATTGGTATCCAGCTGGGTAAAAGCGAACTTTTCCGCTGGGATATGTTCGTAATCCATGTGGTTCTGCATATTCTGTACGCTCATTTTTTCGACCCCATTCTGATACGCGGATCAATAAAGCCGTAGCTGATATCGATCACGATTCCGGCTAACAAACTGACTGCGGTATAGAAACACGAAACCATAATAAAAATCGGATAGTCACGGCCGTTGATCGCATTCAGATACAGGCCGCCAACGCCCGGAACCGCAAAGATCTTTTCGATGACCAGGGAACCGGACATAATGCCGATGAATTCGCCCAGGATCGCCGGCAGCACGACGACCATGCAGTTTTTCAGGGCGTGACGCACGGTTGCCTGCGTTTTCGTCAGGCCCTTCGTGCGGGCAAGAAGCATAAATTCGCTCGTCAGCACTTCCGTCAGTTCGGCGCGCGTGGTACGCGTGAAGCTCGCGATAACGCCGAAGGAAAGAGAAAGGACAGCCGGGAGCATACTGACAAACATACTCCAGGAGAGATAATTGGTGCCCTCCTTCATGAGGAAGGGGAACCAGCCAAGCTTATAAGACAGGAAATACTGAATCAGGAATGCAAAAACAAAGCTCGGCACGGAAATTACCACCATCGTCAGGGTGGAGATGGAATAGTCGATCCAGGTATTCTTCTTCAGTGCGGCAAAAATGCCCAGCGCAATGCCAAGCGGAATACTCAAAAGGATCGAATACAGATTGACGAAGATCGTCGCAGGGAGCTTTTCCGCAAATTTTGCGGCAACATCAGAGCCAAAATACAGCTTATCGCTGACACCCCAGTCCCACTTTGTAATGACATTTTTGAGGAAAATACCGAACTGCACCATATACGGTTTATTATATCCCTGCGCTTCGCGGCGGGCTTCAATTACCTGTGTATGGATATCGTTCAGCGGCAGTTCCGCCGGCGGCAGCATCCTGATCAGTACAAAGCACATGCAAGTAATAATGAGCAGCGTCATCAGCATGAGCAGGACTCTTTGTGTGACATATTTGGCCATATGCATCCTCCCTGTGAGCTTATTCTTTCTCACGCGATTGAGTCATCCTCGGAATGACGCTGTGAGAGTATAAAATACGACACTGTTGCCGGGGCAAAACGTGCCCCAGCAACAGTGTTTGCGGTTAAATCTGACAGATAACTCCAAAAATGGGTTCCGTCAGGCTGCGAATTCCTTAGTACTGGAGCTCGCCGCCGTTTTCAGCTACATACGCTGCCCACTCGGCATCGTTGTAGTTGTACTTCAGATACTGGATACCGCCGCGGCCGCAGATCGGGTTGTACTCCTCGACCACGTAGTAAACCTGCTGAGACAGAAGCGCAGCGCTGGCGTTCTGCATCATCGGGATGTAGTCATAGGTCTGCAGGATCTCGCCTTCGATGGCAGCCAGGATGGTCAGACGGGTTTCGATATCGGCAATGCCATCGCCGAAGCAGTATTCCTTATCGTTCACGGTCACGGTGGCGCCGTTGAGCGCATCGGACCACTGACGCAGGTTCATGGTGATCTCTTCACCGTTGATGGTGAGGGTCAGGTTGACGGTCTCAGCATTGAACCAGGTGGCGTCATACTGATAGTCGGGGTTGACATACAGGTCGGAAAGGCCGAACGGATCCAGAACGGAGCCGGACCAGCCAGCCAGAACAGTGTCAGCAAGGCCGGACTTGATTTTGTTGGACCAGTCGTTGCCGTACGGAGCAGACTTCACGAAGACGATCTTGCCGTCAAACGGAGTGCCGACAGTAACTTCAGCAACCTTCGCATTGAGGTAGTCGAGGGTCTTGGTCATAAAGTCGGAATCGGCGGACAGGGCATATTCGATCTGGATGGTCTGATCGCTGATGCCGTCGCCGTCGTTATCGGTGATGAAGCCGGCATCAAGAGACTCCTGGAAAGCCTGCGCAAAGAGTTCCTTTGCAGTCTCAGGATCGTAACCGGTGATGGAATCAACGGCCTCGTCCAGAGAATCATACTGGGAAACATCCACATTGTAGAAGTCACACAGGACCTGCTTGGCCTGATCGGTGTCACGATACATGGAACCGGTGTCTACGTCATAAACGTAGGAGCTGCCGATGATGCCGTAAGCGCCGGAACGGGCCGGGGAGATGGTGGCGCAGAACAGTTCCTTATCATAGGTAACTGCCATGGCCTGCTTAAAGGTCTTCAGGGTCAGGGTCTCGAGGTCGTATGCAGCCTGATCGAAGTCAGCAGCAGCCTCACGGCTCTGGATCGCATCCTTATAACCATTGAGGATCAGGAAGAAGATGGTTTCTGCCGGAGTGAAGTAAATGTAATCGCTGTTACGATAGGTGGCGAAGTCCTCAGCCTGCAGGCCGTAGCCCATCAGTTCGCCCTTCAGGAACATCAGCTTGCAGGTGGCAGCCTCAGCAACAACCTCGCATTCGATGATGTCGGTCTGATACATATCATAGGTCTGGCCATCGGTCGGGTCGACATACTGGTGGTTGCCGTCCGTCCAGCCATACCAGTTCTCGTTCTTCTCGAACTTCATGAACTTATCGGTCTGGTACTCGGTCATCTTGTACGGACCATAGCTCATCGTGGTCTCAACGCTGGTGTTGTAGGTGCTGGTCCAAACGCCGTTGGACTCGGAGAGGCATGCCTCGTAGTACGGCTCGTAAACGATCCAGTTGCTGGTCAGGGAGTACAGGAGGTTGAAGCCGGCGAGGGACTTACCAAGGACCATGGTGATCTGGTAATCGCCGCTCTTGTAAAGACCAACAGTGCCTTCGTACTCAACAACCGGGTAATCGGTGCCGATGACGAAGTAGTTCGGCAGATCCGCTTCGGTCTCGCCCCAGGCTTCGTTGCCGCAGGTAACCGGAGTGAAGAGAGCAAGGGTCTCGTCGTTCATGCGGACAACGCCCTTGGAATCCATCATGCCAACCAGGGTCTCCCAGTTCGTCACATCAAAGTAAGCATCGCCGTAAGAATCCACATAGTCCTGCAGCGTGTCGCCGCCGGTCCAGTCGAGTGCAACTGCGAGGCCAAGGCCGACAGCCTTGCCGTCAGCGGTGTAGTAATAGCCGTCGTCGCCCTTCACGAGGTCTTCCACAGCGTAAGCGCCGAGGGAGTCAGCCCAGGCGGTCTGACCGCCGTTTGCATAAGCTTCCGCACCGGCGATGCACAGCTGCTGTGCATAATAGTCGGCTGCACGGTAGTTCAGCAGGGACGGGTCAAGCAGGCGCTGCATGGAATAGACGTAAGTATCCGCATTGATCGGCGTACCGTCTTCCCAGGTAGCATTCGGGTTCAGGTCGATGGTGTAAGCATAGCCGGAGGTAGCGGATTCCGGAATATTGAACTCCGGATGCTCGGCCTTGACCTGCTCGGTAACATCAACAGGCTCGCTTGCAGCCATTTCCGGAACGACGACATAACCGGTGTAAGGATCCTTACCCTCAACCGGATGCAGCTCATCGTTGAAGATGATGTCATACAGACCAATGCGGATGCGGCCGGTATCGGACGGATATGCATCGTCGGAAGTCTGATAGGTGTGCGGATTCCAGTTGGTGGCCATCGTGGTCACGGAATCCTGATACGTATAGGTGGCGGGACCAGCAGGCTCGGCAGTGTCGTCGGGCTGGTCATTGTTATCGGCGGGCTCATTGGTCTCATCTGTATTGTCAACAGCACCGTTATCTGTGACAGCGCCGTCGTTTGTATCGTCGGGAGTCTTGGAGCAGCCAACGAACATCGACATGACCATGACGATTGCCAATAACAAAGCAATTGTCTTCTTCATTCAGAAAACCTCCTTAATATTTCCTATGTCAACGATTCCGCAAAAGCGGATCGTCCATAGCAGTTTCACCGCGGAGGGCTTCCCTCCGCCGGGATGCGCCGGGGGTCCTTTCAAAACACGGTTTTCCGCCGGAGGACGCCGGAAAAGGAGCGCAGCGACCATCGTGCCTGTTGCACAGGCACGATGAGGGGCCCCTCATCATCGGTTCCGCCATGGGACGGCGCGTGGATTGAAATTTAATAATATTCTAACGTTTTTTCACCCGTGTGTCAATTTTAAAAACCGTCAATATCTCATAAATTTCAAATATTTCTGTCGTCATATTGACGAATTTGCAGTAAGGAATCTGGCTCTCCTTAAAAGATCGGCCAAAACGCCCGGTTTTTTCCGCCGCAGGAACGTCCCGGTCCGGAAAACGGCGGGTTCCTTATGCAATCCCCGTCAGGTCAAAGCCGTCCAGCCAGCGGCTGGCCGCTTCGCAGACGCCGCGCAGGCACGCCTCGTCAAACGGGCTGTCCAGTCCGGCGTTTTTCAGCAGTTCCGTGAACACACGGCTACCGCCCTGCATCGTATAAGCCATATAGTGCTCCCAGGCGTCCTTGCGGTCGGCCTGAATCTTTGCCCAGAACTGCAAAGCAACGGTCTGCGCCAGGCAGTAATCAATATAATAGAAGGGCATCGAATAGATATGGTGCTGTCTCTGCCAGCCCTCGCCCTCGCTGTAAAACGGGATATCGCCGTCGAGCTTCATCCACGGCATATACACGCCGAGCAGCTCGTGCCAGACGGCATGGCGCTGCGCCGGGGTCATATCCGGCTTTTCAAAGACGATGTGCTGGAAATGGTCCACCATCGTGCCGTACGGGATGAAAGTGAGCGCGCCGGAGAGATGGCTGTAATAGAACTTGCGCGTATCCGCGCCGAAGAAGCCCTCCGCCCAGGGCCATGCAAAGAACTCCATGGACATGGAATGGACCTCACAGGCCTCCATGCTGGGCCAGACATAGCTCGCCGGGATGCGGCTGCGGTTGCAGTAGGCTTCAAATGCGTGGCCGGCCTCGTGCGTGACAACCTCCACGTCGTGCTGGGTCCCATTGAAATTGGCGAAAATGAAGGGCACCTCATAGTCGCCCAGCGTGGTGCAGTAGCCGCCGCCGGCTTTGCCCTCGGTCGAAAGCACGTCCAGCAGTTCGCGGTCCAGCATCGTGCGGAAGAATTCGCTCGTTTCCGGCGAAAGCTCATCGTAGAACCGTCTGCCCTGCTCGAGAATCTCGTCCGGCGTGCCGCAGGGTCTCGGGTTGCCGGAGCGGAATTCCAGCGCGTTGTCTGCAAAGCTCATGGGATAGGATTTTCCAAGGCGTTCCGCCTGTGCGCGGTAAATCCTGTCGGCCACGGGCACCAGATATTTCACAACGGCCGCGCGGAATTTCTCCACGTCCGCCTTGGTATAGCAATTGCGGCCCATGCGGTAATAACCGAGCGTGGTGTAGCCCTCATAGCCCAGTTTTTTCCCTATTTCATCGCGCAGATGCACCAGCTCGTCGTAAATGCCGTCCAGTTTTTCCTGGTTGTCCTTATACCACTGGCCCTCCGCACGCCATGCCGCGAGACGGCGCGCATCGTCCGGATCCGTCTTGAAGGGCGTGATCTGCGAAATGGTATAGGTTTTCCCCTCAAAGGGGATCTGCGCGGAAGCAAGCAGCTTTTCATATTCCTGCGTCAGGTCATTTTCGCGCTGCAGCTCCGGAATGATCTCCGGCGAGAAGGTTTTCAGCTCGATTTCCGCATTGCGGAACATCAGGTCGCCGTATTCCGCCGTGAAATCCGCGCGGAAGGGCGACTGCAGCATGGCCTGCGTCCAGGCCTGGTCATATTCCGCCAGCTGCGGGCCGGCAGCGTTCCAGAAGCTGACCTCCCCGTCGTAAAACGCGTCGCGCGTGTCAATGGAATGACGGACGCTGGCAAGCGTGCCAAACGTGCTGATGTGTTTGGAGAAGCGCTCCTTCTCCAGGAAGATCTCGCGTGCCGCCGGATAATCCACAGCGTTTTTCAGGCGTTCCGTCAGGTCCGCCATCTGCCGTTTCATCGATTCCAGGTCGGGACGTTCATATGGCATTTCGGAAAATTTCATTTCGTGATTCCTCCATTCACTCTCATTGACCCGCCTCCGCCCCGTTTCAGAAGAGACGGAGCGTACGGCAAACCGGGGTTCTGCCGCGCCGCCGGAATTCCAGGCAGCATCCAATTTTCTTTCAGTTTTACATTATAATACCTTTTGACATTTTTCGCAAGCAGTTTATACATTTTTCGTATATTTTTTCTGCCTCCTTCCGCAGGCGGTGTCAGCCGGATCACAGCGTGCGGCGCGCCGCGCCGAGACAATACCATCAAAAACCCCGCCGATTTCAACAACTACAAAACGTCAACCACAAAACGTGGTATGATGATTCACATCAAACACAATATAAAGTTTCCATTAAGAAACGAGAAAAACAGAAAGGAAGGGTTATCTTGATACAGTATCGGCCAGTAAAAGAAATTCATTATCATGAGGAGCTCGGGCAGTATACCACATTTGGTATTTGCGCCTACCGCATCGGACCATCAGAAACAGAAGCTCTGGTTCGGGTTTCCGATGTATTTCTGAGTGCGCATGATGCCGAATGTTTTGCTGACCGATGTAACCGCCTCGCGCTGGATCCGATCCATCTGATGGACGTCATCGCGGATACGCTGGGCGTGTAAGTCCGGTTATTCCGGCGCTGCATACACAGCGTGGATAGACCGGGGAAAAATCAAACAGGAACCGCCGCGCAGCCTGCTGGTGCGCGGCGGTTCCTGTTTTGCAGTCTCCAATGTGAGGTCAAAACTTCATGGCTTTCTGCCGGCCGAAGCCGGACGCCAGAATCTCAGGCCAGATCAAACTCCCTGTCAATCGCGGAGGCGATCAGGCCAAAGTTATATTCATTATATTCGATCTCGCCGTCGTCAAACATCAAAGCAGCGCCATAGATCAGCGAGCGGACGACAAAGGTTTTGACCCTGCGGCGTTCCTCCGGCATTCCGGTTTCCTGGCAGTACTGGTCAATCAGACCCATCACGACCTCGCTCAGACCGGACTTCAGACGAACCTGTTCCGGCAGCATGGCCGGATCCTTCATCATGATAATGGAGCGGAAATGGGGGTTATCCATCAGAAAACGGATGTAGGCCAGGCTGATATCGATCAGCTGGCGGCGGACATCGCCGTCTGAGTCCTTCAGAATCTCCAGCTGGCGCTCGTGCCACCGGTCCTTGATATACAGGATGATGGCCGTCATCAGGTCTTCTTTATCCTTGAAATGCTTATACGGTGCGGCGCAGGAAACGCCGCATTCCGCAGCGGTGCGCCGGATGGAAAAACCGCTTACGCCGTTTTCCTCGATCACCTTGATTCCCGCAAGTATCAGTTTTTCCCGCAAAGTTGTGGGTTTTTCCGGGTTTTCGCTCATGCTGGCTGTTCCTCCGTTAAAAACCGGTTCCGGACGGTGTCCCGCCGGCCGGCGGCTGCAGATCCCCGCTGCTGAAGAAACGATAGGCCGCAGCATTTTCCTTTTTCACCATGGACATGGCCGTATTCGCCGCCTGAGAGAGTGCCTCATACGTCGCGCCGTCATACGGGCTGAAGGCAATGCCGATGCTCGCCGTGACATGGAGGTTTTTGGCCAGTTCCTCGATCTTTTCCAGCAGTGCCTCCGCCTTCCGGGCAACAATGCCATACTCCTCCGCGCCGACCATATAAATGGTGAACTCGTCGCCGCCGGTGCGGCCCACGATATCATCCCGTCGGAAGTTCTTTGCAACCGTACGGCTGATCCGGCGCAGCAGTTCGTCGCCCGCCTCCTTGCCGTACTGCTCGTTCACCGCCGAGAAGTTATTCAGGTCAACCACCAGCAGCGCACCGTTCTGGTTTTCGGCAATCAGGCGCTCTGTGCGCAGGCGCACGCCGTTGTAGTTCGGCATACCGGTCAGTTCATCGCGGTTGGCGGGGTTCGTCAGGCTAGCATCCAGGCTTTCCTGTCCGCTCAGACTGACCAGCTCGCCCATCACGGCCAGCGTGCGGCGTCCGCCGCCGGACAGCAGCTTTGTGCGCAGCACAAAGGGTTCATACTGGCCGCTGCGGACACGGATGCGCAGGCGCAGATCGTCGATCGGAGCCTCTGCCGCATGGCGGATCGCACTGTGCAGGCTCTCGGTATCCTCCGGATGGACATGACGGAAGCTGCGCTTTTTCTTGCGCAGACTGAGCACGGTTCCGGTCAGGCTGGGAATCACACGGCGCACATTCGGCGTAAACACCGCTTCGCGCCTTGTCAGGTCATATTCAAAATAGACACGGTCGGTAAATTCCGACAGCGCCGCAAAACGTTCGCTGCGCAGTCTGCGTGTGCGGGCAGCCTCCCGGTAAAAGAGGACGGCCAGCAGGACCAGCACCACGGCGAGCAATCCCGCCGCAAGTGCCGCGTAAGTCAGGATATGCGGCCGGACGCCGGCGGTATTCGCCGTCTCCGCGCTGTCTGCCAGCACGACAACGCTCCAGCCGTTCACACCGAGCGGCGCAAACGAGAGAGAACCGCCCTTCGTGACGGTGCTTCCGGTTTTGGCGTCCGCCAGCGCGGTTTTCAGCGTTCCGGCGGCGTTTTCCGGAAGGCGGGAGAGCAGATTATAGCCGTTTTCCTCCGTCCAGATGTGCTGGGTACGGCTGGCCGGCACAACCAGCCCCTCCTGGGTGACCAGCAGGACCGTATCCGTCAGACCGTCCGCCGCCGGCGGGAACAGACGCGCCGCATCGGAGATGCCGCAGACAACGCCCGCCAGGCTTCTGCCGCGGGAAACGCCGCGGGCAGTGAACAGCGTATATTCCCAGTCAGAGCCGGGATAATGGATCAAAATTCCGACAAGATCCCCCGCCGCCAGCTTTTCTTCCAGCCGGCTGCGGCTTTCGCCCAGATATTCGCTGAGGCCGGTGAGCACATCCGGCGATTCATACGTGAAGGTCAGCGCACCGGTGCCAAACGGCGCAATTTCGCTTCCGTCCGGCTCCAGTTTCTCCTCCGCCGCATAGCTGGCCGCGGCGGACAGCGCATCCCGCACGTCCTCCAGCCGGGTTCTCGCGCCGAACGCCACCGCGTCGCGCAGGGAATCCAGATCCGAAGCCGTTATTTGAGAGGCTTCCTCCTGCATCGCGGAGAACTGGGTAAACAGCACCGCCGAAGCGGAAAACAGGAGCAGCGCCGCAAGGATAAAGGCTGCGGCTGCGCCATATTTGGTGAAAAAGCCGGGAGCCCGGCCCTTTTTATTTCTGCGCATTTGTTCCAACTCCTCATAGTGTTGATTCCGCAATGGGAGAACGTGAGAAAAGCCGTGCGGCAGACGAAAACCGTCTTCGTGCGGCGCGCCGGAGAGGAAAAACCATGCTATACCGCAGGATTCTTTCCATACCGTTTTTTTCAGCATACCACAAGGTTTTCCGAAAATCAACAAAAAAACAGCCGTTTTACTGCTGTGCCCGTCATTTTTTCGGGTTTTCCTTCCGTATCAGGCCGCATATTCTCCCGGCGCAGGTAACATACTATCTCCGGCAAACACCAGGCACACCCGGAAAGGAGCAAGTATGACGGAACAAAAGAAAAAGGAGCAAAAAAAGCACGACCGTCCGACCGAGCTTGCGCAGTCCATTGCGCATATGAGCTCCGATGCGACGGATCCCCAGGGCAGCTGGACCGGACATCCCACAGACGAATGGATCGTCCCCGTTCAGGATGCGGACGATTTGTAAGACAAGCAGGGCCGCCGGGAATACCGGCGGCCTTTTCCTCTGCCGGAAAGCGTTAGAAAATCCAAAACTGCGGGATATCCTGCAAGAAATTTTGCAGGATCCCGGTTACAATACCGGGGTAAGCTGAGTCGTGTTCCCTGCGGAGAGAGCGGCTCACGGCAAAACGGCAGACAGGAGTGTCTCTTCCTATGATCAATATGCAAAACTGGCTGCAGGACATGAAGTCCGCGCCGCGTAAAAAGGCCATGCCCATTTTATCCTTCCCCTGCGTCAGTCTGATGGGGATCACGGTGGCGGAGCTGATCAACAGTCCGGCACTCACCGCAGAAGGTATGGCGCGGGTCGCCGCGCGCTGCGACGCTGCCGCTGCGGTCAGCATGATGGACCTCTCCGTGGAGGCGGAGGCTTTCGGCGCGCAGATCCGCGTGTCGGAAAACGAGGTGCCGACCGTTACCGGCGCCCTGGTCGAAACGCCGGAGGCGGCAGAAGCGCTCGCCGTCCCGCCGGTCGGCGCTGCCCGCACGGGACAATATATCGAAGCCATCCGGCTTGCCTGCGAAAAAATCACGGACCGTCCGGTTTTTGCGGGCGTGATCGGCCCGTTTTCCCTGGCAGGACGCCTGATGGACGTCTCCCAGGCCATGATCTACTGCTATGACGAACCGGAAATGGTGCATACCGTCATGCGGAAAACGACCGATTTCCTGATTGCCTACTGCAAGGCTTATCAAACCACCGGCGCAGGCGGCGTTGTCATCGCCGAACCGCTGACCGGGCTTCTCTCCCCCGCACTCGCGGAGGAATTTTCCGCGCCCTATGTCCGTGAGCTGGTCGCGGCCGTGCAAACGCCGGATTTCCCCGTGATTTACCACAACTGCGGCAACAACACCGTCCGGATGCTGGATGCCATCCTCACGGCGGGCGCCGCAGGCTATCACTTCGGCAATGCCGTGGATATGCGCGAGGTACTCGCCCGGATGCCGGCGGATGTGCTCACAATGGGCAATATCGATCCCGCCGGGCAGTTCCGCAACGGCACGCCGGAGAGCATCCGCCGTGAAACGCTGGCGCTGCTGCGGGACTGCTGCCCGCAGCATCCGAATTTTGTCATTTCCTCCGGCTGTGATATCCCTCCTGCCAGCCGCTGGGAAAACATCGACGCATTTTTTGAAGCCGTCGCCGCCTATTATGAGGAAACAGCCCGCGCCTGAGCGCGCAAGCCATGCAAAATAAGCCCGCAGAACCCGGGAAATTCCGGTCTGCGGGTTCTTTTTTGAAAAATATGCGATACCCTCTTTACAAGATAGAACAAATGTTCTATAATAAGTTTGTTCGTAATAGCTTCGCTCTTTTTTGGTACCTGCGTAAAATAGATATTTTCGTTCCGGGACGCGCAAATGCCGGCTATGTATGCAGCCGCCCCGAGGGGCGGCAGGGTTTACATGATGTGTTCTTCCGCGCAGTTGTCCAAAACGCGCATACCCATTTCCTTCCGGCCTGCGACCGGGAATTTTGCAATGCTTACCGCATCAAATTTCGCGCAGAGCCTTTTTTCCGGGTTCAGGCGGAGATTCTCCGTTTGTGCAGATTCTTTTTTCTCTCCGGTCATAAACATCACCCCGCATCAGTATGTCCGGAAAACAAAAAATTCTGCATAAAATCCCTGCCGGTTCCGGCAAAATCATGCAAAAAAAGAGCGCTTGCCGCGTTTTATGAAAGGAGCTTTCCCATGCAGAAAACCAATCTTCCCCTCGACCTCTTCCCGCCGCTTCCGACCCGGGAGGCGTCGCGTGGGCCGCACTGCCCGATCTGCGGCGAAGCGGCGGAAACTTTTTATATTGACCGCTGGGGTATGACCGTCGGCTGTGCCGCATGCATCTGTGCGAAGCACAAAAAATCGCCTGCCGCCTCCGCCGTGGAGGACGCCGCACCGGCCGGGCAGTGCGAAAACAGAAAAGGAGGGCGTCAATATGCGAAAACCGGGCTTTTCCTATAAACGCTGCGCCTGCTGCGGCAGGCTCTGGAATGTCTCTGCGCTTGCAGACAGTCCGGACAGATATCTCTGTCCGGACTGCACCCTGCGGCGGAAGCGCCGCAGAAAGAAAAAAAAGGCCGTCCCCTTCCCGGGAGGACGGCCTTTTCGTAAAATATTTCGATTACAGCAGCTCAATGCCTGCGGCGCGGCAGGCGGCGCGGGTCTCCTCATCCCAGACGGACGCCTGCACTTCCCCGACGTGCACCTTACCCAGCAGCAGCATACACAGCCGGGACTGGCCGATGCCGCCGCCGATGGTCAGCGGCAGTTCTCCCGCCAGCAGCGCGCGGTGGAAGTCCAGCGTACGGCGCGCATCACAGCCCGCCTCGGTCAGCTGACGGTCCAGCGATTCCGGGCTGACGCGAATGCCCATACTCGAGATCTCCACGGCACGGTTCATCGCGTCCGACCACAGCAGGATATCGCCGTTTAAGTCCCAATCGTCATAGTCCGGCGCGCGGCCGTCGTGCCGTTTGCCGGAGCGCAGCTTTTTGCCAACCTGCGTCAAAAGCGTGGTATGGTGCTCACGCACAAAAAAGTCCTCGCGCTCGCGCGGCGTGAGCGACGGATACAGATCCTCCAGCTCCTGCGTGGATACCACGGCGATGTTCCGGTCGATATCCGAAGAAATGCCCTCATAGCGGCAGGTTAACACGTCGCGCGTGATGCAGATGGCGTCGAGAATGCGGCGCACGGCATCCGTCAGATACGTCAGCGTGCGCTGTTCCGGCGTAATGACCTTTTCCCAGTCCCACTGATCGACATAAATGGAGTGCAGATTATCCATTTCCTCATCGCGGCGGATGGCGTTCATATCGGTATACAGGCCTTCGCCGGGCTTGAAGCCGTAACGGTGCAGCGCCATGCGCTTCCATTTGGCCAGAGAGTGCACAACCTGCGCATCCGTGCCCGTTTCCTTAATATCAAAGCTGACCGGGCGCTCCACGCCATTCAAATCATCGTTCAGGCCGGTGGCGGCCTCCACAAACAGCGGCGCCGAGACGCGTTTTAAATTGAGCGCCATGGAAAGCGAATCCTCAAACGTGCGCTTGATCAGCGCAATTGCGTCCTGTGTCCGGTAAAGATCCAGCTTCGGGTGGTAGCCCTGCGGGATAATGGTCTTGCTCATTTGGAATTCCCCCGTTTATAGTAAAATATCTTCCCATTTTAGTTGATTCTTTATTATAGTACGCCGCACCCGCTTTGTCAATTGCCGTGCACTTGACAAGTATTGCGCCGAAGTGTTAAAATATACCTATTCTATCAGTGGAAAGGTCTGATTTCCCTATGTGGTATCGGTATGAAACGCATATGCACTCGCGCGAGGGCAGCGCCTGCGGCAAGGACAGCGCCGCAGATATGGTGCGCGCCTATCATGCGGCCGGATATGCCGGTGCGGTCCTGACGGATCATTTTATCTGGGGGAACACGGCCATTCCGCGCGACCTCCCCTGGGAAGAACGGATGCAGGGATATTACGACGCTTACCTCTCCGCCAAGCCGCTGGCGGACGAGCTGGATTTTGACCTGCTTTTCGGCATCGAGCATTTTTATGGAAACTGGAAGGAAATCCTGATCTACGGCCTTGGCGTGGACTTCTGGAAAGCAAATCCCGACATTCCGCAGATCAGCGTGGAGGAACTGGGCGAGCGCGTGCACGCGGCGGGCGGATTGATCTCCCATGCACATCCCTATCGCTTCCGCGCCTCCTATATGGACGCCTTTTATGAGCCGACGCTCACCATGTGCGACGCCATTGAGGTATTCAACCACTCCGATCCGCCCGAAATGAACGCCAAATCCATGGCGCTGGCGGAAAAGACCGGCCTGCTGCGCACCTCCGGCGCGGATGTGCACTGGAAGGACTACGAAGGCATCGGCCAGGCTGGCCTGGCGTTCCCCCGCAGACTGCGCACCAACGAGGAATTTGTCGCGGCGCTGCGTGCCGGCGAAGGACGGTTGATTATCAACGGTGAAATCCTCTGACGGAGCGGAGCCGCTTCCTTTCCTTCCAAACAAAGGCAAGCAGCTCCGCCATCTTTCATGCGGGTATGGCGGAATTGGCAGACGTGTTGGATTTAGGTTCCAATGCCGCATGGCGTGCAGGTTCAAATCCTGTTACCCGCACCACAACCAGAGCAGGCAGATTATCGTCCTGCTCTGGTTAAAAAAACAACAGGGTGTGCATTTTGCCGCACCATGAAAGAACGTGCGCCGTGCCTCGCCGGTTTCGGAAACGCCTCTTTTCCGCAGAAAAGAGCGCCGGATTTCCTTCGTTTATGATTGTCATTCTACGTTTTGCTAAGAAAGGGTCGAGCATGAATGCGTATCGCAATTTGCGACGACAGTCTTTTAGACCGGGAACTAATCGTTGCATTACTGCATAAATATTTTATCGGAAAACCGATTTCCAATGAGATCCTGCAATATGAAAGCGGCGAGGAGCTGCTCCGCGATTTTGGGGAAGAGGAGTGGTTTGACCTCATTTTCCTCGACATTTATATGAACGAGCTTCTGGGCATCGATGTGGCGCACAGACTGAGAACCCTGGGCTACCGCGGGAATATTGTGTTTCTCACGGCTACGTCGGATTTTGCCGTGGACAGCTATGACGTGGAGGCCATGGGCTATCTGCTGAAGCCGCACAGCTATGAAAAGCTTGCCCGGGTGATGGACAGAGCAACCCGGGGGATGACCGCAAGCACCTATCAGATCCGCCAACATTCCAGAATTGTCCGGGTGCCCTACCACGAAATCCTGTATGTGGAAAGCAGCAACACAAAATGTATCCTGCATTGCTGCGACGGGCAGAGCTATGTGATCTATAAACGGCTCGGCGATATCGAAAACGAGCTGAACGACGACCGTTTCCTGCGGTGCCACCAGAGTTATCTTGTGAATATGGATTATATCCGCAAGATTGACAACCAGTTCACATTGGAAACGGGAGACACGGTACTGATCCGGCAGCGAAACCTGAAGGCGATCCGCCAGGCCGTGCTGGATTACATGGACCGCAACCAGCCCCGCGCCGCAAAGATCCCTGTGGAGGTAAAAGCCGAATAAAGCGTCAAAAAACGGCCGGAACTGCGAGTTTTTCGCGGTGACGGCCGTTTTGTTCTGCGCTTTTGTGAATCAGAAAGCAAAAATGCCTCCGTTCAGCGTTTTTCAATCACCAGATCCTGGTAACAGTGTTCTATTTCCTCGATAATGGCGTCCGCACGCCGTGTTCCCAGGCGCGTCGCGCCCGCCGCAATCGCCATAACGGCCAGCGGCGCCGCATTGTATCCGCCAAAGCCGGAGAACTTCACGCCGACACCCTCCCCGGCGTTTTCGCGCATGATGGCGATCGACCGGACGTCTGGCGAACCGTTTCGCCCGGACGAGGTTTTCACGAAATCAACGCCCGCCTCCGCCGCAATCCGGCAGCCGGCGGCCAACTCTTCGTCGGTCAGCAGTGCGGACTCCATGATGGATTTCACGACGTAGCCATAGGCGTGTCCCGCCTTCACAACCTCCGAAATGTCGTGTGCATACGTCTGATAGTCGCCGCCGCGCAGGGCGCCGACATTGGTTACAAAATCCACGCACGCAGGCCGTCCGCGCATGGCACGGCAGGCCGTTTCCACCTCGCGGACCTTTTCCGCGGTCGGCAGCGTTCCGAAGGGAAAAGCTGCGACGATTCCGGTCTCAATGCCCGTCCCCTCCAGGAAATCGGCGGTGCGTTCCACCCAGATCAGGTTGGGATGCATCCCTCGGAAGTGATAGCGGATCGCCGTTTCGGCGTGTGCGCGCAGTTCCTGCTCCGAGGTGCCCGGATCCAACACCGCAAAATCCATGAGCGACGCAAGCCGCGCCCGATCGTATGTTACTCCATGAATGATCATGCCGCCACCTCACGAGAGCTTCGCGCCGAGCTTTTCCTGCAGGGTTTCACGCAGCAGCGCCGCGTCGAGCGCGCGCGGTTTGATATCCTGCGCGGCGCACAGTGCCGCCGCCGCGCCTGCGGCGCAGCCCAGCGCCATCATATTGCCCATGCTCTTGCCCGCCGAATGGCCCAGGAAGGTCGCGGAGGCACAGCGGCCGGCCAGCAGCAGGCCGTCCACGTCCTGCGGCACGAGTGAGCGGTAAGGATAGGCAAAGCCGGAGTCCATGGTGCCGATAAAGAGCTGATTTGCATCAATTGCACCGTATTTCCGCGCGATGGTGTCCGGGAATTCCCGGGACGACTGCGAATCCGCAAAGGTCAGGACATATTCGCCCACGATGCGGCGCGTATCGCGCACGCCCAGAATCGAACCGGCGCGGTCCAGCGCACAATTTTCCGCGCCAGGCACCCTGTTTTCCCGCAGAATCGTGACGAGATCGGCGGCAACCCGCAGTCCGGCGCGGCGCGCCGCAGTAAGATCGGCGGAATCCAGGCCGTTTGAGGTCAGTTTCTGATGCAGCCATGCGCCGTTGTTCACACCGATCACGCCGGGCACCGTGCCATGGTTAAAGCCGTACCAGGCGGCGACATAAAGTCCCTGCTCGTCCGCGCGTGCCAGCATCTCCCGAAAGTCCGCGCCGTGCTGCGACAGCCACTCCAGAAAACGTGGGCAATCCACACCCAGCAGGGAGAATCCCAGCGTGATCGGCATATGGATGGGTTCCCGGCTTTCGCCGCTGGTATCCGCTTCCGGAACAATTTGCAGACGAACGCTGGTGTCGGTGGGTTCCTCGTCCTTTCCTTCGGAGAAACGGCAGCCCGCAGCCGCGGCCAGATCGCCGTCACCCGTCGCATCCAGGAAGATTTTCGCACGATAGCGCACCAGACCGCGCTTTTCGCGCGCAATCACGGCGCAGACGCGGCCGTTTTCCACCTCCGCATCCATCACCGGGCTGAAGAGCCGCAGCGTAATGCCCGCCTCGTCCAGCATCCGATAAATTGCCAGCTCGGCATATTCCGGATGCGGGCAGAAGCCGTCGCCATTGATGCGGTCCTCCGGGCCGGGATAGGCGGCAAAAGGCGAAACCGCCATCAGATTCTGCACAAAGGCTTCGTGCACGTCCGAGCGGATGCCGCCCTCCGTGCGCAGCCGGTTCACCGGCATAAAGGGTACGGCGCAGATCGTGCCGCCGGGCTGTCCGGCGCTTTCCAGCACCAGCACCCGTGCGCCCAGCCGTGCCGCCGCAACCGCGGCGCCCAGTCCGGCAGGGCCTGAGCCGCAGACTAAAACATCCCAATTTTCCTTGTCGTCATACCGTTTCATGTTGTTCCTCCCGATTTCTTCTTTTCCTGTATTTCTGCCCTTTCAACCGGGCATTTTTTTGCTTTTCCAAAAATTTTACGTGCTGCCGGGGTTCATTCCGCATCCGGCAGCACGATGGTGAAGCGCGTGCCCTCTCCCGGTGCGCTGGACAGGGTAATCTGCCCGCCGCACAGCTCGCAGATGCGCCGCACGATGGAAAGGCCGATGCCGTTGCCCTCCGACGCACGGGACGTGTCGCCCTGATAAAACTTATCGAAGGCGTGCTGCCGGGTTTCTTCGTCCATGCCGGGGCCGTGGTCCGCAATACTGACCACCACGCTGCGGTCGGCATGCGTGCAGATCACTTCCACGCAGCTGCCCGGCTCGCTGAACTTGATGGCGTTGCCCAGCAGGTTCACCCAGACCTGCGACAGCAGTTCCTCGTTGGTATGGTAAGTGGTTTCCTCCAGGTCCAGGTCAAATTCGATTTCTTTCTCGCTCCACTGCTTTTCCAGCAGCAGAATACAGCTGCGGATCTGTTCGTCCAGATAAAAATCCGTCTTGTTCGTCACAATCTGCTGGTTTTCCAGCCGCGAGAGCAGCAGCACATTCGTGGAAAGACGCGACAGGCGCTCCGACTCGCGCACGATGATGTCGATATACTCCCGCCGCTGTTCCTCCGACAGGGAATCCCGCGCCAGCTGGCGCGCAAAGCCGCGGATGGAGACAATAGGCGTTTTGAATTCGTGCGAAAAGCTGTCGATAAAGTCGTTGCGGAACATTTCAATGCCGCTGAAATCCTCCGCCATGTGGTTAAAGCTCTGCTGCAGGGCAGCAAGCTCCTCCGGCCCGCGCGAAACGGGCACACGCACGGAGAAATCGCCTTTGGAGACGGCGTCCAGTGCCTGGCTGAGCCGCCGGATCGGGCGCAGGAACTGAGATCCAACCAGCGCGGACAGCGCTGTGCCGAGCAGCACGCTGCCCACCACCATCAGAATGGGGATGAGCGTTGCCATATGTGCCGGCGGTATCATGCCGAAGCGGCGCGCCAGTAGAAAGACACAGGCCGCAATCACGCCGGAAACCGTCATGATGAGAAAGACGAACAACGTCAGCGCAATGCGCAGCGAACCGATATGCCGATATGGCTTTTTCATGTTGTTTTCACCGCCTTATAGCCCAGACCGCGCACGGTGGCAATTGAAAAATCCGGATTATCCTCAAAGCGGTCCCGCAGACGGTTGATATGTACGTCCACGGTGCGTTCGTCGGTGTCGCTGTCCATATCCCACAGCTCATCCATCAGCTGGCGGCGTGTGAAAATCTTTCCCGCATAGGACAGCAGCTTGAAAAGCAGCTGAAATTCTTTATTCGGCAGTTCCTCCGTACGGCCGCCGGCCGTCACCGTAAACGCGTCGTAGTCCAGCACCGTGCCGCCGACCGTCAGGCGGTGCTCGCTTGCGATTTTCGAGCGGCGCAGCAGCGCCGCAATGCGCAGCAGCATTTCCTCTTCGTCCACGGGCTTGACCATATAGTCGTCCGTGCCGGCTAAGAACCCCGCGCGCTTGTCCGCCGCCACGCCGCGTGCCGTCACCATCAGGATGGGCAGCTCGCTGCCTGCGTCGCGCAGCGTGCGCGCGAATTCATAACCGTCCATGCGCGGCATCATCACGTCGAGCAGGACGAGATCCACGTGCGTGCGGTCCATCACTTCCAGCGCGTCCACGCCGTCGCGCGCGGGAATGGCGCTGTATCCGTTTTGCTCCAGCACGGTCATCATCAGTTTTCTTGCGTTTTCGTCGTCCTCAACGACTAAAATATGAAACATGGCTGCTGCGTTCCTTTCGTGCTTCCTGTGCAGCCGGAGGAAGCCGGCCACCCTCTTTTGCCCCATTATACCCGATTTCCCGTGTGAACGCAATGTGAAGAAAGCTTGGGGAAAATGCCGCGGCAAAAATTTATATTGTGTTTAAAAAACAGTGCTATCCTATCTGTATCGCTGAAATAAGGAGCAAAACCAATGCTGATACTCAAAAACATCACAAAGGAATACACGGTCGGCGATGAGCACATCCGCGCCCTGCGCGGGATTGAGATCGCTTTCCGCGAAAACGAGTTTGTGTCGATCCTGGGACCGTCCGGCTGCGGTAAAACCACGCTTTTGAACATCATCGGCGGTCTTGACAAATACACCGCCGGAGATTTGTCCATCAACGGGCGCTCGACCAGGGATTTCTCCGACCGGGACTGGGACACCTACCGCAATCACCAGATCGGCTTTGTTTTCCAGAATTACAACCTGATCCCCCACCAGACGGTTCTCGCAAACGTGGAACTGGCGCTGACCCTCTCCGGCGTTTCCAAGGCCGAACGCCGCCGCCGTGCGCGCGAGGCGCTGGAAAAAGTCGGACTCGGCGACCAGCTGAACAAGCGCCCGAACCAGATGTCCGGCGGACAGATGCAGCGCGTTGCCATCGCGCGTGCGCTGGTGAACGATCCGGACATCCTGCTGGCGGATGAGCCCACCGGCGCGCTGGATACGCAGACCAGCGTGCAGGTGATGGACATTCTGAAGGAGGTTGCAAACGACCGCCTGGTCATTATGGTCACGCACAATCCCGAACTGGCCGAGCGCTATTCCACGCGCATCGTGCGCCTGCTCGACGGCCGGATCACGGACGATACAAACCCCTATGACGGCGCGCCCGAGGAGAACAGGCCGTCACGCACGAACGAAAAGCCGCGCCATCACTCCATGTCGTATCTCACGGCGCTCTCTCTGAGCCTGAATAACCTCATGACCAAGAAAGCGCGCACGTTTTTGACCGCGTTTGCCGGAAGCATCGGCATTATCGGCATCGCGCTGATCCTGTCGCTTTCCTCCGGCTTCCAGAATTACATCTCCCGGGTGGAAGAGGACACGCTTTCCTCCTACCCGCTCACCATCGAGTCCGAAAGCGTGGATATGACCAGCCTGATGCAGACCATGATGGGCGCCGTCCAGCCCGGCGGGAAGGAACACGAGGACGGATACGTCTATTCCAATAACATCATGTCCGAAATGATGAACGCCATGGCCGCCGAAGTCCAGTCAAACGACGTTGCGGCTTTCCGCAGCTACCTTGAGGACGAGGAAAACGGCGTACAGGCGCTGGTAAACGACATTCAGTACAGCTATGACGTCAATCTCAATATTTATGCGTCCGATACCTCGGACGGCGTAGTGCAGGTAAACCCCAGCACCATCTTTGAAAAGATGGGCGGCGCGATGTCCAAATCGCCGATGGGCTCCGCGGCGTCCGGTAATCTGGAAGCGTGGCAGGAGCTTTTGGATAACCAGACGCTCTTAGCGTCCCAGTACGAGGTGCTGGCCGGCAAATGGCCGGATGCCTGGAACGAAGTGGTCCTCATCGTCGACCAGGATAACGAGATCACCGACCTGACGCTTTATTCCCTCGGTCTGCGCGACCAGTCGGAGCTGACCGGGCTGATGCAGGCCGCAGGCCGCGGCGAAACACTGGATACGGAGGAAATGCAGTTTTCCTACGATGAACTGCTTGCCATGTCCTACCGTCTGGTGCTGGATACGCAGTATTATGAATACGACGAAGCATCCGGCGCGTGGCTGGATCGCCGCGGCGACGAGGACTATATGAAGGCGCTGCTTGACGCCTGCCCGGAGATTCGCATTACCGGCATCATCCGCCCGACGGAGGAGGCCGTTGCCACCGCCATGACCGGCAGCGTCGGCTATACGCACGCGCTTGTTGAGCACATTATCCGCGAAACGAACGACTCCGCCATTGTCCGCGCGCAGCAGCAGGACCCCGAAACCGACGTGTTCACCGGCCTGCCGTTTGCCGGCGGCACGGAGGAGCCCGCAGATCCTGCGGAGTTTGATCCCTCCGCCCTGTCCGAGGAAGAGCAGGCCTATCTTGCCACCCTCTCCGAAGAGGAACGCGCCGCACTGCTTGCGGAATATGCAAAGCCGCAGACCTCCGAAGCCAGCTATGAAGGCAATCTGGCCGCGCTTGGCGTCGCAGACCTTGCGTCGCCATCGCGCATCTCCATTTATCCCGTGGATTTCGAGTCCAAGGAGGCCCTTGTCGACCTCATCAACCGGTATAACCGCGAAAAAACCGACGCAGGCCAGGAAGAAGCCGCCATCAATTACACCGACTATGTCGGACTGATGATGTCCTCCGTCAGCACGATCATCAACACCATTTCCTATGTGCTCATTGCCTTCGTGGCCATCTCGCTTGTGGTGTCGTCCATCATGATCGGCATCATCACCTACATTTCCGTGCTGGAACGCACGAAGGAGATCGGCATCCTGCGCTCCATCGGCGCCTCGAAACGCGATATCTCCCGCGTGTTTAATGCGGAAACGCTCACCGTCGGCTTTGTGTCAGGTATGCTGGGCATTCTCGTCACCGTGCTGCTGTGCATCCCCGTCAATATGCTGATCAAGGCGCTGGCAAACATCTCGAATGTCGCGCAGCTGCCGTGGGCAGGCGGCGTCATCCTTGTCGCCATCAGTATGCTGCTGACCTTCATCGCGGGCCTCATCCCGTCGCGCATCGCGGCGCGCCGCGACCCCGTTGTGGCGCTGCGCACCGAATAATTCCCCGCGCCATACAAAAAAGGCGTTCCGGCTGCGGCCGGAGCGCCTTTTTTCGGATACTCTTGCGTTTTATTTTGTTTCGCGCTGGAAATAACGGTCGAGTTCCTTTTTCATTTCCTCCGGCATCCCCACATCCACCGGCAAAACGGCTGCATTTGCCACGCGCTCCACCATGCCGCCAAAGTCCGCAATGTTTTTCAGAAGCGCGGCCTCGCCGATCGGGAAGAGCAGGTCCCGGCTGGTGTGAATTTCGGCGGAGGGCGTCCCGCGGGAGAGTCCGATCGCTGGAATTCCATGGTCGGCAAAGGGCGCGGAGTCGCTCGAGTGCACCTGCGTCCGGATATCGGCGGAATAGCCGGTCTCGCGGCAATACTGGTCCACAAAGGTCTCCAGTTCCTTCCCGCCGGTGACGAAAATATGGTTGCTGCCTAAAATCGTGCCGCACATATCAAAGTTGAAGCAGAATTTCAAAGCATCCAGCGTATCTGCGTGCTGTTCCACATAGGCCTTCGAGCCCAAAAGCCCCTGTTCCTCCGCGCCGCACCAGAGGAAGCGCAGGGTGCGCCGCGCCGGATGAGCAAGGAAATGCAGGTAAAGCCCGAAAAGCGCCGCGCTGCCGGTGGCGTTATCCCAGGAGCCGGTGCCGATGGGCACACTGTCATAGTGCGCGGTCAGAATGATCTCCTCGCCGCCGTTTCCCGTACCCGGAATGACGGCCTCCACGTTTTGCGAGGCCGTATCGCCGTTTTCCTCCGTCAGCTCCACGTGCAGGACTGCCGCGCCATCACGCACCAGCTCCGCGGCGTCGTGCGCCGTGATGCCGAAGGTGGGCGTGTCGCCGAATTCCAGGAACTTCGGCCGCAGATTGCGTCCGTAAATGCCCGCTTCCTCCGCCGTGTGGTAATACTTTCCCGTGATTACCAGGATCGCGGCGGCATGGCGTTCGCACAGCAGACGGAATGCATCGCGGCTCAGCGCATTTACCAGCACAATGCTGTCCGAAAGGTCGGAAAGACCCAGCAGGTCGCGCTGTGTACCCTGCTCCACATAGCGAAACTTCAGATCGCGTCCCGGCGCAGGGACAGACGCGCACATTCCATAGGGCGTAACGTCCAGCTTGCGGGCAAACGGCTCCGTGACCGACACTGCGCAGTGCGTGCAGGCGGAGGCGGGAATCCGGAATTCCTGAAATTCCGCGCTGCCGCCGGCCGCTTCGATCCCGCTGCGGATCAGTTCCGCGGCGTGGCGCTCCTCCGGCGTGCCGCCATAACGTACAAAGCTCAGCTTTTCAACAAATTCGAGTGGAGAAAATGACATGACGCACCATCCTTTTTTTGTTTTTTCCAGTATAGCACGGGAAAAGCCGGACCGCAATCGCGCCGTGCGCCGGAAAGGCGCGGAACGGGCGCGACTTTCCTGTAAATGCAGCGGAAAAGGTGATTGTCAAACGCGGCGGCCTACGCTATAATAAAACACAGAGCCACAGACTGCACAAAAAGGAGAATGTACATGAAAAAACAGGTTTTCAATCCCTATCTTCCCAGCTATGAGTACATCCCGGACGGCGAGCCCCGTGTATTCGGCGACCGTCTTTACATCTACGGCAGCCATGACTGCTTCAACGGCGTGGTATACTGCCAGAATGACTATGTCTGCTGGTCCGCGCCGGTAGACGATCTCTCCGACTGGCGCTATGAGGGCGTGATCTACCGCATGGTGCAGGATCCCCGCAACGCCGACACCGAGCATAAGCTCTGGGCGCCGGACGTCTGCCAGGGCAACGACGGCAAGTATTACCTCTACTACTGCCTGGACTTCTTAAAGGAAGTCGGCGTAGCCGTGGCCGACAGCCCCACGGGCCCCTTTGAGTTCCTTGATTTCGTCCGCTATGCCAACGGCGATATCCTGGGCTCCCGCCCCGGCGAGTTCCGTCACTTCGATCCGGGCATCTTTATCGACGACGACAAACGCATTTATCTGTTCTCCGGCAACTCCCCGCGCTATAAGACCTGGCCGGTGGACAAGGACAGCATGAAAATGGAACTGGAGCAGGACATGGTCACCGTCAAGGACGGCCCGTATCACAATCTGCCCATCATCAATGACGCCGACGGCACGGAATATGAAGCGCACCCCTTCTTCGAGGCCAGCTCCATCCGGAAAATCAACGGCAAATATTACTTCATCTATTCCTCCACGTGGATGCACGAGCTGTGCTGGGCCGTGGCCGATTCGCCCATGGGCGAATATCACTTCGGCGGCGTTCTGGTGTCGAACTCCGATATCGGCGTGAACGGCAACACCGAGGCACTGAACTATCGCGGCAATACCCACGGCAGCGTGGCCTGCGTCAACGGCAAGTGGTATGTGTTCTATCACCGCCAGACCAACCGCCACTTCTTCTCCCGCCAGGCCTGCGCCGAGGAAATCTATTTCGACGGCGAAGCCTTCCACCAGGCGGAGGTCACCTCCTGCGGCTTAAACGGCGGTCCGCTGAAGGATGAGGGCACCTACGAAGCACGCATCGCCTGCCACCTCTATTCCAAGAACGGCACCACCGAGAGCCTGCGCGAGCAGCAGGACGAAAACCACCCGGCCTTCACGCAGGATGGTCCCGACCGTGAGTGCGATCCGAACCAGTACATCCAGAATATGCGCGACGGCGCAACCGCCGGCTTCCGCTACTTTGATATCCAGACCGCGAAGCTCCTCACCGTGGAAGTACGCGGCACCGGCCGCGGCGAGATGGTCGTGCGCGACGGCCGCATCGACGGTAACGTCGTGGCCCGCATCCCGGTCGAGCCGCGCGAGAGCTGGGACAAGTTCTCCTCCCTGCTGAACATTGCCTCCGGCCGCCAGGCGCTTTACTTCACCTTCGAGGGCGAGGGCGCTGTCGATTTCATGAGCTTCACCTTCGGAAAATAAGCGGATTTTTTCCATATAGAACCCAAAAAAGGCAGGATGCCGATGGCATCCTGCCTTTTTTCTGTCCATTTGCCGGGCGCCGGCCCACGCTTTCCAAAAACGCGGGGCGGTTAAATGGAAATCCACCAGCAAACGCCGTATTTGTCAATCACCGTGGCGCAGCAGCTGCTCCACGGCAGCGCGTGGATGGGGTCGATGACGGCGCCGCCCTCCCGCAGCACATCAAAGGCATGCCGCACTGCCGCTTCGCTGCCCATTTCAAACACATTGAATGTCATGGTTTCCCATTTCATTTTGTGGAGGAATTCAACGTCACAGGGGTTCGCCGCCTCGGCCAGGGCCAGAAAGCCTTCGCAGTTTACCGACAGCTCGCAGTGCTCGTATGCGGTCCCGTCCGCATTCGGAAATGCACGCGTGATTTCCGCGCCAAAGGCTTTGCAATAAAATTCCGCTGCTTCCAGGCTGTTTTTCACGTAAACCTGCGTATAGTTCTTCATAAAATTCCTCCGATGCCGTTTTTGTCCGTTCAGATCAGCCACTGGTACAGCATCGTCATCAGCGGGATGGTGATGATGCAGAAAATAACCGTCATGATGCTGATCACGCTGGTATAGCCAGGCTTGTTGTCATAAAGCTGGGCAAACTGTGTAATCGTCGTGGCGGAGGAGCTGGCCGCAGCCAGCATGGTAATCAGCAAAATGCTCGGCGCGTCCGGATGCAGGCGCGTGATGCCGGAAACGGCAAACACGATCACCACCACCAGCGGGAACGCAATCAGGCGCAGCGCCGTGACCAGATAGGCGCGCGGCGTGCCGATGATCTCGCGGAACTTCATGCCGCCCAGCAGCATACCGGTCAGTATCATGGAAAGCGGCGCGATCATGCCGTCCATGGCGTCCACTGCCTTCTGCACAACGGCCGGGAAACGGAACCCCGTTAAAAACAGGATGATACCGATGAAAATGGCGATAATATTGACGTTTGTGAAGATTTTCTTCACGTCCCATCGGCGTTCGCCGCAGACCATGGATTTGCCGTGCGTCCAGATCAGAAGCTGCTGCACCAGCATATAGCCGCTGACATAAAAGACCCACTCCTGGCCCAGCGCCGCCAGAACCAGCGGGATAATCAGGTTGCCGGCGTTGGAATAAAAAATGGAGGCGCTCTCCACGGCTTCCAGACGCAGCGGCCGGCGCAGGATGCGCTCCAGCACATAGAAAATGAGATGTACGACCACGGCGCCCAGGATGGAAACGCCGAGTCCCGCCAACTTTGCGGGGGTGAAGTCGATCTGATAGGAATTGATAATCGTGCAGGGCACCACCGCATACAGCAAAATACGCGAAATCACGGAGCCATGCTCCGGCTTCAGTACCTTCAGCCGCACAAGCAGCACGCCGACTGCCATCATCAGGAACATGGACGCGATCTGTTTGATCAGAAGCAGACTTAATTCCACAGTTTTTGCACTCCTTTTTTCATTCATGACCGGCGCTTTTTTCTCTTTTTGCGCCATTTTTTATTATACGCTGTCCCCGGATGCGGCGCAAGCGCTTTCTTCCACAAAACCGCGCCGCTTTTTTCGGGTATTTCCCACGTGCGCGAAGTTTTTCCGCCGGTATATTGCGCAAAGGAAAAGTTTATGCTAAAATTATTCTGTATCTCTATGTATGGAGGAATTGTATGGATTATTTTGAGCTTGCCGAGCTCCTTTTTCCGGATGTCACCGAGACGCCGGAGGATATGGAACAAAAATTTCCCCCGCGCGTGCTGCCGGAGGGTGCAGTCGTTTCGCGCGCCGCACCCAGCCCCACGGGATTCGTCCACCTTGGGAACCTGGTACAGGGTCTGACGAGCGAGCGGATGTCCCACCAGTCGGGCGGCGTCATGTTCCTGCGTGTCGAGGATACGGACGCCAAGCGCGAAGTGCCCGGCGCCGTGGAAACGCTGATCGACGCGCTGAGCCACTATCACATTGAGTTCGACGAAGGCGCCACCGTGGACGGCGACCGTGGCCAGTACGGCCCGTACCGTCAGAGCCGCCGCGCCGCGATTTATCATGTCTATGCCAAAAAGCTCGTGCAGGAGGGCCGCGCCTATCCCTGCTTCTGCACCGAGGAAGAACTTGTGAAGATGCACGAGGAGCAGGAAGCCGAAAAGGCCAACTTCGGCTATTTCGGCCGCTGGGCCGTGTGGCGCGACCGCTCCATGGAGGATATCCGCGCCATGCTGGACGCCGGGCATCCGTGGGTGCTGCGCTTCCGTTCGGAGGGCTCGATCGAGCATAAAATCAAGTTCACTGACCTCATCAAGGGAAATCTCGAACTGACGGAAAACGACATTGACCACGTTCTCCTGAAATCCGACGGCATTCCGACCTATCACTTCGCCCATGCCGTGGACGACCACCTCATGCACACCACGCACGTGGTGCGCGGCGACGAATGGCTGCCGAGTCTGCCGTTCCATATCCAGCTCCACCAGGCGCTGGGCTTCCGTCCGCCGAAGTATCTGCACATCGGCCCGCTTCAGAAGATGGACGGCACCTCCAAGCGCAAGCTGTCCAAGCGGAAGGACCCGGAGCTGGCCCTGACCTTCTATAAGGCCGAGGGATATCCGGTGGAATCCATCTATGAATATCTGCTCACCATCCTGAATTCCAACTTTGAGGACTGGCGGCGTGCCAATCCGGCGCTTCCGGCCTCGGAATTCAAGTTCTCCTATAAGAAAATGAACCCGGCCGGCGCGCTCTTCGATGTGATGAAGCTGCGCGACGTGTCCAAGGACGTGATTTCGCGCATGAGCGCGGATGCGGTTTACCAGGAGGTGCTCACCTGGGCAGGCGAATTTGATCCCGAATTTGCCTCCTGCCTGGGCGCGCAGCCGGAGCTTGCCCGCGCAGCGCTTGCCATCGGCCGCGGCGGCAAAAAACCGCGTAAGGACTTCGCCATCTGGCGCGAGGTGCGCGGCTACATGGGCTTCTTCTTCGACGAGCTCTTCACCGTCGAGGATGCCTACCCCGAACAGTTCGCGCCTGCGGTGATCCGCGCGGCGCTGGAGGCATTCCTGGCCTCCTACGATCCGGCGGACGAGCAGAGCGTATGGTTTGACAAAATCAAGGCCGTTGCGGATTCGCTCGGCTTTGCCTCCGACATGAAGGCTTACCGTGCCGCGCCGGAGCAGTATCCCGGCAGCGTGGCGGACATCAGTATGTTCCTGCGCATTGCCGTAACGGGCAAGCAGAACTCCCCGGATATGTATGAAGTCATGCGCGTGCTGGGCGCGGACCGCGTGCGCGCACGCATCGGCGCCATGATCGCACGTCTGGCCTGACCGCCGGAGCTTTGACCCGCAGAAATTCCTTTTCATGAAACTTTGAGGTGACACATATGAGTGATTCCAATAATTTTATCCATGACCTGATCGACGAGGATCTCGCCGCAGGCCGTGCCGACCACGTACACACGCGATTCCCGCCGGAACCGAACGGCTATCTGCATATCGGCCACTGCAAGGCGCTGCTGATCGACTTCGGCACCGCGAAAAAGTACGGCGGCCAGTGCAATCTCCGCATGGACGACACCAACCCCGCCAAGGAGGACACCGAATTCGTCGATGCGATCCAGGAGGACATCCACTGGCTGGGCTTTGACTGGGACGACCGGTTCTACTATGGCTCCGATTACTTTGAAAAAACCTATGAATTTGCCGAGCAGCTGATTCTCCACGGCGACGCCTACGTCTGCGAGCTGAGCGCCGAGCAGTTCCGCGAATACCGCGGCGACCTGACGCACCCCGCCGTGTCGCCCTACCGCGACCGTCCGATTGAGGAGTCGCTCGACCTGTTCCGCCGGATGCGCGCGGGCGAGTTCCCGGAGGGAAAATATACCCTCCGCGCCAAAATTGACCTTGCCTCCGGCAACTTCAATATGCGCGACCCGGTTTTCTACCGCATCCGCTATATCGAGCATCACCGCCAGGGCACGAAGTGGTGCATCTTCCCGATGTATGACTACGCGCACCCGGTACAGGATATGCTGGAGGGCATCACCCACTCCCTCTGTTCGCTGGAATATGAAAACCACCGTCCGCTTTATAACTGGGTGGTCGAAAAGGTCAGCTCCTACTGCGGACTGGACGCGCATCCGCGTCAGATCGAGTTCGCGCGTCTGAACCTGACGCACACCGTGATGTCCAAGCGCTTCCTGCGCAAGCTCGTTGAGACCGGGCTTGTGGACGGCTGGGACGATCCGCGTATGCCCACGCTGTGCGCCATGCGCCGCCGCGGCTATACGCCGACGGCCATTATCGACTTCCTCACCCGCGTAGGCGTTGCCAAGAACGACAGCCTGGTGGATATCCGCCTTTTGGAGCACTGCCTGCGTGAGGAGCTGAACAAAACCGCACTGCGCCGCATTGCCGTGACAAAGCCGGTGAAGGTGGTCGTCGAAAACTACCCCGCAGACAAAACGGAGTATTTCTCCGTCGCCAATAACCCTGAGGATCCCGAGGCCGGCACGCGCGAAATCCCCTTCACCCGCGAACTGTGGATCGAGGAAGACGACTTTGCCGAAGTTCCGCCGCCCAAGTTCCAGCGTATGACCCCCGGAAAAGAAGTGCGGCTCATGGGCGCATACATTGTCCGCTGCGAGCGCGTGGAGAAAAACGCCGACGGCTCCGTTGCCGCGGTTTACTGCACCGCCGATCTGGAAACCCGGGACGGCGCGCCGGTGGACGGCCGCAAGGTGCGCGGTACGATCCACTGGGTCAGCGCGCAGTACGCGGTGGACGCCGATGTAGATCTGTATGACAACCTCTTCACGCTGGAAAACGTGAACGATATGCCGGAAGGCAAGACCTACGACGATTACATCAATCCGGACTCCGTCATCCATCTCACCGGCTGCAAGCTGGAGCCGGCGCTTTCCGACGCCGCGCCGGGCGACCGCTTCCAGTTCGTGCGTCTGGGATATTTCTGCCGCGACACGAAGAATCCGGCTGTTTTCAACCGCACGGTCAGCCTGAAGGACAGCTACGCAAAGACTTTGAAATAAACCGTTTCGCAAACCGGACGCCGGGAGACGCAGCGAATCTGCGTTTCCCGGCTTTTTGTCACATTTTCACACGCTCCGGTGCTTCCCAGCGCCGCTTTTCAGCAAATCTTTCTCATATCTTGTAAAAGAAAGCAACGGTTTCGCAAAACCGTAACTTTATTCCGTACTCTCCCGCGGGTAAAATAGAGGTATCAAATATTTCTGTCCCAAGGAGGGAGGCTTTGCATGAAAGATCCGATCTTAGAGAATCAGGCGCTTTCCCAGCATATGCTTTTCTTTGATCCGCTGAACAAAAAAGCGGTCTTTGAAAAGGGCGAAAACGGCCGCAACCGCATTTATTATGCGGACGAGAAGCCCGGCGTGGAAATTCTGGATTTCGGCACCGCGCGCTTCAATTATTATGCGCCGGACGCCCAGAGCGTCCGTGTGAAGGGCTGGGGCGGCTCCATGAGCGCGTCCTATGATCTGGCGCCCTGCGGCGACGGCTACTGGAGCTGCACGGCGAATGACATCAACCCCGGCTTCCACTACTGCGACTTCTATGTCAACGGCGTCAAGACCTTAAACCCGCTCGCGCCCTATGGCTACGGCGGATTTTATGTCTGCAACTTCTTTGAAATGCCCGACCACGACTCGGACTTCTTCCTGCTGCAGGATGTGCCGCACGGCGACATCCGCATGGAACTGTATAAATCCCCGGTCAACGGCCGCACCAAGGCCGCGTGGGTCTACACCCCGCCGGGATATGACGAGGACACCGACGCACACTATCCGGTACTGTATATCCAGCACGGCGTCGGCGAAAACGAAACCGGCTGGATCTGGCAGGGCAAGCTGAACTACATCCTCGACAACCTCATTGCCGCGGGCAAATGCGAAAAAATGCTGGTCGTCATGAACTCCGGCTATGCCTTCGTGGACGGTGAGATCAATATGTTCCTGCCCGGCGACTTTGACCGCGAACTGACGGCGGGCTGCATCCCGTTCATCGATGCCAAATACCGCACGAAGTCCGACCGCGAGAGCCGCGCCATTGCCGGACTGTCGCTCGGCAGCGCGCAGGCCTTCTCGATCGGCCTCAACCATATGGAGGATCTTTTCTCCGCCATCGGCGTGTTCTCCGGCGGCATCAACCCGACCGGAATGTTCGGTGATTTCGATGTTTCCGCCGCTTTTGCCGACGGCGAGCGCTTCAACCGTCTCATCAAGGTATTCTTTGCCTCTGCGGGCGAGAGTGAGCGCATGACCGAGGCCAATCACGAGACTCTGCAGAAGCTGGCCGAGACAAAGGGCATCCACGGCGTGGAATATACGCGTCCCGGTTATCATGAGTGGGATGTGTGGCGTTACAGCCTGCGCGAGTATGTGCAGCTGCTGTTCCGGTGAAGGGAGGAAAGGACATGAAAGACATCATCAATAACCAGGCGCTTGCCTCCTATCCGCTCTTTTTTGACGACGTACGGAAGCTTCTGACCTTTGGCGACCGTTCCAAAACGGGCGCATACATCCCGCTGCGTCCGGGCTGTGAGCTTTTGGGCGACGGCCGCGTGCGCTTCAACTACCGCCCCGCCGAGGGCACAAAGAGCGTGGTCGTAAAGGGTATCGGCGGCTCCATGTCCGGCACCTATGAGCTGCAGCCCGACGAGGACGGCTATTGGTCCGTCACGGTGGACGACATCCGCGACGGCTTCCACTATCACAAATATTTCGTGGACGGCGTGGAAGCGCCGAACGCGCTCACGCCCTATGGCTACGGCTGTTTCCAGCCCATCAACTTCTTTGAAATGCCCGGCGGCGCCGATCCGGAGTTTTATCTCCTGAAGGATGTGCCGCACGGCACGGTGCGCATGGATCTTTATAAATCCGCGCTGACCGGCCGCTGGCGCAACTGCTTCATTTACACGCCTCCGGGGTATGAGACGGAGCTGGACCGCCGGTATCCCGTCCTGTATCTCCAGCACGGCGGCGGCGAAAACGAAGTCGGCTGGGTCTGGCAGGGCAAAATCAACTACATCGCGGACAATCTCCTGGCCGAGGGCAAAATGCAGCCGATGATCATCGTCATGAACAACGGCTATGCCTTCAAGGACGACGGCACCAGCAACGAGGCGATGGGCAGCATTGACGAGGTGATCGTCGGCGACTGCATCCCCTTCATCGACCGGAAATACCGCACGATTGCGGACCGTCACAGCCGCGCCATGGCCGGTCTTTCCATGGGCGCCATGCAGTCCAATGTCACCGTGATGAAGAATCCGGACGTTTTCGCAAGCGTCGGCATCTTCTCCGGCGGTTTCAACTACAAGGGCGACGGCTATGACCTGACGGACGTATTCGCGGATACGGAAAAGTACCGTGAGCGCTTTGACCTGCTGTTTGTGTCGGCGGGCGAGGACGAGCAGCCCATGTGCGACACGCTCCGCGACACGCTGGGCGAGCTGAACGCAAAGGGCTTCCCGAATGTGTTCTATTCCTGCCCCGGCTTCCATGAGTGGGACGTGTGGCGCTATGCCGCGCGGGAATTCTTAAAGCTGCTGTTCCGCTGAAACAGCCGAAACCGCGCACATCCTGATAAAAATGAAAAGGCGATACCCGGTTTTCCGCCCGGGCGTCGCCTTTTTTCTTTCCGATGCTGCCGTTTTTTCATTTTTTGCGATTTTTGCCTTTCTCCGCGTTTCCCGGCGGTGCAAAAAACGAAAGCCGAGCCGCCGCGAAAAAATCCCGCCAAATCCGGCGCGGCGCAGTATAAATCTCTCGATTTTACAGATGCTAATAGCACGATTTAAGTCAAAAGGAGATATATACATGAAAGCAACAGGTATCGTACGCCGCATCGACGATCTGGGGCGTGTCGTCATTCCGAAAGAAATCCGCCGTACCATGCGTATCCGCGAAGGCGACCCGTCACAGATATCATTGACACCGTGGGAAAAGTTCTGTTTCGGTATGTTGGATTTGGCCAAAAGGCAAGGGTGGTAGCTGTACATAGTGACGAAAAATGATGCTGTAACAGTGCGTATACGAAAGGGGTAAAATGGTATGAAAAGGATGATTTTCTGTGGGTTCAACATGGATACGGCTTGCGTAGATCTGAAATTTTCCGATGGCAGCACAATCTCCATCGACTGCAAAGCGGTCGAAACAGCCTTGGATGCAGACACCTGGCAGCGCAGCAAGCTGGACTGGCTGATCTACAACAAGCCGCTGGAATATGTCCAACTGGTGCTCGGTGGCGACTTTGAATAGTATGTACAAGGGGCGGCGGAACATCAGTTGATGGATTGAATTGAATAAACATGGCACAGCCACCGGTCAGATGATAATCGGCGGGCTGTGTTGAAGATAGGTTATTTATCAATGTTGTTGATAGAGAAACCACTGTTTTTCTTGCAAACAATTCTCAGCTTATAGCCTTGATTTTATGGGAACTTAGCTTATAAGACCAAATCATCATATTAAGCAAGTCTTGCTGTGAAATAGATGCTCCAGATCCTCCGTCAAAAGACGTAGTTCCTGCCCCTAGAATTGGCACACATACATCCTTTTCGGAATAATGGTTTTCCAACTCTCTCCACAGCAGATCTAAACACTGAAGATATTCGTCACGGGTAAAGAAGCGTCCCTTGCCTTTCTCGTCAAGCTTGACGAATGCCATCAAAAGATCATCTCCATTAGGGACGATAGTTCCGGAATCATATTTTGTTTTTTGCTGATACCGTGATTTTGCCCGAGCGGGAGCAATATTGGCTTCATCAATCAGCTTCTGCATGGCTAGCCCCGGATGTGCAGAGATATACTGCCCGCAAATAGATTCTGGATTTATATCTGCTGTTTTATCACCGACATGCGTCGTGAAGCACTCGTCGAAGTTGATTACACGCTTGCACTTCCGTTTCTTAAGGATATTGCCATATTCCACCCGAATGGAATAATTCTCCCCTTGGATTGTAATCCATCGGCGAAGTGCAAGGAAAAGAGCATACGCTGCCGATGTAGCAACCCAAACAAGCAAAAAACAGGCAAGCCGAGAAATGACGATATTTACTTCCTCAGCTAATAAGCCAGAAATCCATTTACATTGGTTAAGGAGCTCCTGTGTTATCCATTCGTGACCAGCAAAGAATGACTCGGAGACAAATGTAAAAATAACTGTAACAGCGGCAAAAGCCGCTGCTACACTTTTCTTAATAAAGTCAATCAAAATCCAAGCACCTCTTTTATGTAGGCATAATCACCGACTTTTCTCCCATAGGCATCATATTTCCAAAACGGTTTGGCGTAATC
>JAHAYX010000059.1 GCA_018384365.1 Clostridiaceae bacterium
TAGTCGTCATAAGGCTTGCCGGTGCCGTACAGCGGCTGATTTCGGTCCCACGGGGACAAATATACGCCGAATCCGATACCGCCTCGGCGGCAGGCCGCCGCCACTTAGCCCACGCTGTCGCCCTTGCCGCCGTTATAAGGGCTGGCGGCGATGGTGTGGTCGGTATAGTTACTGGGCCACAGGCAAAAACCATCCTGGTGCTTGCAGGTGAGGATAAGGCCCTTCATCCCGGCGGCTTTGATGGCCTCCACCCACTGGTCGGCGTTCATTTTAACGGGATTGAAGAGGGCAGGGCTTTCGGTACCGTCCCCCCACTCTCGGCCGGTGAAGGTATTCACCGTGAAATGTACAAAGGCATAAAATTCCATCTCCTGCAGCCGCAGCTGCCGGGGAGAGGGGGTTATCTGTATCAAACGACGATCCAATTCGCGCATGCTGCACCTCTTTTCAAAATGGCAGGCTTCTAATCGTGTTTCGTAGCCACGTTTGGCGGCAGATCTGCGCTGCCGGCACCGGATTGCGGCCGGAAAAGCAAAGGTCTGTCTTACTGGCACTTTTTTGCATTATAAACCAGAAAAATTTTCCTGTCAAGCATGGCAGAGAGGATAAAAAGGAGCGAAACCCGGCAAAACCAGGTGTCGCTCCTTTTGCGGTTCTTCCAAATGCTGTCTGACAACTGCTCAATACGTGCTGCGCAGCGGCGCGCCGTTTAATTCGTCAGCACCGATGATATTGCATTTCACAGCGAAGTCAATCAGTTCGCAGTAATAACCGACCATCGTTGCCTGCATATACGGGCCGACATACAGGATCATCAGGATGCCGCAGGTGAAGGAGGAAAGAATCGCCCAGCCGATAAAGCTCAGCTGCAAAACAAACAGCTCGGCCTTGTGACCGTTCATGATGCGCATGGAAAGCTTTAATGCGTCCTTTGCACGGACGTCCGGGTATGCGGCGAGGATGTACGGCGTCATGGCGTAAGAATAAGCTTTGATGATGCCGGGGATGAAAAAGAGCAGCGACCAGAGGAAGGTCCAAAGTATCATCCAGAGGTAACCGCCGATCTTGCGGCCATAGTTGATGGCAAAGCCGGTTGTGAACATGGTGGAAAGATCCGGCTTTGCGCCCTGGTAGATCATGAGGAAATAACACATCAGGCCGAGCTCCAGCGGTATGGCAACGAGTATGGTGCCAACGCCCGTGTAGGATGCAGCGCCAATCAGAAGCATTGCGATCAGGTAAGTGGCGACGCAGTTGCCGTAATTGGCACGGAAGGTCATTTTGGCGCGTTCTTTGATTTGTTCGCGGGTTGGCATAGAACCCCTCCTCATTTTTGATTTACAATCTGTTCATATATATGATTGTACTCTATTCACTGAGCACAGTCAAGAAAAATTCTCCGATTTTGGATAGAAATCGTCAGATTTCACGCTTTTTCCACAGCCCCTGCGCCGATTCCAGCGCCTCCGGCACGCCGTTTTCACAGAAAAGGTAAAGTTTGTGCAGTGCACGCGTGCAGAGCAGGTAAAGCATATTGGGGTCGTGGATATCAGAACAGTCGGCAAGCACGGCGTCAAACTCCAGTCCCTTGGAAAGGGCGGCGGGCAGGAACACCAGTCCGGGCTTCAGTTCCTGGTCTGGGATGGTCAGCAGCGTTCCGGAAACGTCCGCTGCTTCATAAAGCGCACGGGCGCGTGCCGCCGTGGAGCAGATCACGCCGATGGTCTGGCAGCCGCTCAGTTCGCCGCCGGCAAGCAGCGCACGCAGCGCTTCTGCCGCCGGTGATGCCGTAAGAACCTGCGGAAGCGCTCCTTCGCGGTCAAAATAATCGATCAAGCTGCCGCCTATGAGCGCAGAAGCCAGAGCGCAGATCGGCCCGGTGGAGCGATAACTGCGCTCGAGTGAGGTGCTGTGGCAGCCGGGATAGAGCGCCAGCAGTTCCTCCTCTGTTTTCAGACCCAAACCGGGGAAAACGGACTGCCGCGGATCGGCCAGTATGGTAAACGCCGCATGCGGATAGACTTTTTTCAGGATGGCGTGCTGGAAGGCATTGTAATCCTGTGCCTCGTCAATTAAAAGCTGCCGCACCATGAGATTTGGCTCGAACTGGCCGAGAAGCACAGCCAGATAGGAGAGGCACACGGCGTCTTCATAGGGCAGGTTTTTGCTTTCCAAAGCGGCGGCTGTCTGCGCCAGTATCTCCGGCCCATTCGGCAGGTTTTCGCAATAACGCGCGAGTATCGTCTTGTAAAGCGGCACGATGGAAAGCCCGTTGCGAGCGTCAATCTCAGCCAGCGTATTCTGCACGCTGTCGCGGCGGCGGCGGATGAACTCTTCTTCATATTCATCCTCAAAGAATTCGCCGTCGGAATGCCAGATCTGATTCAGAATTTCCTTTTTATGCAGGTCGCAATAGTCTTCCAGCAGCGTGCGCGCATAGTCGCGCGCGTGGGCCAACACCACGTCAAACGGGCGCTCGCGCTTCATATCGGCGCAGCGGCGGTCAAAGTCCTGCGCGGAACAGAGAACGGCATCGCCGAACGCAATGTCCGGCATATGAAAGGTGAAATTCTCAAAATAGCTGCGTATGAACTGCAAAAACGCGGAAGAACCCTTCAGCGCAATTGCCTGGCGGCGCAAATCACCGTCGGGGGCTGACAAAATGTATTCCGTTTGCGGATAATATTCCTCAAAGCGGTATTCCTGCGGCAGGATGCGGTTGATGATATCGTCGAATAACGTGCAGCGCGCGTCCTCCTCGCCGAGTTCCGGCAGGATATCTGCGATATAGGAGGCAAAAACGCCGTTGCGTGAAACAATTTCAAAGTTTTTGCTGCTGAGGCGCTCGCGGTTGCGATAAAGCAGATAAGCAAAGCGATGCAGGCCGACCGAAGTTTTTCCGGATCCCGCTGCGCCGAAGATGACAAAATCACCGGCAGCTTCGTCGCGGATGGCACGGTTCTGCTCCTGCTGGATACTTTCGATGATAACCTTCAGGCGTGCCTGCGTATTTTCGGAGAGCGCTTCGCCCAGCATATCATCATGCAGGGAGGAATCTGCGTCATACATAAGCTGCATCTGGCCGTCGCGGATTTTGAAGCGCCGTTTCAGGACGACCTTGCCGCGTTCGATGCCGTCGGGACTTTGAAACTGCGCAGGCCCGACATTGCAGTCATAGAACATGGAGGCGATGGGTGTGCGCCAGTCGTAAATATAGGGTTCAAAGGTTTTCCGGTCAAAGAAGGAATGTGCGCCGACATACACACGCTCGCGGTAGCCGTCACGGTCGGAAACAAAGTCAAGGCGGCCGAAATAGGGGATACGGTAGAGGGAGAGCATATTGCGCAGTTCCAGCAGTGTGCTGCGATAGTCATCATCCTGGCGGGCAATGTCCGCATCATACAGCGTCAGGGAAGCAACGTCGTCAAAATCGCGGATCACATGGGTCAGTTCATCCCACATTTTGTATCCGGATTCCTCGATGTCGGATTCGTGTCCGGAAACCTTGCGTTCCAGCTCGGCAATCCGGTTTTTCAGCAGTGTGCGTATCTCGTCCAGATACTGATATTCAGCCTTTCTCTCGTTTTCGTCCATTGTAACAACTCCTCGCAGGCTTTTTGGCACTTTCTATTATTGAACATCCGGCGCAAAAATGCAAGACTTGTAAATGCACGGCATTTGTGGTATAATCTCTATCGTAAGAAGTACCGCAGACCGGGGATTTTCTGCAATTGGACAAATTCCGGGCGATCCCCGCCTGCTATATAGCTGTTTGTAAAAAACATCCCGCCGGTTGACTGTACAAGTCAAAGGCGGGATGTTTTAGTGTTTTGTCAGGGAAAGCGCCGCGCCCTCCTGCGCCGCGGCGCTGAGCGTGTTGGAACAGGGCCGCCCGGAAAAAAACGTTTCCAGATTCTCATAGGTGACGCGCGCGATATTGTAAAGCGCTTCTTCGGTCAGAAAGCCCTGGTGCGAGGTGACGATGACATTCGGATGCGTAGTAAGCAGCGTCAATATGGTGTCTCGGTCGACCTCTGCGCTTTTGTCCTCGTAAAAGACGCCTTCTTCTTCCTCGTACACGTCCAGTCCGGCGCCCCGAACGCGCCCTGTCCGCAGGGCGTCGAGCAGGGACTCGCTGTCAATCAGCTCGCCGCGCGAGGTATTGATGATAAAAACGCCGTCCTTCATCCGCGAAAACGCCGCAGCGTTTAAAATACCGCGCGTTTCGGGCGTCAGCGGGCAATGAAGGGAAATCACATCCGCTGTGCGCAGCAAGGTATCCAGCCCGACATACTCCACACCCTCCATAGGAGTAGGGAAGGTGTCATAGGCAATCACGCGCATATCGAATCCGTGGCAGATTTCCGCAAAGACGCGGCCGATGCGTCCCATACCGAGGACGCCTGCCGTACGGCCGTGCAGGTCGATGCCGGTCAGTCCGCTCAGGCTGAAATTGAACGTACGCGTGCGCTCATAGGCACGATGGATGCGGCGGCAGAGCGTTAGAAGCAGCGCCCAGGCGTGCTCTGCAACAGCGTAAGGCGAATATGCCGGTACACGCAGCACGGCAAGGCCGAATTCCTCCGCTGCGTGCAGATCGACATTGTTGTAACCGGCGCAGCGCAGTACCGCCGCCTGTACGCCCAGACGCTGTAAAACAGCGAGAGTTTCCCGGTCAAGCGTGTCGTGCACGAAGGTGCAGACGGCGCTGCAACCGTCTGCCAGCGACGCGGTATCCGGGTTGAGCTTGGGCTCCAGCCATTTGATCGTATAGCCTGGATTCAGCTGTTCAAACCAGGTCTTGTCATAGGGTTTTGTGTCGTAAAATGCAATCTTTTTCATGAGGATAGCATTCCCCGCACATCGGAATTTATGCGTGCGGCGTGACGTCCTTGCGGCCAATATACAGCAGATGCTCCGAAAAATGATAAAAACGTTCCTGTTCGCACACTTTTTCGGCAAGATCCATCCAAGCAGAGACAACCTCCGGCGGCTGTGCCAGAATACGGTCCTCAAACGCGCAGACAATTGGTTCACTTGCCAGAAAATGCAGTTTTTCAAGCGGAAAACGCTCCATAAAAGGGAGAACAGCGCCGGGCGAGGTGAAAAATGCCCGCGTGAAGCCCTGGCCGCCCCAGCTGTCGTCCCGGATCATGGCGGCAAGCGGCTCAGCCTCCGCCGGGGTGATTAAAATCCCCGGATTTTCGCGGCCCATAAAGATCAGGCCGGAAGTGAGCGAAATAAACGACACGGCAAGCGTGCCGCCAGGTTTCAAATGCGCAAGGCATTCGCGCACGGCGCGTTCCCGGTCGGATTCCTCCAGCAGGTGGTAGAGCGGACCCATGCACAGCACATGGTCAAACATTTCGTCCGCAAGGCAGGAGAGATCGCGGGCGTCCGCCGCGAAAGCACGCAGCGGCAGGCCAAGCTCCCGGGCTTTTTCTTCGGCAAAGCGCACGTTGCCAGGCGAGAGATCGATGAGCGTAACGTCGCAGCCCAGTTCCTTCAGGGCAAAGCTGTATCGGCCCGGCCCGCCGCCGACATCCAATACACGGTCGCCCGGCTTGATGTGCCGCTTCAGAAAGCGAAGGTTGATCTCGAATTCGAAGGGGTGTTGCGCAAGACGCTCCCATTCATACGCCGATTGTTTGTCATAGAATTCCCGGATGATCTGGTTGTTTTCCATAGAAAGGCCTCCTTTTTTCCGTCAGGAAGCCCAGCGGCGCTGTCTGGCCGGGAAAGCGCTGCCTGGGCGCATCCTGTCTTTGTTTAGATGCAGGATCGGATAGCTGTTCCGGCACTGTTCGGGTATGAAAAAACGGTGCGGGGGAATGAATCCAACCTGCACCGTGTGAGTAATCTTCCGGTAAAGAAGCGTTAGCTGCACGACAATACAGGCTCAGCCGCTGCGGTGTACGCAGTGGTGAACCATGTAGTGGCGTTATTCGTCAGTTTACGCTGCAACATAGGAATGTCCTCCCGGATAGAGTAAAGAAATAATACACCATAGGAATATAAACTGCAAGAAAAAATGATTTCTGTAATTAAAATGAAATATTTCCGCCGTAACGCTCCCAGAATTCATCGGCAGTCATGCCGTAATGGAACTCGTCATAGAAGCGGTTGTTCGTGAACACCATGTCGCGCAGACGGCCCTCCAGCTTGAAGCCCAGGCTTTCATGGAATGCGATCGACGCCTCGTTGAATTCATAAATGCCGACCGTGCATTTGCGGTAGCGCAGCTCGGTGAAGAAATATTTGAGAATCAGTAGGACCGCATCGCGTCCATAACCCATGCCGCGCCAGCGATAGCCGATATCGATGCCGTAGCGGAAATGGCCCATGCGGCGGTTACAGGAGTGCGTGTTGAGATTGCCGACGACTTCGCCGTCCATATCCTCGATGACGAGCCACATCTCGTCGCCCTCAGGCTCATGCTGGGACATTTCGGCTATGACGCCCACCATATGCTCCGGACTGACGGGGAAGGAGATGGAATCGCCCATGCGCTCGCTTTCGGAGTCAAAGTCGGGCGTAATGGCGTAATATTCGCTTTCCGCATCGGATTCTTCCAGCGCACGCAGGCGCACAAGCTCTCCCATCCAGAAATTTTTTTTCATAACGGCCTCCTTTGAACCAATCAATTCTCAAACAAATCGGATAAATCCAGCTGCGAAACCGGGACGACAGGCTGTGGAGCGGCAGGATGTTCTCCCAGCAGCTTTTCCATCCAGACCATATCGCGCCACTGGCCGAGTTTATAGCCGCATTTCGTAAAATGTGCGGCCATATGATAGCCAAGATGCTCGTGAAAACCAATGCTTTCCGGGTACGGATACACGATGCAGGCATTGACGTTTGTAATGTTCTGACGCCGCAGGATTTCCTCCAGCACGCGGTACAGCGCTTCGCCGACGCCGTGGCTGCGTTCCTCCTGCGCTACATAGATGGAGGTTTCCACTGACCAGTCATAGGCCGCGCGCGGTTTGAAAGGGGAGACATAGGCGTAACCGAGGATTTTCCCCGCGCGTACAGCCTTGAGATACGGATATTTCTCCAGCGTATGAGCAATGCGCCCCCGGAATTCCGAAACGGAAGGCGCCTCACATTCAAAGGAAATGGCGGTTGTTTCCACATAGGGACGATAGATTGCAAGTAGTTCTGCGGCGTCGGACGGGGACGCCATCTGAATTTTGAAAGTGCACATTATGGTTTGCCTCGGTATGTTTTATGAGATGTCTCTATTTTAACATAAAATGCATCCGCAGGACAGCCATTTGCACACGGCAAACTATACATTTTATGCTTGCAAAAGAGGCGATAAGCTTGTATATTAGTGATAGAAGAAGCGGAAAGGAGAAGCAAGCATGAAAATTACGTTTTATGGTCAGTGCACGTTCCTGATTGAAGCAGGCGGCGTGCGAATTGTGACCGATCCCTATCTGACAGACTCCATTGACCGCGGTCAGCCCGAGGGTTCGCCCTGGCACCGCGCTTTTCCGGCGCCGGTGACGCTTTCGGAGCTGAATCCGGATGTGATTCTGATCTCTCATGCCCACGGCGACCATTTTGACCGGGAAACCCTGAAGCCCTATTACGAAGCAGGCGGTGCTGCCGCTCTGTATGTGCCGGAGCCCGTACTGCCGTTTGCCGCGAAGCTGGGCCTGCGCGCCCGTCCGGCCAATGCGGACCGTCCGTTCCGGATCGGCGACGTCACCATCACGCCGGTAGCCTGTGCACACCAGAAACTGCGTCAGGACGACGACGGGCACTTCTTTGAACTCTCCTATCTGATTGAGCAGGACGGAAAAAAGGTGTTCTTCGGCGGCGATATGTCACTCTATGACGGTCTGACGGAAAAGCTCACCGCTATGGCGCCGGATGTGATGCTGATTCCGGTCAACGGCGCGGACTATTACCGCACGGCAACACACTGCATCGGCAATACCAGCTGTATCGAGGCTGCGAAACTGGCAAAGGCGGTCGGCGTGAAGTATTTCATTCCGACGCACCACGATGTGTATTATCCCTATAATGGCTGCCGCGAGTCCTGGATCCGGGATTCTGCCGCGGATGCCGGCGTGGATGTGCACATTTTGAAAGTATGCGAAAGCGAAGTGGTTTAGCAAAAACGGAAACAAAAGGAAAGGGGAAACAAACATGAAACTGGATTATGCGCATCTGGCTCTGTCGGTACGGGACATGGAGAAGTCCATAGAATTCTACACTAAGGTCTTTGGCTTCACGAGAGCCTTTTCGCTCAAGGATGAGCAGGGTAATCCCTGGATTGAGTATGTGAAGGTAGCGCCCGGCAAGTTCATTGAGTTGTTCTATGGCAACAACAAGGAGAATTCAGGCTCCTTTAACCACATCTGCTTCACCGTTGACGATGTGCAGGAGATGACCCGCCGCATCGAGGCGGCCGGCGAGAAGATCATCATCGGCCCGAAGGTTGGCGTGGACGGAAACTGGCAGGTCTGGACGGTGGATCCGGACGGCAACAAAATCGAAATTATGCAGTACGCAGAAAATGCGATGCAGCTGCAATAAAAGTTTCGAAATGAAGAAGCTGCGATCCTGCGAGAAAAAAACCGGATTGCGCTCCTGCCCTGAAATAGAAAAATGGTCGAACGATATACAAAAAGTGCCCGCCAGGCAATTCGGCGGGCGCTTTTTTATGCAATTAAAACCGATCATCCAGCGGCTCGTTGTCCATCAGTGCCGCGGGATCAATGGAGAAAATACGTGCGACGGTGTCACGCAGTTTGCGTGCATCGGAGAGGAAGATTTTTGCGTCGCCGAAGGTGCCAACCGTTGTGGCGCCATCGCGGATTGCGACGGGTTCCACCTTCCAGAAGGTTTCGGAAACCAGCGGTGCACAGTGGCGGTGCTGCGGCGTATGGTGCCGTTTGCCCTCGTAGTCAACCACATACAGATCCTGCGTGCCGGGTGTCAGCGTGTCGGGAACGTGCTCCCATTCCTCCACACCGTGGAGATAGGTGTTTCGCGTGAAATTCACGCCGATCAGCATGATCTGCGCGCCGCGGGTGTAAAGACGGTGATAAACGCCGCCCTCGGGGCAGGGCGTGGTGACGTTTTCCTCTCCGGCGAGAAAAGCCTCGGCGTCACGGCCGATTGCTGCCACAGAGTGCGTCGGATGCAGGGAGCGGCGAACCCCCTCGCGTTTGCGGAAAAGCTCCGGCAGGATCCCAACGCAGACCGGCGTATACAGCACATCCATGACGGGGTTTTGCGGATTGACATTGTTCCAGGTGTGCGTGGGAAGGGCAAGCAGGCCATCTTTCATGTACTCCATCAGCGCGTCGAGAACGGTATCGGCGCGGCCATCCACCTCGCCGATGCTCTTGCAGGACGAATGGACGAAAAGCGTTCCCTTCGGGTCAACGCCAAGGCGCTCCAGATCGCGCATCAGACTTTCTTTTGTATGCATAAAAACCTCCGGACAGTGTTCTTATTCTTTACCATATCACAGAAGCAGCTTTTTGTCCAATCTTTTCTTCCGTGAAGGCGGGAATCCAGACAAATTCTGCCGCAGGGGAGGCCGGTGCCCTACACAATCGCCGGATGGATCGTTTCATCTCCGGGATTTTCCCGGTACCACTGCTCCTGCGACTCCCAAAGACGGCGGTATTCGCCCTCCTCACGCATCAGTTCCTCATGTGTGCCGAGCTGAACGCCCTGCCCGTCCTGCATGACCAGAATCCGGTCGGCAAGGCGGACGGAACCAATGCGGTGTGTCACAATGATGGCGGATTTGTCGCGGGAAAGCTCTGCAAAGCGGTTGTAGACCCGCATTTCTTCGTAGGGGTCAATGGCTGCCGTGGGTTCGTCCAAGATGATCAGGTCGTGATCCCGGTAGAAGCCGCGGGCGATGGCGATGCGCTGCCACTGTCCTCCGGAGAGATCGACGCCGTCGAATTCCCGTGAAAGCATGGTGTCATATCCGTCCGTAAAGGAGGAATCCGCCGGATTACAGCCGGCCATCCGGCAGATTTCATCCAGATGTGCGTTGTTCGTCTGTTTTCCGGGATCTGAAATCGTCAGATTTTCACGCAGTGTCATCTGATAACGCTGATATTTCTGGAACACGGCGGAGGTCCTGCCAAAAAGAGCCGGCGGGTCGATCCGCTGTGTGCTGACGCCGTTTACCAGAACTTCGCCCTCTGATGGCAGATACAGTCCCGAGAGCAGGCGGATCAGCGTGGATTTACCGGATCCGTTCTCACCGACCACGGCCAGCGTTTCACCGCGGTGGAGCGTGAAGCTGACGTGTGAAATCGCCGGGCGTTCGGCATGGGGATAGGAATAACTGACATCGCGGAAGGTAATGTCGCCCCAGTCCGGCGCGGTTTTGACCTCGCCGCTGCGTTCCGGCATATGAAGGAAGCGGACATAGTTCACGGTGGCGCCGAAATTCTGCGCCAGACTGCCGATGTGTCTGTTTACGACCTCTGACATAATTTCATACAGCATGCCGATGTTGGCAAACACAGCCGCAAATGCGCCAACACTGATTTCCCCCGCCATCAGAGCGGAGAAGAGCAGATACAGGATTGCAAAATAGCCCAGGATCGTGAGAATATTCATGGAAAGCTCGAAAACGGTGGATCGGATCTCGGCGCGCATCCGGAGTTTCAGGCAAAGGCGATAGGTTTCCACAAACTTCTCCTTAAAATAGCCGAATGCACCGAGCAGGCGTGTTTCCTTGAAGTATTCCCGATCTGCGATGGCCTTTTCGTAATATTCAAACTCGCGGCGCTTGGGCGCGGAATCGTCCTCCAGCTTGGCAAAGACTTTTGCGCGGATGAGCTGTGTGAGTGCCGTCGGGATAAAGACGATGACGATGGACAGCAGAAACAGGGGCTTTAAGTAAAACAGATACCAGCCGACAAAGACAAAATAGGGGAGATAGAAGGAAAGCAGGGTATAGATGACGAAGAAGAGCTGGAGCGCGGCGCCGGCACCCTTTTCTGCTTTGTTGATGTCATCCAGCGTTTCTGTGTTTTCAAAAAGCTCAGGGGAAAGCTTTTGGATGCGCGCATTGATGTCAAAACGAAGCTTTTGTGCAATGCGTTCCGAATAAACCTCGAACATATAGTTGGAAAGTCCGTTCAAAAACTGCGTAAGGACAGCGCACAGCGCCAGCGCGGCAAATGCCAGCAAAACGCCGCGCAGCATGGTCTGCCCACTCGGAAGTCCTGCCGCCACATCGAAAAATTCCTGGCGGATAAGGATATCAATGCCCCAGAAAAGGCCGTGTGCGATGCCAACTACCGTCATAAACACAAAATAGACCGGGGAAATGCCGATAGCCTTCGGCACGATATGGCGCAGCAGAGCAGAAATCGTTACATCCTTGTTTTTCTCTTTTTTCATGCGTACCAACTCCTTTGCGCCTCAAACATTTCTGCATAGATGCCGCCGGCGGCAGCAAGTTCCTCGTGGCTGCCCTGTTCGGCTACGCGGCCGCCGTCCAGCACGATGATTTCGTCGGCCAGCCGTGCTGCGCCAAGCCGGTGTGTGATGAAAATGGTGGATTTTCCGGCGCTGATCTGACCGAAGAGGCGATACACCTCGCTCTCCGCCACGGGGTCAAGTGCCGCCGTGGGTTCATCCAGAATTCGCATCTGCGCGGGGTTATACAGCGCGCGGGCAATGGCGAAACGCTGCCACTGTCCGCCGGAGATATCCACACCGTCCGTATGGATTTTGCCGAGCCAGGTATCATAGCCCTGCGGAAGCTCCGAAACGGCTTCATCAAGACCGATGAACGCCGCGGCTTCGCGGATCTTTGTTTCGTCGCGGTGCAGAATGTCGCCGAGAGCAATGTTATCGGCGGCTTTTATGTAATACTTCGCGAAATCCTGATAGACTACGCCGAACATGGCTTTCAGCTCTGCCTGCGAGAACGTGCGGATGCTGCGTCCGTCAATCAGGATGTCGCCCTCGAAGTTGTCGTAAAGGCCGGTCAGGAGCTTGGTCAGCGTGGTTTTTCCCGCACCGTTGACGCCGAAGATGGCATAGTGTTTGTCATGCTCCAGCGTCAGATTGCAGTCTTTCAGGATGTATTTCTCCGTACCGGGATAGCGGAAACTGACATTCCGGAACACGATGGTGCGGAATCCGGCGTCGGCGGCGGGCGCCGGAAGGTCAAGCGCGCCTTCCGTTTCATCCAGCGCGCAGAATTTTGTCAGATCGCGCAGGTATTCCTTCTGCTTTGCAAGCTCGCTGGTGACAGAGGAAAGCTGCCAGGACATCATCTGCACAAGGGAAAGCGTTGCCGTGACCAGCGAGATAAACATACCGGAGGAGAGTTCGCCGCGCGCATACGGGAAGAGCAGAACGGCAATGATGGAAAGGGAGAGCAGCGCCGTGAGGATGGAGGAGGCTTTCATCCGGATGAACTGCTCCCGTATGGTTTTCACTTCAATCCGGCGTGCCTGGTCCGCGCGTTCCAGCCAGCGGCGGTTCACGTCCTCTGTATAGCCGAACAGGGAACGTTCCTCCACCGCTTCGCGCGAGAGGATGACGCCTTTGAGATAGTCTGCACGGCGGCGGTGCTTTTCCGCCTCCTGCCAGGCCGTGTATTGCTTTTCACCGGCCTTTTTGGAGAGCAGGAAGAGCGGCACGGAGATGGCCAGGATGGCGCCGCCTGCCCACCAGACCTGCGTGGTGATCAGCAGCAGAAGCGAGCCGACGCGGATGACGATGTCGGCCACATTCAGGAGATTTCCAAAGGAGGTACGGATGCGCACCTCCGGCTCCTTGCAGACCCTGCTGATCAGATCCCAGGTTTCGTTGTTCTCAATGTTGCGATAAGCGAGCTTTGCGCGTTTTTCCAGTATCTCTGCGCGATAGGTAACGGCAAGCTGCTGGTCGATGCCCAGCTCGGTGAATTTGTTCACCGTACCGGAAAGGGTGGTGTAGGCGACGACCAGCATCAAGTAAACCAGCGGGGTGAAAATGGCACGATAAACGGCCTGACCTGCAAAGATGGCAAGCGCCGTATCCACAAACAGCGCGGTCGCCATGGCCTGCACGGTGGTCATGAGCGCGGAAATCAGCAGATTCACGCATTTTCCGCAGGAGGGCAGCGGAGCCGCCCGCAGGGGGATGAACAGGTAATCGATCATACGGTACGTGCGGTCACGGGCAATGAATTTCATACGGTACCTCACAGTGAATAGAATGGGACGGGCGTGCGGCATTTCAATTGCAGCCTGCTGGTCAAGGAAGGTGAAGCGGGCATTTGTTACTACTATCTTACTTAATTGTATAGAAAAGCAAATCGCTTTCTATAAAGCTCTGATAAAATTTGCGCAGAGTTTCGCTTTTTGTGTGCAACAGCCCAAAATAACACCGGCGGAAACCTGTCAGGATACGGAAAGCTGCTTACAAAATGACATAGACCTGCTCACCGTTCCCACCTTTGACGTCCACCAGCGGTTCTCCTCTTAATTTCCGTCTTGCGCGGGACAGTCCATGCATCAGGGCCCTCGTCTGCGCATACGTCAGGCCGGATAGCGCCGCAACATGCGGTGCGGCAAATTTGCAGACAAGAAGTGCAGACAGAGGATTAAAGAGCAGGCAGGAGGGAATGGGGAGGAATATGGTATGGCCATCGGCCTTTACGCGGATCCGCATCTTATTCCACCACGATTTCAACCATATCGCCCTCGGCAGTCTGGACTTCTACCAGTTTTCCCACAAGACCGCGATCGACCAACAACAGCACCTTTTCCAGATCAATGTTTTGCAGGGCCTCATTGCCGGAGACTTGCGGCATGCTCAAACCGATCTCCAGCGCGGTTTTAACGAGAATGATGGGCAGATTCACGCGTACCACGTCGCCGCTCGAGGAATTGACGATGATGCGCAGAATCATATCATCCGTGCTCTTGCGTTTCTCTGCGGGGATCACGGAGACAACCGGCTGCGGTTTCTCGTTCAAAAGCGCGTCAATGCTTGTGTCGTACAACTTTGCGATTTGCGGCAGCAGCATGATATCCGGGCAGGAAGTGTCGTTCTCCCATTTGGAAACGGCCTGCGGTGAAATGCCAAGACGCTCCGCAACCATATCCTGCGTGAATCCGTGTTCGCGGCGTAAGTTTGATAATTTTTCTCCGAGAGTCTGTTTCGTGGTAATACCTCCGAAAATGACTGATGTGTTGAGATGAAAACGGAAAATGATCAGCCCGCGCGGCTTTCGTGATTTCACTTTACAATACGGATGGGGAAAAAGCAATCAACGCGGAAGTGAGATGCCGCATTTCACGCAACCGGGAGTAGAATTTTCACTCTACGATTGGTTGAGTCCTGCATAAAAAAGATCTGCGGCTCTTCTAAAAGGGCCGCAGATTGTATGTTCGGGGGTTTACACGATGTCCAGCCATGTTTTGCTTGTGGGAGCGGGATAGTCACGGGAAAGCTCCGCCACATCTCCGGCAGTCAGTTCGATTTCCAGTGCTTTTGCGTTGTCCTCCGTGTGTTCCGGAGAAGAGGACTTCGGAATTGGAATGACAAAATCACGCAGCAGTGTGAAAGCAAGCAGAATCTGCGCCGCGCTGGCGTTATGGCGGCGCGCCACGGCCGTCAGGCCGCGATTGCCGATCAGCCCCCGCTCCAGATCGCCGTATTGCGCAAGCGGGCAATAAGCCATGGCGGTCATTTGATGGGATTCCAGCCAGGGCAGCAGATCGAATTCTACGCCGCGTGAAGCCAGGTGATACAGGATCTGGTCTGTTACGCAGTGTGCGCCGTCCGGAACGGCGGCGAGCTCCTGCATATCGGCCGTATCCAGGTTGGAAACGCCCCAATGACGGATCAACCCGCGCGAGACAAGCTCTTCCATGCAGGCCGCTGTTTCCGCCAGCGGGACATTGCCGCGCCAGTGCAGCAGATAGAGATCCAGATAGTCGGTCCCCAGACGCTTGAGAGAGGCTTCACAGCTTTTGAAGATATTTGCGCGGCCGGCATTGTGCGGGTAGACTTTGGAAACCAGGTAGAGCGACGCACGGTCAGTGCCGCGGATTGCTTCGCCAATGAGCGCTTCGCTGCGGCCGCCGCCGTACATTTCGGCGGTGTCAATGAGGTTCAGGCCGAGCGCGATACCGCGCTGCAGGGCGGCAATTTCGGAGGTACGCCGGGCGTGCTGTTCTCCCAGATGCCAGGTGCCCTGACCGAGCCGCACGACCGGCGAGCCGGAAGCCGTTTGAAAAGCAGGATGAGAAATGAGCTTCATAACGCGCTCCTTATTTGTTCAGATGCTTTTTCATGTAGGCCATAAACTGGAGCCAATCGCGCCGGCTGAGGAAATGATCGCCGGAACGCATATGATAGCCAATATACCCCTCGTGGAAGGCTTCGCCTGCTGTGGGATAGTCATCCGGTCCGGTGAAGGACGGGAATTTCCCATAAAAGTCCCAAACGCGGGAGGCAGCCTGACAGGCCTGGTACTGCGAAGCAGGTCCTGTCCAGAGGTCGGCGTCTGCGGAGGCGACATACAGTCTGCGCGGCGCAATGAGGGAGAGCAGGAAGTGCTGATCAAAGGGCATTTCGGATTCCCGTCCGGCGTAGGCCTGATAGCGCTCACAGAACCAGTACGGGAAGTTTTTACAAAGATCATGCAGATGCTCCGCTTCTTCCGCAACGCCGCGGGCAAGCGCTGCACCGCCGCAGCCGGACTCGTTTGCAAAGCAGAAGGAGAAGCGTTCATCGTTTGCCGCTGTCCAGAGCGCCGTTTTACCAAGGCGGGAATGTCCGACAACACCGATATTTTTGTGGTCGATGCAGTCAAGCGTCTGAATATAATCCATGGCGCGCATGGCTGCCCAGGCCCAAAGGGAAATCTTACCGGGATCGGCAGGAGCGCGCTTTCCGTCCGGGTACAAAAGACCGGCCAGACCGTCCGTAAAGTCGGCGTTATCGCGTGTTACATCGTTATAACAGAAGGAGAAGCAGGCAAATCCGTTGTCACTGATCTCTTCCGAGGGCATATATGCGTCCGGGACGGGATCGCGGAAGTTGATGTGCAGGAATGCGGGGCAGGGACGGTTTTCCACGGGAATGACGCAGTAAAGCGGGAAGCTGTGGCTGCCCTTTTCCGTGGAAACGGTGACGGTCACGGCGTAAAATTCGGCGCTGCCGCCGCCAAAACGACGGTTTTCGCCCACCTGATAGCTTACACTGCACGCAAGCGACGGGATTTCACCGTATTCCTCGCGCGCAAGCAGCGCCAGAATGTCTGCGCGGCGGCTTTTAAAAAGCGGCAGCGTCATTTCTTCCGGTGCGACAGGCGTGGGATACGCAAAAATATCGGGAAGATGCAGATTGGTAACATCGTGTAATACGCTCATGGAAGGGATCCCCTTTCTGAAATAGAATTCTGTGCCTATTTTACAACAGCTTTGCACGCAATACAATCTGTCTTGTGGAATTTGCAGAGAATTTCTATGTTCCTGTCCGTAAAACTCCGTCCTCAATCGTCAGAATCCGGTCTGCACGCGCAGCAGATGCCGCGTCGTGTGTGATCAGTATCACCGTGTGGCCCAGGCGGTTCAGATCGCCAAGCAGAGCCAGGCAATCTTCCGCGGCGGAGCGGTCGAGACTGCCGGTTGGCTCGTCCGCCAGGATCACGGGCGGATGCGCGGCAATGGCGCGTGCGATGGCAACGCGCTGCTGCTGTCCGCCGGAGAGCTGAGCGGGATAGTGCTGCATCCGTTCGCCAAGGCCGACGGCCTCAAGTGCCGATTTGGCGAGCCTGTGCCGTTCGCCGCGCGGCATGCCGCGGAACATCAAGGGCAGTTCCACGTTTTCCAACGCACTCAGGCGCGGCGCGAGGTTATAGCCCTGAAAAATGAATCCGATCTCCCGGTTCCGGATTTCCGCGCGCACACCGGCAGGTGCATGGGCCAGGCTCTGTCCGCGCAGGATATACTCACCGGAGGTGGGCGTATCCAGACAGCCCAGAATGTTCATCAGCGTGGATTTTCCGGAGCCGGAGCGCCCCACGATGGAGACAAATTCCCCCTCTGCGATTTCCAGATCAATGCCTCGCAGCGCACACACTGCGCCGCTGCCGGCCGGATACACTTTTCGGATTCCCTGTAATGTGATCATACCCGCTCATCTCCCATCGCAACTATTTTACCCGTTTACACCACTGCCATTCCAAAAACGCCGGGAATCCGGAAATTTTCCGGAGCTTGTGACATTATGTTAACTATTGACAGGAACGGGAAAACAGGGTACAATATATTGATACCTCATACAGAAAATATCACAAAATACAAGCAGAAGGCAGGTATAACATGGCAAAACGTGCCTCATATGACAACGATAGCATTACTTCCTTAAAAGGAGCGGACCGTGTCCGGCGGCGTCCGGCGGTTATTTTTGGCTCCGACGGCATAGAGGGCTGTCAGCACGCAGTTTTTGAAATTCTGTCAAACTCCATCGACGAAGCGCGGGAAGGCTTCGGCGACGTGATTTACGTGACGCGCTATCAGGATCACTCCATTGAGGTGGAGGATTTCGGGCGTGGTATGCCGGTGGATTACAACGAGCGGGAAGGGCGCTATAACTGGGAACTCATTTTCTGCGAATTGTATGCCGGCGGCAAATATAACAATGATTCCGGCGAGAATTATGAATTTTCGCTTGGCTTAAACGGCCTGGGCGCGTGCGCCACGCAGTATTCGTCTGAATATATGGATGTCACGGTTCGCCGTGACGGTTTTAAGTATTCCCTGCATTTTGAACATGGCGAAATCGTTGGAAACATGAAAAAGGAACCCGTTGACCGCAAGAAAACGGGAACCATCCATCACTGGAAACCGGATTTGCAGGTATTTACGGATATTGATATTCCGGTTTCCTATTATGAAGATACCTTAAAGCGGCAGGCGGTTGTGAATGCCGGACTGAAATTCGTATTCCGCAACCAGCTTGAAAACGGAAAATTTGAAACCCGGGAATTTTTATATGAAAACGGCATTACCGACTATGTGACGGAACTGGCAGGGGAGAACCCCATGACCACAGTACAGACGTGGAGTGCGGAGCGCCGCGGACGTGACCGCGCGGACAAGCCGGACTATAAGCTGAAAATCGGCGTTTCCTTCTGTTTTTCCAACACGGTCAGCGTGGCGGAGTATTACCACAACTCCTCCTGGCTGGAATACGGCGGTGCGCCGGCAAACGCCGTGAAAAACGCATTTATTTATGCAATTGACTCTTATCTGCGGCAGAATAACCGCTATACAAAGGGCGAAAGCCGTATTTCGGCGGCGGATGTTTTTGACTGTCTGGTCATTGTGACCAACTGCTTTTCCACGCAGACCTCCTATGAAAATCAGACCAAGAAGGCGATTACCAACAAGTTCATACAGGACGCGATGAATGAGTTTCTGCGTGCGCAGCTGGAGGTTTACTTTATTGAAAACCGCACGGAGGCCGACCGCATTGCTGCGCAGGTGCTTGTCAATAAGCGCAGCCGCGAACAGGCAGAGAGCGCGCGCCAGAATCTGAAAAAGAAGCTCGCCGGTTCCATTGACATTGCAAACCGCGTGCAGAAATTTGTGGACTGCCGCACGAAGGATACCTCCCGGCGGGAGCTGTATATTGTGGAGGGTGATTCTGCGCTCGGTTCCGTAAAACTGGGACGCGACGCGGAATTTCAGGCAATCATGCCGGTACGCGGCAAGATTCTGAACTGCCTGAAGGTTGGCTATGACCGGATTTTCAAGAGCGAAATCATCACAGACCTTGTGAAGGTGCTGGGATGCGGCGTGGAAACCAAGAAAATGTCCAAAGACCTTACAGCCTTTGATCTCGAAAATCTGCGTTGGAACAAAATTATCATCTGCACGGATGCGGATTACGACGGCTTCCAGATCCGTACACTGATTCTTGCAATGCTTTACCGTTTGACGCCCACACTGATTGAACAGGGCTATGTTTACATTGCAGAAAGCCCGCTGTTTGAAATTGTAACGAAAGATGGCTCGGAGTTTGCCTATAACGAGCGCGAAAAAGCGGAAATACTGGAGCGTCTTGGCAATACGAAGTACACGCTGAACCGTTCCAAGGGTCTTGGCGAAAACGAACCCGAAATGATGTGGAAAACGACGATGTGCCCTGCGTCGCGCCGCCTCATCCGCGTCATGCCGGAGGACGCCGCGCACACGGCAGAGATTTTTGAACTGCTGCTGGGTGATAATCTGACCGGGCGCAAAGAATATATTGCCGAAAACGGCGCGCAATATCTGGAACTTGCCGATATTTCATAAGGTAACGGGTGAATAAAATGCCTCCGAAAAAGAAAAAAGAAACGAAGCAGGAAGAAGTTCTGGTTCCTGCGATGGTGGACGAGCAGGGTATCACGGAAACACTGATCACGAACTTTATGCCGTATGCAATGAGCGTGATTGTCTCCCGTGCCATTCCGGAGATCGACGGTTTCAAGCCCTCGCACCGGAAGCTGCTTTACACGATGTATAAAATGAACCTGCTGCATGGGCAGCGTACCAAGTCTGCCAACGTGGTCGGACAGACCATGAAGCTGAACCCGCACGGCGACCAGGCGATTTATGACACGCTGGTGCGTCTGGCGCGCGGAAACGGCGCGCTGCTGCATCCGTTGATTGACTCCAAGGGCAACTTTGGTAAATGTTATTCCCGCGACATGGCCTATGCTGCGCCGCGTTATACCGAGGTGAAGCTGGACGCCATTACGGCGGAGTTTTTTCGCGATATCGATCAGGAAGCAGTCGATTTTGTCCCAAACTATGACAATACCATGCTGGAACCGACGCTGCTGCCAACGGCGTTCCCCAATGTTTTAGTCAATGCCAATCAGGGCATCGCTGTTGGCATGGCAAGCACGCTGTGCAGCTTTAACCTGGCGGAGGTCTGCCGTACAACGATTGAACTGATCCGGAATCCCAGACATGACATCATGACAACGCTGCTTGCGCCGGATTTTCCAACCGGCGGCGAGCTGCTTTATAACCGCGCGCAGTTGGAGCAGATCTATGAAACGGGACGCGGCTCCTTCCGCATCCGCGCTCGTTGGAGATACGAAAAGCAGGGGAACCTGATTGAAATTTATGAAATCCCCTATACGACGACCGTTGAGGCCATTATGGACAAGACGGCAGAGCTGATCAAAGCGGGGCGCATCCGTGAAATCGCAGATATGCGTGATGAAACGGATCTTAACGGCCTGAAGATTGCGATCGACTTAAAGCGCGGCGTAGATCCCGAAAAGCTCATGCAGAAGCTCTGCAAACTGACGACGCTGGAGGACAGCTTCAGCTGCAACTTCAACATTTTGATTGCAGGCACGCCGATGGTGCTGGGCGTCCGGCGTATCCTGGAGGAGTGGACGGCCTGGCGTACGGAGTGCATCCGCCGCCGCGTCTATTTTGATCTGAAGCGCAAGCGCGAGCGCCTGCATTTACTGAAGGGTCTGGGTAAGATTCTGCTCGATATCGACCGCGCAATCGCCATCATCCGGGAAACCGAGGAGGAGAGCGAGGTCGTGCCGAATCTGATGATTGGCTTCGGCATTGATGAAACACAGGCCGAGTTTGTTGCGGAAATCCGTCTGCGCAACATCAACAGGCAGTATATTCTGAAGCGGGTGGAGGAAACCTCCTCGCTGGAGGCAGAGATTGCCTCTTTGGAAGAACTTGTCGGCAGCAAAGCCAAGCTGCGGAATGTCATCATTAAGGAATTGGGCGAGATTGCAAAAAAATACGGCGCACCGCGCCGTACCATCATCGTGGAAGAAGATGAACAGGATGCCGTCGAGGAGGAGGACACGACTCCGGATTATCCGGTGCACCTGTTCCTCTCCCGCGAGGGGTATTTTAAGAAAATCACGCCGCAGTCCCTGCGCATGAGCAGCGAACAGAAACTCAAGGAAGGGGACGCCGTTTCGCAGACCTTTGAAGCCCGAAATGCAGAGGAAATCATCTTCCTGACCAATCAGGCGCAGGCCTATAAATCGCGGCTTTCGGAGTTTGAAGATGTGAAAGCCAGCGTTTTAGGTGAGTACATCCCGGCAAAGCTGGGCATGGAAGATGGAGAACTGCCGGTTTTTGCATTCTTGCCGGGCGATTACAGCGGCGGACTCTTGTATGTATTTGAAAATGGCAAGGTGGCCCGCGTTTTGGCGAACACGTTTGAGACAAAGACGAACCGCCGCCGCTTAACCTCTGCTTACAGCGATAAATCGCCGCTGGTTGCGGCGTTCCATATCCGCGAGGAAACGGAAATTGCGCTGTATTCCTCCGCGGGGCGTATGCTGCTTTTGAACACGGCTCTGCTGACGCCGAAAACAACGCGCGATACGATCGGCGTGGGCGTGATGACCCTGAAGGCAGGACAGCGCGTGGAGTCGACAAAGCTGCTTGCGCAAGTCACGCTTGCGGACCCCAAACGCTATCGCTCCCGTACGCTGCCGGCAGCCGGTGCAAAGCTGTCGCCGGCCGATCAGCCGGAGCAGCAGCTGACGCTGGGATTGGACTGATCCGCATCAGAGGCATCTGTGTTTTTTTACGCTGGCGTTTCGTCACAGGACGAAGCGTCAGCGTTTTCTCATGCCTGCGGCGCAGAGCGCACCTGCCGCGCTGCCGCCTGCGCAGGCAGCCAGGATACCGGGGAACCCGTTCCAAGTTTCCAGTTCCGGCAGAAAAACGAAGCTGATCAGCAGGAGCAGCAGTAAAAAACATCCGCCTGCAAGCAATCCCATGGGCAAAATACGGCGCCCGGCGCGTTTTGCCGTGAAAAAGCCGGCAAGAAAGGTGCCCGGCACGCAGCACAGCGCCGTAATGTTTCGTGCGCTTTCCGGCACAATCCCTTTTGAAATCAGGACTGCCAGCAAAAGCGCTGTCAGCAGTGTGACGATCATCCCGATGACGGTGAAAATAAGCATGGCGGGCAGAAGAGCGAAAACTCCGGTCTTTTCGTTTAATGAATCTCTGATCAAAGCAAAATCCCCCCGAAATATATTCGATAGAATATATTCTCGGGGGGAAATCTTTATGCGTACTGCTTAGTCGGAAATCTTTTCTTCTTTTCTCGCAACAGCCCAGCGCATGACGCGGATCTTGACAGAATCAGAACCGGTCTGGATGGTGATCTGATCGTCCTTGATGTTGGTGATCTTGCCAACAATACCACCGCGGGTTGTGACAACGTCGCCGACTTCCAGATTGTTTCTCATGGCTTCATCCTCTTTGTCGCGCTTGCGCTGCGGACGGATCAGGATGAAATAGAAGACCACGATAATCAAAACGAAGGGGAGAAGCTGCAGCAGCATATCGGCAGTGGTCATGTCCTGGCCGGTGGTGCCGGTTGCAGCCATGAGCTTGGTTGCGAATACAGGCAAATTTCTGAACATTGATGCGTACCTCCAAATATGGCATTAAATTTGCTGTGACTTGTGTCTCTCGCACAAATTCGGAGACACGAATGACGTTCAGTATATAAAATAATTATACAGAAATTTTGAAAAAATACAAGTGGAATTTCAAAAATTTCATGCACTTGTTACTTTTTCTCGATGATAGACTCGCCATCCATCTGGGCGGGTTTTTCAATGCCCATCAGGTCGAACATCGTCGGTACGATATCGGCAAGCTTGCCGCCGTGCTGGCGAAGTTCCATCTCGCCGGCGCCGCAGATGCAGAACGGGACAAGATTCGTCGTGTGCGCCGTGAAAGGCGTCACGCCGTCTGCATCGAGCATCTGCTCGGCGTTGCCGTGGTCTGCCGTAATAACAGCGATACCGCCCAGCTCCAGCATACGGTCAACCACGCGACCAACGCAGGTATCCACTGCCTCAACAGCGGAAACGGCTGCATCCATCACGCCGGTATGGCCAACCATGTCGCAGTTCGCAAAGTTCAGGATGATTGCGCCGTATTCGCCGGAATCCATGCGGCGGATTACCTCGTCGGTGACGGTGTAGGCACTCATCTCCGGCTGGAGGTCATAGGTCGGGACGTTCGGGGAATCGATCAGCACGCGATCCTCGCCGTCAAAGACAGTTTCAACGCCGCCGTTGAAGAAATACGTTACATGTGCGTATTTGGTATACTCTGCGATACGGAGCTGCTTCATGCCAAGCTTGGAAACAACCTCACCAAACGGCATATCAATGGTCTTCGGCGCGAAGGCGATGTGAACGTTCGGCATAGTCGCGTCATACTGCGTCATGCAGACATAATAAAGCGGGAAGAAGGCGCGGCGCTCAAAGCCGTCAAAGGCTTCGTCCACGAACGAACGGGTGATTTCACGGGCACGGTCCGGACGGAAGTTATAGAAGATGACGGAGTCGTTGGCGGAAATCTTTTCGTTGGTGCAGACAACCGGCTTCACAAACTCGTCGGTCACGCCGTCGGCGTAGCTCTTGCGGATGGCGTCCACCGGATCGGCGTTTTTCACGCCTTCGCCGTACACCATGGCGGCATAGGCCTGGCTGACGCGGTCCCACTTGAGTTCACGGTCCATGGCATAATAGCGGCCCATTACCGTCGCAATCTTGCCGACACCGATTTCCTTCGTTTTTGCAACGCATTCGGCAACGAAGTCCGCGCCGGACTGCGGGGGGACGTCACGGCCGTCCGTGATGCAGTGGATGTAAACGCGGTCAAGGCCACGGCGCTTTGCCAGCTCCAGAAGGCCCCACAGATGGGTGTTGTGGCTGTGCACGCCGCCGTCGGACATCAGGCCGATGAGATGCAGTGCCGTGCCGTTTTTCAGGCAATTGTCAACGGCACCTGCCAGTGCTTCGTTTTCAAAGAAGTCGCCGTCCTGAATGGACTTGGTGATGCGGGTCAGCTCCTGATAAACAACGCGGCCGGCGCCGATATTCGTGTGGCCGACTTCGCTGTTGCCCATCTGGCCGTCCGGAAGGCCAACGTCCATACCGGAAGCACCGATGGTGGTATACGGATAGGTGGAGAAGATGCGATCGAGGTTCGGGGTTGCCGCTGCGGCTACTGCGTTGCCCTTTTTGTCAGCGTTTACGCCGAAACCGTCCATAATGATCAGAATCAAAGGCTTTCTCATACTCAAACTCCCTAAAAAACTGTGGGAGACAGGATGATAGACCGTCCTGCCTCCCAAAAGTCGAAATTACTGATTTGCCGCGTTTACGATCGTTGCGAAGTCAACAGGCTTCAGGGAAGCGCCGCCGATCAGGCCGCCGTCAACATTGGGCTTGGAGAGCAGTTCCGCCGCATTCGAGGCATTCATGGAACCGCCGTACTGGATTGTGACACTTCTGGCAACACGAGCGCCGTACATCTCACGGATGCAGTCACGGATTGCGCCGCAGACTTCTTCAGCCTGGTCGGAAGTGGCGGTACGTCCGGTGCCGATGGCCCAGATGGGCTCATAAGCGATGACGATGCGTTTGATGTTCGTGGCATCCACGCCGCTGAGAGCGGACTTCACCTGGAGACGGATGTGCTCAATTGTGATGCCGAGATCGCGCTGCTCAAGGCTCTCGCCGACGCACACGATGGGGCGCAGGCCGGCCTTCAAAGCTGCATGGACCTTGAGATTGACGGTGGCGTCAGTCTCTGCAAAATACTGTCTGCGCTCGGAGTGACCGATAATGACATATTTCACGCCCAGTTCGGTCAACATATCAGCAGAGATTTCTCCGGTGTATGCGCCGCTGGCTTCGTAGTGCATATTCTGTGCGCCGATGGCGATTTTGGCACCCTTCGTGGCCTTGATGGCATTGGGGATGTCCACAAACGGAACGCAAAGAACGATGTCACACCACTTGGCCTTGGAGACCAGGGGCTTCAGTTCTTCAATCAGCTGACGGGTGGCAGCCGGCGTTTTGTTCATTTTCCAGTTGCCGGCGATGATCGTTTTACGGTATCTCAGATTCATTTCAGTTGTCCTCCATTATTTATCCTGCAGGCAGGCGATGCCGGGCAGCTCAAGACCTTCAAGGAACTCCAGGGAAGCGCCGCCGCCGGTGGAAATGTGGGTCATCTTATCTGCAAAACCAAGCTGTTCAACAGCAGCCGCAGAGTCGCCGCCGCCAATGATGGAGATTGCGTTGGAATTCGCAACAGCCGCTGCAACGGAGCGCGTGCCGCCTGCGAAAGCTTCGAACTCAAAGACGCCCATCGGGCCGTTCCAGACAACCGTACCTGCATCGCGGATTGCTTCCTCATACAGGGCAACGGTCTTCGGGCCGATGTCGAGACCCATCATGTTCTCCGGAATATGCTCGGAATCCACAACAACAGGAGTGGCATCTGCTGCAAAGTGATCAGCTGCAAGATTATCAACCGGGAGGAGGAAACGAACGCCCTTGTCTGCTGCCTTCTTCAGCATTTCGGAAGCATACTCGAGCTTGTCGTCTTCGCATCTGGAGGTGCCGATGGAGCCGCCCTGTGCCTTAATGAAGGTGTAAGCCATAGCGCCGCCGATGATGATGGTGTCAACCTTCTCGAGGAGGTTGTTGATGACGCCGATCTTGTCGGAAACCTTAGCGCCGCCGAGAACTGCGACGAAGGGACGCTTCGGATCGGAAAGAGCCTTGCCCATGATGCTGATTTCCTTCTGAATCAGGAAGCCGCAGACTGCCGGCAGATAGTTGGCAACGCCGGCGGTGGAAGCGTGTGCACGGTGTGCGGTGCCGAATGCGTCGTTGACATAGATCTCAGCCATGGAAGCGAGCTCTTTTGCAAAAGCGGCGTCATTCTTTTCCTCTTCCTTATGGAAGCGGACGTTTTCGATCATGCCGATCTCACCGGACTTCAGGGAAGCGGCCATGGCATGGGCGCTCTCGCCGATTACGTCGGTTGCCATCTTGACTTCGCAGCCCAGCAGCTCGCCAAGGCGCTTGGCAACAGGTGCGAGGGAGTACTTCGGGTTGAATTCGCCCTTCGGACGGCCGAGGTGGGAGCAAAGGATCACAGCAGCGCCATGCTCCTTCAAATATTTGATCGTGGGGAGAGCACCGAGGATACGGGTCTCGTCGGTAATGTTCAGATTTTCGTCCTGCGGCACGTTAAAGTCACAACGCACAAGGACTTTTTTGTCTTTCACACAAATGTCTTCGATGCTTTTTTTGTTGTAAGTCATTTTGAGTGCTCCTTTCATATTTCAGCAATTCTTGTATTATGCGCTTTTTCTTGCCATTCCAACGTATTATACGTCATTTATCCGGAAAAAGCAAGGGCAAAAGTTGTTTTTTGTTTGTTTTAGCTAATGAACTAATAAAAAGCACGCGAGCGGTACTGTTTTGTACATTTCGCTTATTGAAAAATGCGTAAAGCGTGAAAAATCACTTCTTTTTCAATATTGCGGCGAGCTTGTTCTCCATGCGTTCGCGCAGGATATGCTCCGCCTTGCGGCAAAGTGCGAATCCGCCATCGTGTCTTTCCAGGATGCTGCCCTCGCGCGCGTCCTCCGGCAGCTCCTCTTTCGGCACGCGGACGAGGGTGCCGTCCTCACATTCGCAGACTGCAAAGAACTCTTCAAACCGGTCGATTGTCAGTTTCATGAAACGTTACCGCCCTTTCTGTCGTCTAATCTTCAAAAGCCTGATCAAAAGGATACACGCGCAGCGTGGAGCCCGAGACCTCGGCTGCAATGCTGCCGTCGGTGTGCGTAAAATAAAGCCGGGCGCCGATATCCTCATAACGGGCAATGGTCTGCTGCTTCGGCAAGCCGTCCGGCGAATCCTGCATGGTGGTGAAAATGGCCCAGCGGGGAGAAACTGCCTCTACAAAATCCTGGCAGGAAGCCGTACGGGAGCCATGATGCGAAACTTTGATCAGGTCACACCGGATATCATAACCGGCGTCCAGAATCTGATACTCCATATCCTTTCCCATATCGCCGGTAAACATCATGCCGATTCCGTTATAATCCAGAATGAAGGCGATGGAACTGTCGTTCAGCTCCTCAAATGCCGCGCCTGCGGGCGGGGAGAGGAACGTGAGCAGGGCTTCGCCAAGCAGATAGGTGTCGCCCGGCTGCGGCGCAGAGGCGGGGATATCGTTTTCCAGGATAGCGTCGAGCGTGCGCTCGAAGGTTTTGGTCGTTGTAATGGCGTCGGGCAGGAAAACCTGTCCGACCGGATAGTCTTCCATCAGTGCTGCGGCGGAGCCGATGTGGTCGGCGTGCGGATGCGTGAGAACCAGTGCGTCCAGCGCCGTGACACCGAACAAATCAAGATACCCCGCGATGGTGTCATAGCGGTCGTAGGTTGCGGTATCCACCAGCATAGCGTGTTCGCCCTGTATGATCAGGATGCAGTCCGCCTGCCCGACGTCCATAAAAAGGACAAAGAGCCCGTCGGGATCCAGCTCCACCGGCTCATAGGGCAGAACGCAGGATGAGAGAAACAGGGCGAGTAATAAAACCCAGAGGAAGAGGAGGTGGTGTCTATGTTTCATAATTTCCGCTCCATAAAAATGATGAATTTCTGCGGTTGACTTCTTGCCAACAAAAGGTTTATACCTTATACTATACATATGGCGCGGAGCAATGTAAAGCGTTCCGCGAAAGAATCTGAAAAGAATCATTATGAGGTTTCGATAAATGGCTAATACAATGAACAAGGGAAATACTCCTGCGGCAGGCAGAAAAACATCCGGAAACACCAGAAAAGGACGGAAAAACAGCAGATACCGCTCCTATATGGCAATTTTGATTGCTCTGATTGCCGTTTTTATACTCGTAGGCGGCACATTCGGATACCTTGCGCTTCAGGTATATAACCATGACGGGATTTACGACGGCGTAACGGCGGCCGGCGTGGATCTGTCCGGCCTGTCGCGGCATGAAGCATCGGCGGCTCTGGAGGCGCAGATGAAGTCCGTGCTGGAGAATATGACCTTCAACGTCGTGGTGGACGAGGATTCCTTCCCGGTCACGCCGGCCGATCTGGATATCCGGTACAGCGCGGATGCGGCTGCGGCAGAAGCCTATCAATTCGGGCGGGAGGGCAGCTTCTTCTCCCGTGTCGGCGCTGTTTTCAGAGCGCGGATGAGCGGATACACGGTTGCATTCAATTATACCTATAATCTGGACGCGTTTGACAGAATTGCAAAAAATATTGCGGACAAGGTCAACGTTTCGGAATCCGGGACTACATATGAGGTCCAGGACGATGTGCTGATCCTGACTGTGGGAACCGCTGAGCGGTATATCGACCCGCTGACGATATCCAAGGCCATGCTGGCGAAATTTGAGAACAATACCTCCGGCGACATCCTGCTGACGACAGGAATCGGCGGCCGCGACAATATTGACCTGGAAGCGCTGAAAAAAGAAATCGACCGCGAGCCGGTTGACGCGTTCCTGGACGAAGTGACGGATCCGGACAATCCCGTTGTCGTACCGGAGGAGAACGGAGTGGCGCTGGATGTGACGGCTGCTGCTGCGATTCTTGCAACGACCGGCAGCGGACCGGACGGAAACGTATACAGAATCCCGCTGACCGTGGTGGAAGCGGAAGTGAAGCGCGAGGATATTGTCTATTTTACCTATAATGATCTGATTTCCACAGCGAAAACGACCCTGAACAAAAACAATGTCAACCGTACCGCCAATATTGCACTGGCCTGCGAGAAAATTGACGGAACGATTCTGTATCCGGGCGATGAGTTCTCCTTCAATAAAATTGTCGGAGAACGCACTTATGCCGCAGGCTTTAAGGACGCGGCCATTTATCTGGCCGGCGAAATAGCCGACGGCGTAGGCGGCGGCATCTGCCAGGTGTCGTCCACTCTGTACATGGCGGCGGTCGGCGCCGATCTGGAAATCACCGAGCGCAAGAACCATCGGTATACTGTTACGTATACGGAGCTTGGTGAGGACGCAACGGTGGCCTACGGCAGCAATATTGACTTTAAGTTTGTCAATAATACGGATTATGCGATTCTGATTAAAATCGTACAGGAATCCAACTATGTACTCTGTGAGTTCTATGGCACGCTGACGGATGAAACCCGAAACAAGACGGTTACGATGGAACATACCGTGACCTCTTACACGGAATACGAAACGAAGTACGAGATCAGTGAGGATGTCGCGGTTGGGCAGACTTCCGTGAAAAACGGCGGTTATAACGGATACACGGTGAAGGTTTACCGTGTTGTGAAGGAAAACGGCGTTGAGGTATCCCGCACGCAGGAAAATGTCAGCACCTATTCCAAGCTCGACAAGGTGATTCTGATCAATGCCGAGGAGGCGGAAGTTTTAGAGGACGGCACGGTGCTGTATGTGCCGAAGAAGGACGAACCGGATACCCCGAGTGTTCCGGATGAGCCGGATGAACCAACGGACCCGGACGAGCCGACAGATCCCAATGCGCCCACCGATCCGGATGAACCGACAGATCCCGATGCACCCGCCGATCCGGACGAGCCTGAGGATCCGGACGATATGCCGGACTGGCTGCTGTAACGGAATTTCTGCCGCGCTGTGCCGTATCAGGCAGGAATACGCCCTTTTTTGGAAAGGATAGGACATGGAATTCAGGCGGCGATTGAGAGTTTTGCTGAAATTGCGCGCAAAAAGTATGTTTTTGACCAATTTCGGCGTTTGCATGGCGGTAACACTGATTACAAGTGCGGTTACAATGCTCGGCGGCTATGCCGCCGGGCTTGTTCTGCCATCGGCGGACAGTCTTTTGAATGCGCCGGACCTTTCTGTATATTATCCGAAGATTTTGTTGTTTTACGGCATTTCTCTGGGCGCAACACTTTTATCAAGCCCTTTGACGATGGGTGCTTACGCCTGGTTCTCTGAGTTGTCCATGCAGCGCTGCCAGAAAATCCGCGAAGTGTTCAGCTGGCTTGGCGATCTGCGTCTTACCTTCAAGGCTTTTGGCGCAACACTCTGGTTTCTCGGCATTTCCCTGGTGTGGGCGGCAGCTTTTCTGGGAATTCCGGTGCTGACGATTCTGTTTATCACGGCACAGGTAAAGGAAATGGCAGTAGGCGCAGTAGTTTTCCTTTCCGGTTTGCTCACGCTGCTGGTCCTGATCGGTGCGATATTGACAGCGGTGCGTGTGTGTGCTTATCTACCGGCATTTTTTGTCTTGGCGGCGCACCCCAATATGCACATCCGGGAAGTTTTTCGGGAGTGCAGTCTCTTCATGCAGGGCAGAAGATGGGAGTTCTTTGAATTGCTGCTCAGCTTTTTGGGCTGGTTTCTGCTGGCAAGCTTCACCTGCGGCCTGGTGGCGTTGTATGTCCGCCCCTATATGAACCTGACGCTTCTCTCGTTTACACAGCAGGCGCGGGGAAGCTGGCTGATGGAAAACGGAAAGGCATTTGCTGACGCCGTCTGGACGCCTGAAACTGCCAATCCGGAAGAGGAGGACGAGGATGTTTAACATCGTTTTGCTTGCCCCGGAGATCCCATCCAATACGGGCAATATCGTACGAACCTGCGCGGCAACGGGCTGCCGTCTGCATTTGATCAAACCGTTGGGCTTCCAAACGACAGACCGGGAACTCAAACGCGCCGGGCTGGATTATTGGCATTTTGTCGACATCCGGATTTACGAAAATCTGGAGGATTTTTTCGAAACCTGCCAGCCGCAGCGGTGCTGGTACACTTCCACAAAGGCGGCGCACCGCTATACGGATGCGGACTACCGCGACGGCGATTATATTTTCTTTGGCCGGGAGACGCGTGGGCTGCCGGAGGAACTGATTCTTGAGAATTTGGATCACGCGATCCGTATCCCGATGTCCGGCGAGATCCGGAGTCTGAATCTTTCCAACAGTGTGGCAATCGTCCTGTTTGAAGCCCTGCGCCAGCAGGATTTTGCCGGGCTTTTGGATGAAGGAAAATTTGGAGGTGCTCATGAACAGGCGTGACAAGGAAAACTATTATCTGGATATTGCGGAAGTTGTTTTGGAGCGCTGCACCTGTATCCGCCGGCACTATGGCGCGATTATCGTGAAAAACGACGAGGTGATTTCAACCGGTTATGTTGGTGCGCCGCGCGGCCGCGCGAACTGCAACGACATTGGCTATTGCTACCGCGAGAAAAACAACATTCCGCGCGGAACCCGCTATGAAATGTGCCGCAGTGTTCATGCGGAAGCCAACGCCATTATCAGTGCGTCGCGCGACCAGATGATCGGCTCCACGATGTACCTCGTTGGCCGCGAGGTTTCCACAGGCGAGTACATCAAAAACGCCAATTCCTGCAGTATGTGCAAGCGCCAGATCATCAATGCGGGTATCGCCCGTGTGGTCATTCGCAGAAATCACGAGGAATATGACGTGGTGGATGTCCAGCGCGATTGGGTGGAAAACGACGAATCCATGCGCGGCGAGTTTGATTATTAATGCGGTTTGCAGTGAAAAAACCGCCGGGGATGAAAAGCGCAGAGTCCATAGACAGCAACAGCCACCGCAGTTTGCACTACGGTGGCTGTTCTTGTATTTTCCCCTGTAATGTAATAGTATAATTTACAATTCCAATTTCGCGAAATGATAAAGGCACACTTCTATACACATTTCGGTGTACTGTACGATCTGCGATTTTGAGCAGCACCAAAGCCTCCCTTGTGTAAAGGGTGGTGGCACGGCGAAGCCGTGACGGAGGGATTACACAAGGGAGCCCTGGGCGTTACCGCGCCATTGCGAAATGGAAAATCCTCCCTATGACCAATCATCATAGGGAGGATCAACTGTTTTACGAACACCCCGCCAGGCTCA